>JAFUKJ010000071.1 GCA_017467805.1 Lachnospiraceae bacterium
AATTGAGCATGATAGAGAATGGTATGAAAAAATGACTCAAATGATTCCTCAGAATGTTAATTTAAAGTTTTGCGAACTGGAGTATGGAGGCGAATATAGCAAAGCTATTTTAAAGGAAAATAAAAAATTTGATATTGTTTTAGTAGATGGCAGGGATAGAGTTAGATGTGCTATGAATGCGGTCAAATGCTTGAAGGATGATGGGATTATCATATGGGATGATACGGAAAGAGAATATTATCAAGAAGGATTTGATTTTTTAATAGAAGCGGGATTCAAGAGGCTTGAAGTTAAAAGTGTTTCATATAAGGCTGTTGGATATGGACATCCGACTTCTATGTTTTATAGGAATAATAATATTCTTGGGTTGTAGATTTATAATAGATTAGAAGGTTGATTATCAGAACTGTAATAAGGGGTTGGCAGTATGGACAAAGTTGTAATTTACGGAGTAGGAGATTATGGAAAAAGGTTATATCATTTATTGAAAAGGATGAAATGTCAGATTGATTATTTTGTTCAGAGTGAAGAACCTATATGTGATGAGTATGAAGGAGTTAAAATTATCAGCTTTTGTGATTTTGAAGCATTGAAGAGTGAGTATATTGTTTTGATCGCAATTAAGGATTCTAAAGTTGTTAATAGTATTAAGCAAAAATTTAAGGAAATAGAATATGATTTAAATAACCTATATGATTATAGTGATTTTATTGAAAAGAATTATTCGAAAATGAGTAACATTCATTTTGAGGGCGATAAAAAATGTTTGCTTTGTGGCAATGTAATGGAAACATTCTTGCCAGGAGGTATCCACCATGGTCTTTTTAATACAATTAAGGTAATTGGAGGAGGGTATAGAGAAGGTGTTTATTGTCCATATTGTCGCAGTATGGATAGAAATAGGTGGGTTTATTGGGTGTTAAGGGAGAAAACGAATATATTTACACAAGCCTGTAAAGTATTGCATTTCGCACCAGAAGTAGAATTGCGGAAAAGAATAAGTGAAAATACACTATGTGATTATTATGCAGGAGATATTGTCCTTGAGAAAGGGAGACATCAAATAGACGTTACTAATATTCCATTTAAAGAGAAATTCTTTGATTATATAATAATCAATCATGTGTTAGAACATGTGAAAGAAGAAGGAAAGGCATTAGAAGAATTGAAAAGAGTAATAAAAGAAAATGGGAAAGTGATTTTATCATTTCCAATTGCAATTGATATGGATACTCAAGAAAAAGAAACAAATTGCGATGAAGAAAGATTAGCATTGTACGGACAGAAAGACCATGTGAGGTTGTACGGAAGGGATTATAAAAAACGGATTGCAGACTACGGCTTTACGGTACATGAATATATACCTAATCAAATATTGGATGAACAAGAAATAGAAAAATATGGATTTTTAAGGGAAGATATTTTGCTAGTGTGTGAAAGAAAATAATAGTTACTTCGTTTATAGAAGAACAAGATATGGGATTAATGAATTATATTGATTTAATAAAAGCCAGTATGTGAAAAAGAAATTAAGCGAAAGGAATCGGACATGCTTAAAGATTTGGTTACAATTGTAGTGCCAGTATATAATTCAGAAGAATATATAAAAGATAATATTGAGTCAGTGCTGAGGCAGACATACACAAATTTAGAGATTATATATGTTTGTGATGGTTGCACAGATAACACAGTGAATATTTTGAAACAATATGTATGCGATAAAAGATTAATAATCAAAGAAGAGGATAATCATGGAGCAGCTGTTTCGAGAAATTTAGGCATGGAAATGGCACACGGAGATTGGATAATTTTTCTTGATGCAGACGATATATTCGCTGAGAATATGATATTTGAGATGTTGAAAGCTGCAAAGAATGAAAATGCGGATATGTGTTGTTGCTCATATGAGTGTTTTGCGAGTGATATATGTATAAGACAGAAAGTAGACAGTAGTTGGAAAAAAATGTATTGCAGTACATATCCGATTGTTAATACAAAATCTGAGTTAAGAAATATTATGCAGATTGTGGATAAGGCGCCGTGGAATAAGTTGGTACATAAATCAATATATTCCAAGGAACAGGTTTATTTTCAGGACGTACCGAATGCGAATGATGTGTATTATTCATTAAGTGCATCTATCGAATCGAATAAAATGGTTTTTTTGGAGAAAGCGTTAGTCTACTATCGCAGTCCCGAGGGGAGACATTCACTTTCAACGAACAGAAATAAAAGCAGAGCGTATGTTTTAGAGGCATTCGATAAGGTATATAATTATATTAGTTTCAAGAAAGATAATACAGAATTACTTGTCAGCTTTTATAATGCAGTTATAGCTGAGATATTTGGATATTGGGATTATCCTATTTTGGATTTGTTAGTGGAGCAATTCTTAAATACATATGTTAATAAATGGAAAATGAATGACCGACAGAAAATGTGTAGTTTGTTTTCGAAAATAAATAGAAATATATATTTTAGAATAATGGAAAATAATTTAAAGGAAACGCGAGAAGACATTTTGGTAAAAGAGCGCGTTGAAGTTGTAAAGAAGATAGCTGAAAAAGGATGTTCGATTTGGGGAGTGGGGCAATTAGGTAGTTCTCTGCTTGGGGCTATTTCGAAAGCAGGCATAACAATTAATAATGTATATGATACATCAGAGGATATGATAGGTAAAAAGATAGGTGGGTATATTGTCAAAGCTTTTGATGGATACGAAAAGAATATGATTATAACAACTCCCAAGTATTTTGATGAAATATCAAAAGCTATTAGGGGGAAAGTGGAAAATATATATAATTTAGAAAAATGCATTTGGGAAAACAATAGGGCTTAAGGAGAGAGACCAGAAAATGAAACATCGAGCAGAACACCAAAGAAATATTGCCTTCGATTTAATCAGAATACGAAATATGGGAGGAGATATAGCAGATTATTTCGTGGAAAATGAACCAATAATAATTTATGGTTTGGATTTTCTTGCTAAGGAGATTTTTAGTCTGGTGAGAGAAAAGGCTAATGTTGTGTGTTTTATTGACAGGTCCCATGATAGAGAAATCTTTCAAGGAATTCCAGTTTATTCTTTGGATAATTCTCAGATACAGGACGTAGTGAATTTGTATTCTGATATAAAAGTTGTTATTACGATTATGCATGACTGGAAAACGATTGAGAAGGAAGTTGCGAGTAAGCTGAAAAATGCAGTACCTGTTTCGATTTATAATATAACGTCATGGATAAAATTAAATAGAATGGAAATTTTTAAGGGCAAGCAAAGATTAGCAAGAGATATTATCGGTGAAATTGTTGAAGATAGAGAAACTGATATAAATAAGATTGTTTTGGTAGGAACAGCATATACCGATTTGCTTTCTATGTTAATGCTTTCGGAATGGGAAAACACTTTGTATATAGCTGAACGCTTCTTCCCAAAGAAAGTTGTGGACAAGCTAGCGGAATATAATATTCCATGCTTTTATGAAGAAGAAGCAGGCGAATTTTATGATATTTGTTATGTGATTGCTGAGTATGCCCAAAAACGAAATATATCAATATATGGACACGACCATATGCTTTTGTCCCAAGCTTTTCTTGAGAATTCGATTTCTGTAATAGAGGATGGGGATGTGAATTATAAAGCCGAACGTGCCAAAAAGTACATAAGGATATTAGATGATAATTATGTGTATTATCCGTTTGGCTATAGCGATTATGTGAAAGAAGTAATATTAACAGATATGATGGATATACCGCAAGAGATTAGTCAAAAAGTGGTTAAGATTAATCCTGCTGAATTGTGGACTCTTAAAACAGAAAAAGAAAAAAAGGAATTAAGTGACATTTTTTTATTCCCTTATTCAGAGATAATCAACTTAGTAAATGAAGGGAAAACAATTTTATTTTTAACAGAGCCATATACGAAATTGAAGGGACGAAAATCAATAGCGGTAGAGAAACAGATTAGTTTATTTAAGGAAATACTAGCTTCGTATGATAGTGAGAAAGTGATTATAAAGCCACATCCTTCTGATGACGTGGATTATGAAAAATTAATGCCAGAATATAGTGTTATACCAAAGCAATTTCCTATTCAGATGTTAAAGTGGACCAGAATCAAACTGGAGAAAATAGTGATGCTATGGGGACATACATGTATGTATACTTTTCAGGATGAGTATGAAATAGATGTCTATAAAGATATTTTAGAGAAATATGGAATTGTATTTTAAACTGTCGGATTGAGAATAAGGGGAAAGTATGAAAAGAATAGCTGTAATAGTTCCTATATATAATGCACAGGAATATTTGGAAGAATGTTTAGATAGCATTTCAGGGCAGACATATCAAAATTTGGAAATTATATTGGTAGATGATGGTTCCACGGACGAGAGTGGCAAGATATGTGACGGTTGTGCCGAACGCGATGAAAGAGTAAAAGTGATACATCAGGAAAATCAAGGTAAGCATATAGCAAGGTATAAAGGCGTTGCAGTTAGCGATGCAGACTATATTGCTTTTGTAGATGCAGATGATTGGCTGGATTTGGATGCTTATGAGAGAATAGCAATATATTTGGAACACCAATATGATGTAGTGATGTTTGGCAAAGTTCTTGAAAAGGGAGATAAAGGTAAAACATATTATAAATCAAACTATCACTATGGAGAATATGATAGAAAAGATATTGAGTTAGAAATATTTCCGACCATGATTTGGAATATTGCGAATAATGGGCCTGGCATATCGCAATCTATGTGCGATAAAGTGATAAAGACGGAAATTGTAAAAAAGGTGTTTAAAGATGCAAAGGGATTGGGACGAATCAATTTTGCGGAGGATTCTTTGATGGTATATCCTATGATGCAGGAAGTGGATTCTTTGTACATCATGGAAGATAATTTATATCATTATAGAAAAACGTATAATGAAGTACCAGAATATTTGTATGATGATTCGTTTTTTGAAATGATATATAAGTGGTATATCTATTTAAAAGAAAGGATGGATTTTGTTCCAAACGCGCGACAACAATTAGAGTATCAGTATATTATGTTGGCCGAACAAAGAAAACATATATATGGTGTTGTTACAGCAGAGGAAGATTATTTCTTTCCTTTTAGAGAAGTTGCCAGTGGTTCAAAGATTGTTTTATGGGGAGCAGGTAAAATTGGCAAAACCTATTATCGACAGATAAAACGTAGTCAATATTGTGAGGTTGTTGCTTGGGTAGATAAAAATAATAAGCTTTATAAGGATTTGCCTGTACAGAGTACGGATGTAGTGAATGTGGATTTGGAATTTGATTACATAGTAATTGCCATTTACTCAGAGTATGAAAAAGAAAATGTGGTTTCTATATTGGTAGATAGAGGAATTGCATTGGATAAGGTTGTGTGGAAAAGGGAATATAGATAAGATGGAATATGAGTGGAAAATATGGACAAGCTATTAAGAAATTTATTAATGGATAGGAAATTTTTTATTTACGGCGCAGGTATCGTAGCGATGAGTACCTATACCGCCATTAAGCACTTGTATCAAAGAATGCCAGTGTCTTTTTTGGTGTCATCTATGGAGGGGAATCCTTGTGAGATTGATGGCGTCAGCGTGTGTGCCTTTGATGAAATAGATGAAAAGGACAAGGAGAAACTCTATATCATTGCAACGCCCGAGGCGCACCATAATGCGATAGCTGAAATGCTGTGTGCAAGAGGGGGAGCTGAGTCACAGCTTATTTTTATAGATAATAAAATGGAAAACAGGCTGATGGAAGCATATTTTCGCAGTCGGAAGGAATTCACTACAGTAGCTGAATGTTTGACTGATGATTCTCAGAAAGCTGATATTAAAGGTGGCGGAGAGATAAAAGTCTTTCAGGCAAAATGCCATGTAGATAAACCTCTACAGTCTCAAGTTGAGACTGCATCATATGTATGTCCGATACAGGTGGGAACTTCGTTGACGGAACAGAAGATTGTTTCACTTCTGGATAATCAAGGGGAGAACATTTCCTATAAGAATCGTAATTATTGCGAGCTGACAGCCTCTTATTGGGCGTGGAAGAACAGTGATGCGACATATAAGGGCTTGTGCCATTATAGAAGAATTTTTGATTTGACAGATGAGCAGATTAAGCAGGTACTGGGATATGCAGAAGTTGATGTTATTTTGCCTTATCCAAGCATTTATTATCCCAATATGGACGCAGAGCATAGCAGATATGTGAAGACTTCTGATTGGGATGCCATGCTGCAGGCACTGTGCGAGGTTGCGCCAGAGTATTATAAGGCATATGTTTCTACAATTTCTCAGGAGCCGTATTTTTATAATTACAATATGCTAATCGCCAGACGAGAGGTGTTTGATGACTATTGCAGATTTCTATTTTCAGTTTTAGAGCGTACGGAGGAGCTTGCAAGTCCTAAAGGAGTGGAGCGCGCAGACCGTTTTGCAGGCTATCTGGGCGAGAACCTGACAACGATTTATTTTAGAAAGAATAAAGATAAATGGAAGATTGCACATACGGGGAAGCTTTGGTTGGTATAAAGGAACGAGGGGAAGATACATGAACATCACAACAAACAACATCTACTTATTAGACATACAAAATGCAGCCGCACAATCTATTGACTGGCAGCGGTTGTCAGGTAAAACCATCCTGATTTCGGGCGCAACGGGTATGATTGCATCTGCCTTGATTGACATTCTGATGCATAGAAATGAACATGAACAGCAGAATACGAATATCATCGCAGTAAGCCGTAGTGAAGAGAAGGCAAAGCAGCGTTTCAATCAGTATTGGGACAGTGAATATTTCACATGGCTTTCGCATGACATCACACAGCAGCTGCCTGAGCTTGGTAAGGTGGACTACATACTTCATGCAGCAAGTAATACACATCCAAGAGCATATGCTACAGACCCGATTGGTACGATTACGGCAAATGTACAGGGAACCTATAGCCTGTTAGATTATGCCGTAAAGCATAAGTGTGAAAGATTCTTGTTCTTTTCGTCTGTGGAAATCTACGGAGAAAATCGAGGCGATGTTGATAAGTTCGATGAGAAGTATTTTGGATATATAGATTGTAACACGACTAGAGCAGGTTATCCTGAGTCGAAGCGTCTTGGAGAGTCGTTATGTAATGCCTTTGCAGCGCAGTGCAAACAGGACTTTGTGATTGGAAGATTTTCCAGAGTATATGGTCCGACTATGATGGCAGATGATTCCAAGGCGATTGCGCAGTTTATTCGTAAGGCGGCAGCAGGTGAAGACATTGTATTGAAGAGTGAAGGAACACAGCTTTATTCCTATACTTATGTAGTGGATGCGGCGGTTGCAGCACTTTATTTATTATTGTATGGACAGACAGGGGAAGCATATAATGTGGCAGATGCGGAATCGGATATTATGCTGAAGGATTTGGCACAGATTTTGGCAATGTCAGCTGGTACAAAGGTTGTCTTTGAATTACCTGATGTGGTTGAGAAGGCAGGATATTCTACGGCAACGAAAGCGATTTTAGATGCTTCAAAGATGGAGCAGCTTGGTTGGAAGGCACAGACGCATATGGAAGAAGGGCTGGCTAAGACAGTGAAGATATTAAAGGAGAGCTGAAGTGGCACATATTTTATTTCTTGAATGGAACAGCTATGCAAATGAATATATGAAACGTGCATGGACACAGACAGGGGACACTTTTGTGTCCTTTCCTTTTAGTGCAAAGGGGAAAAATACACGTTTTGATGGGGAGCTTACTATGGATATTGCCAAGGCATTGCTTGCAGAAAAATATGATTATATGTTTTCATTTAACTATTTCCCTGTAGCGGCGATGGCTGCAAAGGCATGCAGGGTACGATATGTATCGTGGGTATACGACAGTCCTTATGCTCAGCTTTATTCAGAGACGGTGCATTATGAAACGAATGATATCCGTATATTTGACCGCGCAGAGGTTGAGAAGCTTAGGGCATTGGGTGTTGGCACAGTCAGCTATTTACCTATGGCAGCAGATGTTTCCTATTATGATAGCTTACGGGCAACAGATGTTTTGCAGTATCAATCGGATATTTCCTTTGTTGGCTCTTTATATACCGAGTCAGATATGCAGTTGTATCATCGCCTTGATGCACTTTTGGATGAAGATAAGGAATATCTGGAAGGACTTTTACAGGAGCAGAAGAAGCTCTATGGACGAAATGTACTGGAGGAGCAGCTACGGCAAAATACGGCATTTACAGAGCGTTTGGAAGCGGCTGTACCTCTTGCATCATATCCTGATGCGTTTGCGCCAAAGGAGTGGTATTATGCCAATTTTTATCTTTATCGTAAGGTGACGGCATATGAGAGAATGGATATTTTGGAGATGCTGGCGGGTAGGTATGATTTAAAGGTTTATACTCATACGGAGGATTCTAATATTAGAGATAATAAATACTCTGAGCAACTGAGAAAAGCACTTCGACCTAAAGTTGATTATTATAATCAGGCGCCATATGTTTATAAGAATAGTAAGATTAATCTGAATATTACACTGCGTAGCATTGGTGCGGGAATACCGCTGCGGTGCTTTGATATCATGGGATGCGGTGGATTTTTGCTGACCAATTATCAGGCGGATTTATTTGAATTTTTCGAGCCTGATAAGGATTTTGTGTATTATACAGATTATGAGGATTTACTGGAAAAAGTGGATTATTATTTGGCACATGATGCGGAACGTGAAGCTATTGCAAGAAACGGATATGAGAAGGTAAAGAGGGGGCATACATATAAAAAGAGGCTTTTGAATTTATAAACTATTATAGATTGAACAAATATTCGAAAAATATTGACAAACATACGTTCTTATTGTAGTCTATATATAGTAAGTTTTATTGAGGTTATAGATTATGGGAAGAATAGATGTTGCGACTAAGCGCTTTGTAAATATATCTGATGTATTTGCACAGTTATTTAATGTGGGACTGTTTCAGGGAGATATTGTAGTTCGTGAGGATGGTCTTACAGATATGAATTCATTAGAAGATATCAGATTAGAGAGACATACAGATAGGCAGGTATTTGAGAGGATACGTGATGTTAAGAAAATTTCTGATGTGGGATTTGCATTAGTAGTTTTAGGGATTGAAGATCAGGAGACAGTACACTATTATATGCCTGTACGCGCGATGATGTATGATGCGGCATCATATGAAACACAGTATAAGCAGATGATAGAAGAGTGTGAGCAGAAAGGAATTTCGATTCCTTATGGAACAGGAGTACCTAAGGGAACTCAGGTTATGCCTGTCATTACGCTTGTGTTTTACACAGGTAAGAAGCCTTGGGATGGTCCAAGAGATTTGTTTGATTTATTAAAGATTCCTGAGGAGAACAAGCATATTTTGCAGAAGTATACGAATAATTATCATATACATGTGATTGATGCAAGGCATATGTCTGATGAAGAAATTAATCAGTATACAGGTGATTTAAAGGCATTCTTTATCATGCTCAGAGATTATTATGATGAGGAGATGCTTCGAGGGATTGTTGCGAGGCATCGTGAGACGTGGTATGCTATAAGTGACATTAAAGGAGATGTGAGATATCGTGAATATATTAAAACTGTTGATGAGAGAACATTAACGGGAGGTGTTGATATGTGTGAGACTTTAGATTATATAGAAGAGCGTGGAGATGCAAAGCGTCTTGTTCAGAGTGTAGAAGCTATTATGCGTAATTTTAATATTGATTTAGAAACTGCATGTAAGGGTAATGATACTACGGTGGAAGAGTATCAAAAGGCTAAGCGTTTTGTGGAAAACTTTGAAAATAAATAGTGGACTTGAAAGGAATTGATTCTAGAAGGAATTGATTCCTTTTCTATTAATGATGAGGTAAGTATTTCTGTCACACAATCTTAATAATTTTTATGTTGTGGTATTATGTCAATTGTTGTAAAATATTATTGGGGAAGTTTAATTAACAGATAATAGTTGATTTAAAAGGGGTACAATTGAATGAAGTTTAGTTTGTGTATGATTGTGAAGAACGAAGAAGCAGTGCTTGAGGACTGTTTGGATTCTCTGGCAGACATTATGGATGAGATTATCATTGTGGATACAGGCTCTACAGATAGGACTAAGGAGATTGCGTCTAAGTACACTGAGAACATTTATGATTATGAGTGGCAGGATGATTTTGCGGCGGCAAGGAATTTTGCATTTTCAAAAGCTACAGGAGATTATATTTATTCAGCAGATGCAGATGAGGTTTTGGATGAAGCTAACCGTGTAAAGTTCAAGGCATTGAAAAGAATAATTCTTCCTGAGGTTGAGATTGTGCAGATGATTTATGTGACAGAGCAGATGAATCATCCAACAGAGAATTACACTAGAGATTTGCGTCCAAAGTTATTTAAGCGTCTGCGCAATTTTACATGGATTGAACCTATACATGAGACTGTTAACGTGAATCCGATAGTAATTGACAGTGATATAGAGATTTTACATAGACCTCAGGGGGATCACAGTAAGCGTGATTTTGGTGTGTTTGAGAAGCTTGTTTCTGAGAAGGGGACACTGTCAGACCGATTACTTGGTATGTACTTACGAGAGCTTTATAAGGCAGGTACAGAGGAGGATCTTGCGAATGCGAAGGACTATCTGGAGAGATTGCTGCAAAGTGCAGACAAGCCTGAGATTCAGTCTAGAATAAAGGAGATTATTGCTGTCCTTTTGAAGACTTATCGTTTGTTTGATGATGCCGTGGCTATTTTAAAGGTAAGTCTGAGAGAAGAGGTTACAGTACCGAATGCAGAGATTTGTATGGAGCTTGGTTACTTCTTTATGAAGAAGGATGACTATGAGGAGGCTGCAAAGTGGTTTTCTTATGCTGCTTTTGATACTGAGAGTGAGCTGGATATTGCCAGCAGCGGTTCGGCAGCACTATTCTCTTTAGCATTAAGCTATCGCAAGCTTGTGAAGTCTCCGAAGATTAAGGCAATGCCTAAGAAGGAATATGAAGAATTTAGTATAAGATATTTAGGAAAGGCAGAAGAGTTAGAAAGAATGGCTCGTCATTGGAAGCCGAAAGGATTGGGAATATGAGATATGATTATTTAATTGTAGGCGCAGGTTTGTTTGGTGCCGTATTTGCGCAGGAGATGAAGAAGGTAGGTAAGACCTGTATGGTGATTGAGAAGAGGAATCACATTGCAGGTAACATCTACACGAAGGAGATGAAAGGGATTCAGGTGCATCAGTATGGTGCGCATATTTTCCACACATCGGACAAAGAGGTTTGGGACTATGTAAATGAATACGCAGAGTTTAATCATTATATTAATTGTCCAGTGGCTTCTTATAAGGATGAATTATATAATATGCCTTTTAATATGAATACATTCTCTAAGATGTGGAATATTAAGACACCAAAGCAGGCAAAGGAAAAGATTGCAGAGCAGATTGCGGAGCTTGGAATCGCAGAGCCGAAGAATCTCGAGGAGCAGGCTTTATCATTAGTGGGAACAGATATTTATCAGAAGCTTGTAAAGGGTTATACGGAGAAGCAGTGGGGACGTGATTGTACGGAGCTTCCTTCCTTTATTATTAAGAGATTGCCTGTTCGTTTTACTTACGATAATAATTATTTCAATGACCCATATCAGGGAATTCCTAAGGGCGGCTATACACAGATTGTAGCAAAGCTTTTGGAGGATACGCCTGTGAAGCTGAATACTTCATTTGAGGATTATTGTAAGAAGAATGCAGCAACAGGTACATTCGAGACGAGAGACGGTAAGGATGCCTTTGATAAGGTATTATATACTGGTATGATAGATGAGTATTTCCATTATCAGTTGGGAGAATTGGCATATCGTTCACTTCGTTTTGAAACTGAGGTGCTGGATGGAGAGGATAATTATCAGGGAAATGCGGTTGTGAATTATACTGAGCGCGAGATACCATATACGCGAATTATTGAGCATAAGCATTTCGAGTTTGGTACACAGCCTGATACGGTTATTACAAGAGAGTATCCGCAGGAGTGGAAAAAGGGAGATGAGCCTTATTATCCTGTAAATGACGAAGTAAATGGTGCGTTATATCAGAAGTATGAGGCACTTGCAGCCGAGGAGAAGAATGTACTTTTTGGCGGAAGATTAGGTCAGTACAAGTATTATGATATGGATAAGGTAATTAGAGCGGCTTTAACTATGGCACAGAGTGAACTCTAATATAAAGAAAGAGCAGGTTTTCAAGCCTGCTCTTTTAGCAATACATGTTAAACAGCATTCCGCTGTATGCGCTCGTGACATAAGGAATAATGAAAGTATTGGAAGGATGCTTGTATGCGCAAACCTTTTTATTAACATATTCCATAGGATTCAGGGATATGGAATCCATTTTTGCAAGAATATGATTACCAAATTTGCGAAGTGCCTCAGGTTCTGCTGGGGTATCCTGTGGTTCAAAGCTTAAGCTTCCATCTTCGTTAGCGGTAATTCCATATTTTTTGATGCGTTCTTCATGTTGAAGCAGCATATAATGCATTTCCTTACGAAGACGGGTTGCTGCTATATTCTGTGCATCCTGATAATCAGTTGTAATGGTCATAAACGAATTGTAGCTATCTACAAATTCCTGTATGTTATGATTAATTGATTCTGAGTCGGGAGCCAGACCAATAATTACGGGTTCGTCGTCGGGCGCATTGTTTGTGTTGTGCAAAGTGACTTCATAAGCATCCTCTAAGGTGAATGTATTCGAATAAGAGGTATGCTCCACGCCATTGATTTCGTATGTGGCATTGGTTGCTGGGGTAATCTCTTTGTTTAAACCAAGATAATTAACGATGCCTGTTTTATAACTGGTATGGTTGTCGGAGATTTTAAAATGATAATCTCTTTGAGGCGGTAAGCCTGTTGCGTGAGATGTAATCTCCAAATATGTCATATCCTGAGCATAGGTCTTTACAGTTGCTTCCAGACCAAAGTCAGAACGGTTAATTAATTTGGCGATTTTATTCTGCAATTGCTCGTTGGTTTCGTCCTCTTTAATATGAAACTGAAGCTCATATTGCACATGATTAATATCAATATCAAAGGAATATGAATCGGATTCCAGTTTAACAGGTTCCTCGGAAGGAAGAGCAGCACCTGTATTTCTTTGAGGAGTAGCTAATTCCTTTACACGAAGCTCGAATAGGGAATTAGAGGTTTGCAAATGCTCAGTACGATTGTATTCTATTGTAGCGATACTTTCATTATTACTATAAGCTGATTTGCGCGAAAAAAGAGCCTCTGACTCTGTACCGCCAAGAGAGGCAATACTATGACTGAACTCGCGTGCACTTTCTTTTAACTGCACGGCAAAACGCTTTGTATCAGTTGTTGTATCCAGCATATAAAAAGGGGATTGCCTGTTTAAGTCAAGAATACGCCCATAAATATCCGTCAGCTCTTTTCGGTCATGCTTGTCGAAACGAGTTGATTTCTTAGGCGTATATAAGCTAAGATAATTATCATAGATTTGAACTGAAGCGAAACTCATGGACACTATTCCCCCTTTCCATAAAACTCCCCGGGTATAGCAACTCCATTTATTTAAGCTAAATATAACATGAAGTTTGAATAAATGCAACAAAAAATAGGAACTTCGTACTAGTTTCTGAATTTTTTTGCTAAAATCGTGAATTGAGCGAGGGTGAAAAATCAGTTGACGCTATCGCCTATGTGTGATATAGTTGATAGGCAAGATGTGAAATAGGTCTTTTTTTTATGCAAATTTTGCAAAAGGATGATTTTACTGATTGCAGATTAGAACAAAAGGAAAGATTAGAAACGCTAGCGGAGGTGGAATTATGCGTACAAAGATTACATTAGCTTGTACAGAGTGCAAACAGCGTAACTACAATACCACAAAGGATAAGAAGACTCATCCTGACAGAATGGAAACAAAGAAGTATTGTAGATTCTGTAAGACTCACACAACACACAAGGAAACAAAATAATTCAAAGAGATCCACAGGAGGCATACTATGGGAGATTCAGCAAAGACAGATGCTCCAAAGGTTAGCTTTTGGAAAAGTGTAAAGACAGAATTTAATAAGATTGCTTGGCCTGATAAGAAGGAGTGCTTTAAGCAGTCAGTTGCTGTTCTTTGTGTTTCGATTGTATTGGGATTTATCATTACCTTTATGGATACTCTTATCCAGTATGGAATTAACTTCATAACTGCATTATAAGAGTGAGGATGAATAGTATGGAAGAAAAGAAAGAACCAAAGGCAGTAGCCAAGAAGCTGATTGAGCCTATGATGAAGGAGTGGGAGCCGGTATCACCTAAGAAGTCGGAGCCAGCTGCAGTTGAAGAGGTTGAAGAAGTTGTGGAAACTGAAAAAGTAGAAGAACAGGTTATTGCACCGGAAGTCGATACTGAGCCACATAGCAATGTTGCATTAAGCGACAATAAGAGTGGTAAGGGAATGGGCTGGTACGTAGTTCATACTTATTCAGGATACGAGAACAAGGTTAAGGCCAATATTGAGAAAGCAATTGAAAACAGACATCTGGAGAATGAGATTCTTGAAGTAAGAGTTCCGTTACAGGATGTTGTGGAATTGAAGAATGGCGTGGAGAAGAGTAGCCAGAAGAAGCTTTTCCCTGGTTATGTTCTGCTTCATATGGATGCGGATAACAACGATGCATGGTATGTTGTTCGTAACACCAGAGGAGTTACAGGCTTCGTAGGTCCGGGAAGTAAGCCAGTTCCTCTTACAGATGAGGAGCTTAGAGCATTAGACTTCAGCGTAGATGTTAATGTTGACTTCGCTGAGGGAGATTATATTTCCGTTATCGCCGGAGTATGGAAGGATACAGTTGGTTCTATTCAGAAGGTAGACGCTGTAAGACAGACTGTAACCATTAATGTTGAGATGTTTGGAAGAGAGACTCCAGTTGAGATTAGCTTCCAGGACATCAAAAAGATGTAAATGTTGATCAAAGGATTGACACAAACGAGTAGTTGTAATAGAATATTAGGCGGACTAATTTCATATTGAAAGTCCGCGTGGGAGGGTCATCCACCCAAACTACCACAAAACAGTCAAGAGACTGAGAATTTTTTTAGGAGGTGCCATCATGGCAAAGAAAGTACAAGGATATATTAAATTACAGATTCCTGCCGCAAAAGCAACACCGGCTCCACCAGTTGGTCCAGCACTTGGACAGCATGGTGTAAACATTGTAGAGTTTACAAAACAGTTTAACGCAAGAACAGCAGATCAGGAAGGTATGATCATTCCTGTAGTAATCACAGTTTATGCAGATAGAAGTTTCAGCTTTATTACAAAGACTCCTCCTGCAGCAGTTCTGTTAAAGAAGGCTTGCAATCTTAAGACTGCATCAGCTACACCTAACAAGAACAAGGTAGCAACTATTTCTAAGGCTAAGATTCAGGAAATCGCTGAGTTAAAGATGCCTGATTTAAATGCTGGTAGCCTTGAGGCTGCTATGAGCATGATCGCAGGTACAGCTAGAAGTATGGGTATCACAGTAGAAGAGTAAGCGGAGGTAATAGAGAATGAAACACGGAAAGAAATATGTAGAATCCGCGAAGTTAATCGATCGCGCATCTTTTTATGAGACAGAAGAAGCTATCTCTTTAGTAAAGAAGACAGCTACTGCAAAATTTGATGAAACTGTAGAAGTACACATTAGAACAGGCTGTGACGGACGTCACGCTGAGCAGCAGATTCGTGGTGCTGTAGTTCTTCCTAATGGTACAGGTAAGACTGTTAAGGTTTTAGTATTCGCTAAGGGTGATAAGGTAGCAGAGGCTGAGGCAGCTGGCGCAGATTACGTTGGTGGCGATGAGCTTATTCCAAAGATCCAGAACGATGGATGGTTAGATTTCGACGTAGTTGTAGCTACACCTGATATGATGGGCGTTGTAGGACGTCTTGGTAAGGTTTTAGGACCTAAGGGATTAATGCCAAACCCTAAGGCTGGTACAGTAACTATGGATGTTACTAAGGCTATTAACGATATCAAGGCTGGTAAGATTGAGTACAGACTTGATAAGACAAACATTATCCACTGCCCAATCGGAAAGGCTTCTTTCTCAGAGGAGCAGTTAGCACAGAACTTCGGTGCTTTAATGGATGCTATTGTTAAGGCTAAGCCATCAGCATTAAAGGGACAGTACTTAAGAAGTATTACTCTTACAACAACAATGGGACCTGGCGTAAAGGTTAGTGTTGCAAAGTTCTAATCTAAGAGATATAGACCTCGGTTTTATACCGAGGTCTTTTTGTACATTTGAAAATAGCGTGAGTATTTGCGAGATGAGGAGACGGGTTATTATGAGAAGAGGTGTGTTCCACCGAGTGCTTAAGCTGGTGGTAATATTTGTTGGAGTATTGTTGTTGGTCTTGCTTGTGGGTGGAATGGGACTATGTTATTGGAATGCTACAAATGAGAAAAGTATGATTTTTGTACGTAATGAAGAATCATTTGATATAGAAGAAACTGTGGAATACATTGACGCGAAGGATATATTTTATATAGAAGCAGAAGTTGAGGAGATGATAGAGAGCGAGACAATGATTGCGCAGGAAGAGAGTCTCGGAGAACAATTATATCGCGAGGCACAGGAAAAAGGGCAAAAGGTGTATATGTTGGATGCGGAAAATGATGAAAAGGTGACATTGCTATTTGCGGGGGATGTTTTGCTGGATTCTAATTATGCGGTAATGTATGAATATCGATGTAAAGGAAGTAAGATAGAAGAAGTGATTTCACCAGAGTTATTAGAACAAATGCATAAAGCGGATTTGTTCATGATTAATAATGAGTTTACATTTACGGATAGAGGAGAACCATTAGAGGGAAAAAGCTTTACCTTTAGGGCTGACCCTGAGGACGTAAGTGTATTGCATGAGATGGGAGTAGATATTGTTTCTTTGGCAAATAATCATGCGTATGATTATGGTGAAATATCATTATTGGACACAATGGATACATTGGATAACGCGGGAATTGCAAGAGTTGGGGCGGGACGCGATTTGGCTGAAGCGATGCAGCCTGTGTATTATATTGTGAATAATCGTAAAATTGCTATTGTTAGTGCGACGCAGATGGAGCGCTTTGCGGTTCCTGATACAAAGGGAGCAACACCTGATAGCGCAGGAGTGTTTCGCTGCATGGAGGAAGAGAAGCTTGTGCAGGTGATACAGGAGGCGGGAGCTGAGAGTGATTATGTGATTTTGTATATTCATTGGGGGACAGAAAATCAGGAAGAGATTGACTGGTGGCAGGAGACACAGTCAAAGATATATGCTGAAGCTGGTGTGGATTTGATAATAGGTGGTCACCCTCATGTGTTGCAAAAGCTGGATGTGGTACAAGGAGTTCCTGTGGTTTATAGCCTGGGCAATTTTTGGTTCAATTCTAAGACAATGAATACGTGTGTGGTTGAAGTGGTTTTGGGGGAAACAGGATTGGATTCGATGCGCTTCTATCCGTGTCTTCAGTCGGATAAGTATACAAGGTTGCTGTATGGAGAAGTAAAGGAAGAGGTTCTTCAATATATGAGGGATATATCTCCTAATGTAAGCATTGATGAGGAAGGATATATTTTCTTTGGATAGTGCGTTGAAATGTATATAAAATAGGGAAATAAAAATATATTACAAAAGTGTTGACACACCTGGCGGTGTGTGATAAGATATTTAAGGTTTGAAAACCGTGCCGAAGACAGTAGGTGCCGAGATAATATCAAAGCGTAAGTGTATCGCCTACCGAGGAAAAGAGTTTTACGAATTGACTTTTAACCTCTCTGTCTTTGTATAGGGAGGTTTTTTATATGAAAGCTCCTTTCGGCATGAGACAGGCAGCTGTCTCGGTTGGGGATAACCCATTAGAATCTATAAGGAGGTAAGAAAATGGCAAAGATCGAATTAAAGCAGCCTATCGTTGCAGAGATTTCTGAAAACATTAAGGATGCAGCATCAGTAGTAATCGTAGATTACCAGGGAATCACAGTTGCACAGGACACAGCTCTTCGTAAGCAGCTTCGTGAGGCAGGTGTAGTTTACAAGGTTTACAAGAACACTATGATGACACGTGCATTTGCAGGTACAGAGTTTGAAGGATTAACTTCATACTTAGAGCGTACAAATGCTATTGCTATCAGCAAGACAGATGCAACAGCTCCAGCAAGAATTCTTAAGAAGTTCGCAGCTGAGTGTCCAGCACTTGAGCTTAAGGCAGGTGTTGTAGAAGGTATCGTTTACGATGCAGCTGGTATTACAGAGATCGCAAACATCCCTTCAAGAGAAGAGTTACTTTCCAAGTTCCTTGGAAGTATCCAGTCTCCTATTACAAACTTTGCTCGTGTTATTAATCAGATTGCAGAAAAGGGTGGCGCTGGCGCATGTGAAGCAGCACCTGTAGCTGAGGAAGCTCCTGCAGCAGAAGAAGTAACAGCAGAGTAATTATCCAAAGGATGAAACTTATTAAAATTGATATTATTAAATGGAGGTAAATGAAAATGGCAAAATTAACAACAGCAGAATTTATTGAAGCTATTAAAGAGTTAACAGTATTAGAATTAAATGATTTAGTAAAAGCATGTGAAGAAGAGTTCGGTGTATCTGCAGCAGCAGGTGTAGTAGTTGCAGCAGCAGGTCCTGCAGCAGCAGCTGAAGAGAAGGACGAGTTCGACGTAGAGTTAACAGAGGTTGGCGCTGAGAAGGTTAAGGTTATCAAGGTTGTTCGTGAAGTAACAGGTCTTGGCTTAAAGGAAGCTAAGGATTTAGTTGATAACGCTCCTAAGATGCTTAAGGAAGCAGCTGCTAAGGCTGAGGCTGAGGATATCAAGGCTAAGCTTGCAGAAGTTGGTGCTAAGGTTACTCTTAAGTAATTCGATTAAGAAGCCATTGAAAGGTGTTGCACGTTGTGCAACACCTTTTTTGTTAAACTTATATTTTAGTGTTGACTTCTAGGGAATGTTGTGCTAATATGTAATGTGCGCTATTGTGTATTAATATGCTCTTTTTATGCCCAAATGGCGTAATATTATAGATTTATATCATGAAGAACGGGGTGAAATGTCATGGAAAAGAACAGAATACGTCCAGTTACCGCGGGTAAGACGATGCGTATGAGCTATTCAAGACAAAAAGAGGTTTTGGAAATGCCTAACCTTATCGAAGTGCAGAAGGATTCCTATAAGTGGTTCCTTGAAGAAGGACTTCGTGAAGCTCTTGCGGATATATCGCCAATTACTGACTATAGTGGACACCTGAGTCTGGAATTTGTTGATTACGTTCTTGCAGAAGACGAAATCAAGCACACAATTGAGGAGTGTAAGGAGAGAGATTTAACTTACGAAGCACCTCTGAAAATTAAGGTTCGCCTCCATAACAAGGAGAAAGAAGAAATCAGCGAGCATGAGATTTTTATGGGTAATTTCCCATTGATGACCGAGACAGGTACGTTTGTAATTAACGGTGCCGAGCGAGTTATCGTTAGCCAGTTAGTACGTTCACCCGGTATTTATTATGGAATTGCGCATGATAAGATCGGTAAGAGATTATTCTCTAGTACAGTAATCCCTAATCGTGGTGCATGGTTGGAATACGAGACAGATTCCAATGATGTATTTTACGTGCGTGTAGATAGAACAAGAAAGGTACCGATTACAGTGTTCATTAGAGCATTGGGCGTTGGTACTAATGAAGAGATTCTTGAGTTGTTTGGTGATGAGCCTAAGATTCATGCCAGCTTCGCAAAGGATACATCAGAGAATTATCAGGAAGGTTTGAAGGAATTATATAGTAAGATTCGTCCTGGCGAGCCTTTCAGTTTAGATAGTGCAGAGAACCTTATTACAGCTATGTTCTTTGACCCTAGAAGATACGATCTTGCTAAGGTTGGTAGATATAAGTTTAATAAGAAGCTTGCATTAAGAAATAGAATTCGTTTTGCTGAATTAGCAGAGGATGTAGTAGATCCATTCACTGGAGAGGTTTTAGCACAGAAGGGGGACAAGGTAACTCCTGAGCTTGCTGATACTATTCAGAATGCTGCTGTTCCTTATGTATGGATTCAGACAGAGGAGAAGATTGTAAAGGTGCTTTCAAATATGATGGTAGACATTACAAACTTCGTAGAGTGTGACCCTAAGTCTCTTGGTATTACAGAACAGGTTTACTTCCCTGTATTACGTCAGATTTTAGAGGAATACTCAGAGAATCCTGAAGAACTTGCTGATGCTATTCAGAGAAATGTACAGGAATTAATTCCTAAGCATATTACTAAGGAAGATATTATTGCTTCTATTAACTATAATATGCATTTAGAGTATGGTCTTGGTAACAGTGATGATATCGACCACTTAGGTAACAGACGTATCAGAGCGGTTGGTGAGTTGTTACAGAATCAGTATCGTATTGGTTTATCAAGAATGGAGAGAGTTGTTCGTGAGAGAATGACTACACATGATTCGGATGATGTGTCTCCACAGGTATTGATTAATATTAAGCCGGTACAGGCAGCTATTAAGGAGTTCTTTGGTTCATCACAGCTGTCACAGTTTATGGATCAGAACAATCCTCTTGGTGAGTTGACACATAAGAGACGTTTATCTGCATTAGGACCTGGTGGTCTTTCAAGAGACCGTGCCGGATTCGAGGTTCGAGATGTACATTATTCTCACTACGGAAGAATGTGTCCTATCGAGACACCTGAAGGTCCTAACATCGGTTTGATTAACTCTCTTGCATCTTATGCAAGAATTAATGAATATGGTTTCATTGAGGCACCTTATCGTAAGATTGATAAGACAGACCCTACGAATCCACGCGTTACAGAAGAAGTTGTATATATGACTGCGGATGAGGAAGATAATTATCATGTAGCACAGGCTAACGAGGCATTAGATGCAGAGGGTCACTTTGTGAGAAATTCTGTATCAGGTCGTTATCTTGATGAGACACAGGAGTATCCGAAGACAATGTTCGATTATATGGACGTTTCTCCTAAGATGGTATTCTCTGTTGCTACAGCATTGATTCCTTTCCTTCAGAACGATGATGCGAACCGTGCGCTCATGGGTTCAAACATGCAGCGTCAGGCAGTTCCACTTCTGTTTACAGAGGCTCCGGCAGTAGGTACAGGTATGGAGGTTAAGACAGCAGTTGACTCTGGTGTCTGCGTAGTAGCTAAGAAGGCTGGTACGATTACTTATGTATCTTCTAAGCTGATTAAGATGACATGTGATGATGGTGAGAATGTTGAGTATCATCTTTCTAAGTTCGTTAGAAGTAACCAGTCTAACTGTTACAATCAGAAGCCTATCGTATTAAAGGGCGATCATGTTGAGGCAGGTCAGGTTATCGCGGATGGTCCTTCAACAGCAGGTGGAGAGCTTGCTCTTGGTAAGAACCCTCTGATTGGTTTCATGACATGGGAAGGTTACAACTACGAGGATGCCGTTCTGTTAAGTGAAAGACTTGTACAGGAAGACGTTTATACATCTATCCATATAGAGGAATATGAGACAGATGCTCGTGATACAAAGCTCGGACCTGAAGAGATTACAAGAGATGTTCCTGGTGTTGGTGATGATGCATTAAAGGATCTTGACGACAGAGGAATTATTCGTATTGGTGCAGAGGTTCGTGCTGGTGATATTTTGGTTGGTAAGGTAACTCCTAAGGGAGAGACTGAGCTTACAGCAGAAGAGAGATTACTTCGTGCAATCTTTGGTGAGAAGGCAAGAGAAGTAAGAGATACCTCTCTTAAGGTTCCTCATGGAGAGTACGGTGTTGTAGTAGATGCTAAGGTATTCTCAAGAGCAAAGGGTGACACAGAGCTTGCTCCTGGTGTTAATCAGGCAGTTCGTATCTATATTGCACAGAAGAGAAAGATTTCAGTTGGTGATAAGATGGCTGGTCGTCATGGTAACAAGGGTGTCGTTTCCCGTGTACTTCCGGTAGAGGATATGCCATACTTACCAAATGGACGTCCGCTTGATATCGTATTGAATCCTTTGGGCGTACCTTCACGTATGAATATCGGACAGGTACTTGAGATTCACCTTTCTCTTGCTGCAAAGGCATTAGGCTTTAATGTTGCAACACCAGTATTTGATGGTGCAAACGAGGCTGATATTATGGACACTCTGGACCTTGCAAATGACTATGTAAATCTTGAGTGGGAAGAGTTTGAAGCTAAGCATAAGGAAGAGTTACTTCCTGAGGTTATGGAATATCTGTACGAGAACAGAGACCACAGAAAGCTTTGGAAGGGCGTTCCAATTTCAAGAGATGGTAAGGTTAGATTAAGAGATGGTAGAACAGGTGAGTACTTTGATAGCCCAGTTACAATCGGTCACATGCATTACCTGAAGCTCCATCACCTTGTTGATGATAAGATTCATGCTCGTTCAACAGGACCATACTCACTTGTAACTCAGCAGCCACTGGGTGGTAAAGCACAGTTCGGTGGACAGCGATTCGGAGAGATGGAGGTTTGGGCTCTTGAGGCGTATGGTGCTTCATACACATTACAGGAGATTCTTACTGTTAAGTCCGATGACGTTGTTGGTCGTGTTAAGACATACGAGGCGATTATCAAGGGTGAAAATATCCCTGAGCCTGGTATTCCAGAGTCATTCAAGGTATTACTTAAGGAATTACAGTCATTAGGTCTTGATATCAAGGTGTACGATGAGAATCAGAACGAAGTTGAGATTATGGAGTCAGTTGATTACACAGAGACAGATTTCAGAGTTGAGATGGAAGGCGATAACAAGTACGGCTATGGTAAAGAATCACTCGATGGCTTCCAGAAGGAAGAGTTCGATGATGCTACTGGAGAGCTTGTAGCTTCAGAAGATGATGATATTATGGACGATTTCGGCGACGATTTCGACATGTCAGACGATTCTTTTGAGGACTAATGATATAAAAGTATAGTTGGGAACGAGAATCATCATTTCCAATAAATTATAAATTGGAAGGAGTGCCAAAATGTCTGAGAACAAAAATGAATCATACCAGCCAATTACATTTGATGCGGTTAAAATCGGTTTAGCATCACCTGAGAAGATTAGAGAATGGTCTAAGGGTGAGGTTACAAAGCCAGAGACAATCAACTACAGAACGCTTAAGCCAGAGCGCGAAGGTTTGTTCTGTGAGAAGATTTTCGGACCAAGTAAGGACTGGGAATGTCACTGTGGTAAATATAAGAAGATTAGATATAAAGGTGTTATCTGCGATCGTTGTGGTGTAGAGGTTACAAAGGCAAGTGTTCGTAGAGAGCGTATGGGTCATATTGAGCTTGCAGCTCCTGTTTCCCATATTTGGTATTTCAAGGGTATTCCAAGCCGTATGGGCTTGATCCTTGATTTAACACCAAGAGTATTAGAGAAGGTTCTGTACTTTGCATCTTACATTGTATTGGATCCAATGGAGACTGATCTCGAGTATAAGCAGGTATTGTCTGAGAAAGAGTATCAGGATAATAGAGAGAAGTATGGCAATAAGTTCCGCGTAGGCATGGGTGCTGAGGCGATTAAGGAGTTATTGCAGGCTATCGATCTTGAAAGAGAATGCGAAGAGTTAAAGGCAGAATTAAAGAATGAGAATACTAAGGGACAGAAGCGTGCAAAGATCGTTAAGAGACTTGAAGTAGTAGAGTCCTTTAGAAATTCAGGAAATAAGCCTGAGTGGATGATTATGGATGCAGTTCCTGTAATTCCACCTGATTTACGTCCTATGGTTCAGTTAGACGGTGGCCGTTTTGCTACCTCTGACTTGAATGGCTTATATAGAAGAATTATCAACAGAAATAACCGTCTTAAGAGACTTCTTGAGTTGGGAGCACCTGACATTATCGTTCGTAATGAGAAGAGAATGCTTCAGGAAGCTGTTGATGCTTTGATTGATAATGGTAGACGTGGTCGTCCAGTTACTGGACCTGGTAACAGAGCATTGAAGTCTCTGTCAGATATGTTAAAGGGTAAGGGAGGACGTTTCCGTCAGAACTTACTTGGTAAGCGAGTTGACTACTCAGGACGTTCCGTTATCGTAGTAGGACCAGAGCTTAAGATTTACCAGTGTGGTCTTCCTAAGGAAATGGCTATCGAGTTATTCAAGCCTTTCGTTATGAAGGAACTGGTAAGCAGACAGATTTCACAGAATATTAAGCATGCTAAGAAGTTAGTAGAGAAGTTAGATTCACAGGTATGGGATGTATTGGAAGAGGTTATCAGAGAGCATCCTGTTATGTTGAACCGTGCTCCTACACTTCATAGACTTGGTATTCAGGCTTTCGAGCCAATCCTTGTAGAAGGTAAGGCAATCAAGCTTCATCCATTGGTATGTACAGCGTTCAACGCCGACTTCGATGGAGACCAGATGGCTGTGCATCTTCCACTTTCAGTAGAAGCACAGGCAGAGTGTAGATTCCTTCTTCTTTCACCAAATAATCTGTTAAAGCCTTCAGATGGTGGTCCGGTAGCCGTTCCTTCACAGGATATGGTTCTTGGTATTTACTATCTGACACAGGAGAGACCGGGTGCGCTTGGTGAAGGTAAGTTCTTCAAGAACGTTAACGAAGCAATCCTTGCATACGAGAATGGTGTTATTACATTACATTCAAGAATTAAGGTTCGTGTAACTAAGAAGAATGCTAACGGAGAAGAGATTACAGGTATTGTAGAGTCTACATTAGGAAGATTTATCTTTAATGAGATTCTTCCACAGGATCTTGAGTTTGTAGACCGTTCAAATCCTGAGAATGAATTATTGCTTGAGGTTGATTTCCATGTTGGTAAGAAGGGCTTGAAGCAGATTCTTGAAAAGGTTATTAACATCCATGGTGCTACAACTACTGCAGAAGTATTAGACAGCATCAAGGCTATGGGATATAAGTATTCAACAAGAGCAGCTATGACTGTATCAATTTCTGATATGACAGTGCCTGCAGAGAAGCCACAGATGTTGGCAGATGCACAGGCAACTGTAGACCGCATCACTATGAACTACAGACGTGGTCTTATGACAGAGGAAGAGCGTTATAAGGCTGTTGTTGAGACATGGAAGGAAACAGATGATAATCTTACACAGACACTGTTAAGTGGTCTTGATAAGTATAACAACATCTTTATGATGGCTGACTCAGGTGCTCGAGGATCTAACCAGCAGATTAAGCAGCTTGCAGGTATGCGTGGTTTGATGGCTGATACAACAGGTCGTACAATCGAGTTGCCTATTAAGTCCAACTTCCGTGAGGGACTTGACGTATTGGAGTACTTCATGTCTGCGCATGGTGCTCGTAAGGGTCTGTCAGATACAGCGCTTCGTACAGCCGACTCTGGATACTTGACACGTCGAATGGTTGACGTTTGTCAGGAGTTAATTATTCGTGAGATTGACTGTTGCGAGGATAGAGATTTCATACCTGGTATGGAAGTTGCAGCTTTCATGGAAGGTAAGGAAACAATAGAAGGTCTTAAGGATCGTATCACAGGTAGATTTGCTTGTGATGACATCTTGGATAGAGATGGTAACGTCTTAGTTAAGAAGAACCATATGATTACACCAAGCCGTGCTTCAAAGATTATGGCGAAGGGTGTTAATGCAGATGGTGAGCCAATCGAGAAGGTTAAGATTAGAAATGTTCTTTGCTGTAAGTCTAAGGTTGGTATCTGTGCTAAGTGTTACGGTGCGAACATGGCAACAGGTGAGCCTGTTCAGGTAGGTGAGGCAGTTGGTATTATTGCTGCTCAGTCTATCGGTGAGCCTGGTACACAGCTTACAATGCGTACATTCCATACTGGTGGTGTTGCGGGTGATGATATTACACAGGGTCTTCCTCGAGTTGAAGAGCTTTTCGAGGCTAGAAAGCCGAAGGGACTTGCAATCATCGCAGAAATCGGTGGTACAGCTACTATTAAGGATACTAGAAAGAAGCGTGAAGTTATCGTTTCTGATGGCGTAAATGAGAAGACATACCTCATTCCTTATGGTTCTCGTATCAAGATTCAGGACGGTGCTGTTCTTGAGCCAGGAGATGAGTTAACAGAAGGTAGTATCAATCCTCATGACCTCTTAGAGATTAAGAAGATTGATGCCGTTCAGGATTATCTCCTTCGTGAGGTTCAGAGAGTTTACCGTTTACAGGGTGTAGATATCGCTGATAAGCATATTGAGGTTATTGTTCGTCAGATGCTCAAGAAGAAGCGTATTGAGACAAGTGGAGATACAGAGTTCTTACCAGGAACCTTAGTAGACCGTCTTGACTTGGAAGAGATGAATGAGAAGTTAATTGCAGAGGGTAAGGTACCTGCAGAGGCTAAGGATATTATCCTTGGTATTACAAAGGCAGCTCTTGCAACAAATTCATTCTTGTCAGCAGCTTCCTTCCAGGAGACAACAAAGGTTCTTACTGAGGCAGCAATTAAGGGTAAGGTTGACCCATTGATTGGTCTTAAGGAGAACGTAATTATCGGTAAGTTAATTCCTGCTGGTACAGGTTTAAGAAGATATCGTAATGTAAAGCTTGACTGTGATGATATTGTAAATCAGACTTTAACATTTGATGATACAGTTGAAGAGACAGTTGAGATGTCAGATGTAATGGACATGGTAGAGGATGAACTTGAGTCAGATGATACTATTGTTTTAACAGAAGAGTAATTAGATATTAAGATAAAAAGCGATTGCCAATTGGCAGTCGCTTTTTTGCGGGATAGGAAAGTGCGCGACAACACTTTTTAGGGAATTACATTCAAATGTGTATCGTATTCAATATTATCTTTAGTGACTACTTTGCGGGAACTGATATGATATATTAAATCTGTCTGGGTGTTAGGATAAAGGAATTCAACTGTGATTTCCAAGGTTTGTAAATCGGATAACGTATATATATAAGTATGATTTGTTTCGCCCAGCATTTTATAGTAATCAGATTCGTTGGAACTTTCCAGGTAAGCTTTTTTAAGGTTTGCATATAATGTGGCACAATCAGCCTCAAACTGATTACATGCGTTATAGTAGGTAGTATTGCGTTCTAACATTTTTAAGCTGAGCTTTTTGTCGGCATTAGCGCTGACCAAAGAGAGAACAGCAAAGGAGACTAAACATAGTACTACAAAGATGAGCAGTATAGAAGAGAGTCCAATATTAAGTTTAAATTGAGGCTTTTTTGACATCTCAATGCTCCTTTCATATTATGCTGGCGCAAATTGCTGAATACGCTGATGGGAAATTAAAGTTTCGCTATCGTTAAGAGTATTAACGGTGGTTGCAGACAGAATATTTGTATCATAGTGCATGATATAGATATCTTGATATCGAAAAGTGTCATCCTGCGAGTAGGCAGATAGAGCACAATAGGATGCAACCGTTACATCATTTGTCAGATGCCAATCAGCATCAAATAAAAGCAGAAGATGTATATCTGAATCGAGAGCAGTATTAGTAATACAGTCGTTTTCGGCATAAATTTCTTTTATAAGCTGATAATCACCGTTCTGGTTAGAAAAAATCTCAGCTAAATTCTGAGTCCAGAGTACGGCATGATTAATGGAAATGGTCTCTTTACTGATTGTATGGGATTTCACAAAAAGCTGTATACATATTGTTGCAGCAATGATGAAGAAGAAAATCGCAATAATCAGTTCTATTAAGAAGAGACTGGATTTTGATGATTGTTTTGTCTTCATAAAGTGCTCCTATTTGTTAGGTATTATTAGTTTGCAGGTCGATATAGAAAGAAACAAGCTCCTGCTCAGTACTTTCAAAAGTAACTTGTAGAAGAGATGGTGATATAAATTGAAAGTTAAGCTGTTCGATTTTAAAAATAGCTTGACCTGCATCGGGCGAAAGTACAATGTCAGAGCGGGAAGAGCATTCGTAAAGATATCCTTCAAACTCGTAGAGACGAGTTGAATAAAGTTGTCCTTCTATCTCGGATTCTATAGATAACATATCAATACCGTCCGAATGAATAATGGAAACAGATTGCGCAATATCTGTCTGACGAAGCTTTTCCGTTAAATAAGCGACGGAAGTACGTTCTAAATAATTTTGATTTGTCTTATTAACTGTATTCTGATATATATTTGCACCGAATATGATAAGGGCGACAGAGCAAAGCGCAAATACGCAGAATAAGGAAAGCATAAATATAATATCTATAGTATGTTGTTTGTTACTGCGAAAATTCATTTCTATATCACTCCAATGCAATGACAGTTACATCCGGCAGGATGTTTGAACCAATGGGCATATAATCCACATAAAAATTTTCTTTATCATATAAAAGTCCGTAATGTTCTTCGAGATATTCAAGGTTAGGCGGATAGGTTCCTTCAATTGAATAACAGTGTACCATACTGCGATGTATGGCTGATTCTAAAGCCTGAATCTGCTCTTCTTTGGTGGTAGAGCTGACTGTATGGATGCCGCTAAAGAAGAAAATTAAAAAGCCAAGAACCAGTAGAATAGAAAACAATTGCCATATGGTCTGTATTGAGATGGAATGTTTGGAACGAAAACGGTTCATACGAATTCCTCCTTTAACCGATGCTTGACATGATACCGATGAGCGGCATCATAACGGATAAAAGCACCAAGCCGACCATAAGGGAAAAGACGATAACCAAAGAGGGCTCTATTGCGGCAAGAATATGCTGAATTCGCTGATTGGTTTCATTTTCGTAGTGTTCAGAAATTCGACGGAGTACGCTATCTACTTTTCCTGAGCGGAAGCCGATATGCAACATGCGCTGATAGACTGCATGAAATATATCGGCCTGGGTAATAGCTTCGGGTAAGTTTTCGCCTGAACGCAGAGTATCCATACATATTTTGAATTTATCCTGCATACAAACATTGTCTACAAGCTTAGAAGCAAGAACTAAGCCTTGGTGTGTGTCCATGCCGCTGGCAACAGTAAGAGCCAGTGCGCTTGCAAAACGACTATATGCAATTTGTAAGTAAAAGCTTCTTGTAATTGGGTTGGTATGCATAAAACGCTTGAAGGTATTTCTTAGATTCGGAATAAAATATACTGCAGCAATGAGAAGGCAGATAAGAACTGCCAATATAATAAAGAAGGTGGATGCTGAGTTAATCAGATTACCAATGGTCATTAACTGCAGGGATATACCTGTCAGACCGCTTCCGAGCTGTAAAAATACCTGATTGAAAATAGGAAGAACCTTAGTCAGAAGAACGACTAAGATGCAGACCATCATACAGACCATAAGAGCAGGGTAGCAAAGAGCATTTTTGATACTCTTAGAAAGGGCATATTGCTGCTCATAGTATTCGTTAAGCTTTTGCATGATAATATCCAGATTACCTGATTCCTCACCCAAGGCTACCATTTGAATCAGATAGTCAGGGAAAAGCTGAGTAGCAAGAAGAGCATCGTGAAAGGACATTCCCTCCTTTAACGATGCTTCTATAGTCTCAAAGATTTCCTTTCCCTGTGTGGCAGTTGTATCCTTATGAAGCAGAAGAATTGCCTCATAAGGAGTAATGCCTGATTGCAATAAAATGGTCAACTGCTCACAAAAGAAAGCAATTTCCATATCATTCAGCTTTTTTTGTTTTTTCATAAGAATTCCCCAATTCTTTTACAACTTAATATATATATTTGGTTTTATAGTTACTTCCGTCGCCAATAAAGTTCTTGAGAGCTGTTTCGCTTGAGTTGGCAGCAAATGTAGGATCCATTAATGACCAGCTGGTACCATCAAATTCGATAATACCGTTTACCCAACCGATATCAGTAATATAACAGCTAATCCATGCATGATATGCTGTTCCTGCATAGCCAACCTCAAGTCTCGTAGGAATGCACTGACTGCGCAGCATACTGGTCATAACAGCAGCGTAGTCAAGGCAAATACCTGTGCCGCTTTCTAAGATAACATCAACATCGGAGGTGTAGCCGCTTTGTACAGTAGCCGCCTTAGTATGGTCATAAGTAATATTGGTAGAAACATAGTTATATATCTTGGAAACTACATCTAAATCTGTATCGCAATTTGTTGCAAGAACCTGTCCCTGAGCAACAGTTTTACAGTCAGGTGTGAAATTAACGTACTGATTAGAATAAAGGTTTGGTCCAAATACATTTGTTATAGTTACATTAATGTTCTCAGATAATGCAGTGGAGTACTGATTGCCTGAGATATTTTCATAGACAGCCACCTTATACTTTCCGCTTCCTGCAGAAAGAGGAAATGCCTCATATCCTGTATAGGAATATAGATTATAGGTATATGTAACATTATTAGGACCTGTAATTTGCAGCTTGACTTTACCATTCGTTCCTTTATAATCTACCATGACATAGCCTTCAGCAGTATTGGATGCATCAATAGCAGCCAATGAGTTGGAATAGACTGTAGTAGCGGATGCGGTAGGCATAAAACATACAGGTTCAGAACTGCGAATCCCTGTTAAGGTTGTGGAGGTAAATGCTACCTGTTCATCAGTAAGCTGTACGCTTTCGGTTATGGTGTCGGTTATTGAATTTTCGATAGAAGTGGTTCCATTTTTCGAGCAAGACATAAGGAGTAAAGAACAAATGGAAACCAGAGTGACTGATAATACTTTGGTTTTCATATGATTCAACGCCTTTCAAATTGAAAATATAAACTGAATAAATGCAATTCGATAACTAAAAAGTGCAAAAATTTATCGATATATACCTATTATAATATGGTATTAAAAAAAAGTATAGAGCTTTGGTTGAATTTTAAATTTATGAATTTGAAAAAGATATTGACAATAATTTATTCTAAAAGTATAATAATCTAGCATGTGTGTAAACATATGTAGTTTGCCAATGTGGCATTTATTTAAAATACAGGAGGTGAATTAGAATGCCAACATTTAACCAATTAGTAAGAAAAGGACGTCAGGATATCGTTAAGAAGTCTACTGCACCAGCTCTTCAGAAGGGATATAACTCTTTAAAGAAGAAGTCTACAGATTTGTCTGCTCCACAGAAGAGAGGAGTATGTACAGCAGTTAAGACAGCAACACCTAAGAAGCCTAACTCAGCTCTTAGAAAGATCGCCAGAGTTCGTCTTTCAAATGGTATGGAAGTAACAAGCTACATCCCAGGAGAAGGTCACAACTTACAGGAGCATAGTGTTGTTCTTATCAGAGGCGGACGTGTTAAGGACTTACCAGGTACAAGATACCACATCATCAGAGGTACACTTGATACAGCTGGAGTTGCTAACAGAAAGCAGGCTCGCTCTAAGTACGGAGCTAAGAGACCTAAGGCAGGTAAATAATTAAGTATTTACCAAGTACCACATAAACTAATTAGTGTTGGGATTCTGATTTAATACTTTTATTAATATAAGAAAACCGCGCGAACACAAGTTTTATTAATGTGAGTACCGTTGATTTAATCATGTAATGATAAATATCATTATTAATAATTAAGGAGGGAAGAACCGTGCCACGTAAAGGACATATTCAGAAAAGAGATGT
>JAFUKJ010000072.1 GCA_017467805.1 Lachnospiraceae bacterium
AATTCTATTAATTGTATACTGTCCTGAGTTACGAAAGTATATCTGTCAATGCTTCCCATCGGTAATATACATTGAATTCTTTCCTTAAATCTACCGCTATACTTGAGCTTTCCATCCCAATTATATATGTTACATTCATCATCGTTATATATAATAATAGACTTGGAATCAAATAAAATTTCCTGATATTCCATATCAAAGGTAATTTCTTTTTCTATTTCTCCAGCCGTATTATAGATTTCAAGACGGTACAAATCCTCTGTTTCTCCTGATGTATTATAAAATACGAGTCCTATATGTTCTTCATTATGATATACACTTAAAATCTCTTCCGTTAATATAACATCCTTTGTATTAATAGGTATCTGTTCTCCCTGATACAACATCAGGCGGTCATTTGCTACGCCAAACACAACATCTGTACTCATAAATTCAACCAAAGGCACAACCGCCTGTGCATAGCCGTATCCACCGACTAGATTATCCGTGTAATTCTGTCCTACTGCAGAGAAATTATAGAAGCCTATATGCGATGCAATTTCTCCATCCTCCGCCTTAATATAAGACACTGCAACTAATTTGCCATCCTCAGATACATCTACCGCAATCGGGTAACCCGACTTACTCATTGTTGTCTTAAAATCAGCAAATGCCTCTCCGTTTTTCGCACTGTATAAATAAATAGCCGTTACATCAGAATCATCTAAAACGGCAACTACTACACCATTTTCCGAAACTGCGAGATCACGTATCGGCATGGTGGTATTAATTGCTCCTAAAATACCTTCTGTACTGGCAACATATATATTTCTTCCATTGTAATCTGCTGCTGCCACTACATTTCCACAGGTCTTAATCATCGGCGCCTGCATCTCGTAGCTCTGATTCCACACGGTGTTGCCCTTTGTATCAACACAGCTCATTCCATCCTTACTATAAACCAATAAATAGCCGTCGAGATTCTGACAATGCGCCTCCTGCGCTTTGCTCCATTGATATTGCTGGCGCACCTCATAATCTACGTATTCTTTATTCTTCCAGTAATAATATATACAAAGTGCTGTTAATATCAGCAAAATAATAATTACACACGCTCTGTAAAACTTTAAAACCTGATGCCTTCCTAATTTGGCTTTATAAGAAATGTCGTCTGTTCTTCGTTTCTCCTCCATGTGTCCCCCTTATAGATTACATCCCATATTGACAAATTTATTTCTAACGAACAGTATAACATCTTTGTCACGGAGTGTAAAAGGTATCTTCTTGCAATATTTTTTGCGGCAATACTTTTTGCTGAGATATTGTTTCGATTACATAAATTGCCTGTTCTCCTATCCGCTCCAGCTTACCATAATGGTTCATGGATATTATTACGTAAGCCATAATACATACAGCCATCAGATATTTTATAATAATTCCCGCCCCTTCGCCCGATACCCTATGTGGCAATTTGATTTCTTCCACTGTTACTGATGCAAATGAAAGCATATAATTCTTCATTTTTTCGTTCTCTTCGTAATAAATATAATAATCCTTAAAATTAATACACTTATCTTTTTTTCTTTTAAGGCTGATTTCCAAATGCTCCTCCTGCGAATAAGTAATTAGGGCTGTCCCCAGCAGTTCAAGCCCTTCAAACCGTTCCTTTTCCTCCTCGTCAAATACCACTCCCGATACATAATAATAGTGCTTTTGATTTTCTGTCTTTTCACTACCCAGAAGCACCACTTCCATTTGTCTGTACTTTTTCTCTTGAATTGCTATTCTTAAAAAAGAATATACATAATCTTCTATGTATAATATTTCTACACCTTGAGGCTTTCCTACAACCCTAATATCCCGTTCCATACGCACTATACTCCCTATATTTGAATTTAGTAACACATTAGCATATAAGACTTGCAAATTTTGCAGAAAAAAAGGACCGACAGCACTGTCGGTCCTCAGACTTACCAAATAAATTTATAAATTGTTGTTGTCTCGTATTTTCTGCCTGCACCATAGATTACATCAGGGAAATTCTCACGATTTACAGAATCAGGGAATGCCTGTGTCTCAAGACAGAAACCGCTTCTCTTACCGTAAGAAGCACCACCCTTTCCTGTCTCTGGCTTAATGCAGTTACCTGCATAGAACTGAATACCAGGCTGGTCTGTATACACTTCCATTGTTCTGCCCTTTGTAGGTTCAGTTACATATGCAACCTTCTTCATCTTTCCATCAAAGTTATCAATTACCCAGTTATGGTCATAACCTTCTACAAGCTTAAGCTGCTCATTATCATCATTTACATGGTCACCAACAGCCATTGGCTTTCTGAAATCAAAAATAGTTCCCTCTACAGGTGCAATTTCTCCTGTCGGAATGGCACCTGCCACTACTGGTGTATAGTGTGAGCCAAGAATGCACATCTGATGGTCATGAATTGGTGCTGCATCATGACTTACAAGATTAAAGTAGGTATGATTTGTCATATTAATGAGAGTCTTCTTATCGCTATCTGCCTCATAAGAAATCTTTACTTCATTATCATTGGTCAATTCATAGGTTACAGCTACCTTCTTAGTACCAGGGAAGCCCATAGTCTCCTCGTCTGTTAATGTGAAGGTTACTTTGTTATCTCCACACTCTGCTGCCCACATTCTCTTATGATAGCCCATATCATAATCGCTATGTAAGTTATTCTGATTATCATTTACAGCTAACTGATAACGCACGCCATCAATTGAAAAACATGCATCTGCAATACGGTTAGCGCTTGGTCCAATCGTTGCACCAAAGAAACTTCCATTTCCAAAATATCCATCTACTTTATCAAAGCCTAATACGATATCATCTACATTTCCTGCCTTATCAGGCACGAATAAATTAACTAAAATTGCGCCGTAATCTGTTACTTCTGCTACCATACCATTCTCATTCTTCATGGTATAGAGTGTTACTTCCTGTCCCTGTTCGTTCTTTCCAAAGTTTTTCTTTGTTACTGCCATGTTCTCTCTTCCTTTCAAAATTATAGTTCTGTTCGTCCTTCTAATGCTCTTAGGAGTGTCATTTCATCTATGCACTCAAGGTCACCACCTACGGGTACACCACTTGCAATACGTGTTACCTTAACACCTGTCGGCTTAATCAGCTTGGAAATATACATAGCTGTGGTCTCACCCTCCAGGCTGGAATTAGTTGCAATAATTACCTCATCAACATCCTCTTCCAAACGCTTTACCAGTTCCTTAAGCTTAATATCCGCAGGACCTACTCCGAGCATCGGTGAGATTGCACCATGCAACACATGATACACCCCTTCAAACTTGCCCGTCTTCTCATATGCTGCCAAATCCCTGATATTCTCTACCACCATAATTGTCTTATGGTCTCTCTTGGTATTGGCACATATCGGACACTCTTCATTGTCCGTCAATGTATAGCAAGTCTTGCAATAGTGAATATTCTCTCTGGCATCCAGCATTACCTTGGCAAAACGCTCAACATGCTCCTTTGGCATATTAATAATGTGTAATGCCAGTCTCTGTGCCGACTTATTACCTACTCCAGGAAGCTTAGCGAACTGTTCAATTAACTGATTAATATATCCGCTATACAAATCCATTAGAAAGGAAATCCTCCGCCAAGTCCGCCTGTTAAGTTACCCATTAACTCGTTATTTGCTTCATCAGCCATTCTAAGTGCTTCATTTGTTGCAGCAACAATCAAATCCTGTAACATCTCAATATCATCAGGGTCTACAACCTCTTCTGAAAGCTGTACCTTTAATACTTCCTTCTTACCTGAAACAGTAACCTCTACTGCTCCGCCGCCTGCCTTTGCAGTAAACTCCTTAGTCTCAAGCTCCTTCTGGCCTTCCTCCATCTGTCTCTGCATTCTCTGTGCCTGCTTCATTAAATTGTTCATATTCCCTGGCATTCCCATGCCGCCTGGAAATCCACCTCTTTTTGCCATTTACTCTTCCTCCTCTATTTCAATATCCATATTGATTACTTTTGCTAGATCTACATAGCTGTCTTCAAAGCGTCTGCCCTGATCCATCTTCTGAATGGTAACGGATACTTCCTTCTGTATCAGATTAGATATCATATCCTCTACCCGCTTCTGATTATCCTGCTGCATCAGATAGTCGTAAGGCAAACCATCCTCCACAACAATCATAAGCTTATTATCTCCACCAAGACTAAGTCTGGCATTCTTAAGATATACCTTCAAAGGTGCTGTCGACTGTCCTACGATACTCGACCAGCTATTGACAATCTCTTTCACATCCTCTGGAATTGCCTTGGGCAATTGGGGCTTTTCTTTTACTGTGGTCTGTGTTGATTGTACCGTAACTGGTACGGTTTGGACAATCCCTTTTTCCATTTTTTCTTCTAAGTCTTTGACACGCTCTACAATAGCATCCTGCGTTGTCTCCATTGCAGGCTTACAAAGCTTAATCAGCGTCATCTCTATCAGAATTCTCTTCTGAGACGCATACTTAATCTGACCTGACAGTTCAGAGAAAATACGAATATATCGCATAATCGTCTCAGCGTCCATGCTCTGCGCTTCCTGCTTAAGCCGCTGCAGATTATCACTAGATACATCAATAACATCCTCAATGTCATCATCCGATGTCTTTACCAGCAAAAGATTACGCAAATACCACGCAATATCTGTTACAAACTGTGTCAGCTCGCGTCCCTGAATAACAACTTCCTCCAAAAGAGAAATACATCCCGAAATATTCTGTGCCTGTATCATCTCCAGCAATTCACTGAATACTCTGGTATCCACTGCTCCGAGAACATCCAATACCTTATCGTAGGTCAGCTCCTCACCAAAATGGAATGCAATGCACTGGTCCAAAAGACTTAATGCATCTCGCATGGAACCGTCCGCTGTCTTTGCAATATATCGAAGCGCTTTCTCCTCCACTGCTACCTGCTCTCTGTCTGCAAGCTCCTGCAGGCGCGCTGCTATGGTATCAATGCTGATTCTCTTAAAATCGTAGCGCTGACATCTGGACAATATTGTAATCGGTATCTTATGAACCTCTGTAGTAGCCAGGATAAAAATCACATAAGACGGCGGCTCCTCCAAGGTCTTTAACAATGCGTTAAAAGCACCTATGGAAAGCATATGCACCTCGTCAATAATGTAAACCTTGTACTTTCCTTCTACAGGCGAGTAAGAAACCTCATCGACAATCTCTCTGATATTATCAACACCATTGTTAGATGCAGCATCTATCTCAATCACATTCATGCTTGCACCCGAAGCAATCGTCTCGCAGCTTCTGCAATGTCCACATGGACTTCCGTCCACAGGGTTCTCACAATTCACTGTCTTTGCAAACAGCTTTGCAATCGTGGTCTTACCTGTACCTCTTGTTCCAGTAAAAAGATAAGCGTGTCCGATACGCTCTGCCTTTATTTGATTTCTTAAAGTTGTTACGATATGCTCCTGTCCTTTTACCTCTTCAAAATGGTCAGGACGAAACTTTCTATATAATGCTGTATACGACATGACTTACCTCTTTTACATTGTCTTTTTGTTACCATAATAAAAAGATAACTTACCGATGAAAAGAAGTCAATACAACCTTTCATCGATAAGTCCTCTCACATAATCAATCGTTCATTAATCACCAAAGCTGATTCCCAGCATCTTAGCTTCTTTAACTATAGAAGCATCAGGGTCAACCATCTTAAGCTTTCCTGCAACCTCTTCCAATGGCACTCTGACGATTTCTCTATTTACATAACCAACCATGTAGCCATACTTGCCTTCGAGAATTAATCTTCCTGCCTCAGCACCTAATCTGCTGGCAAATACTCTGTCGTAAGCATCAGGGCTTCCGCCTCTCTGAGTATGTCCAGGAACAGTTACACGAACCTCCATGCCCGTTCTCTTAAAAATTTCATCTGCAATTTCATAAGAAACGCTTGGATATTTAGACTCTGCTACATACTTTTTATACTCCTTCTTAGACAGCTTTGCTGCCTCCTTGGAAATAGCACCCTCCGCAACTGCAAGAATAGTAAATCTGCTGCCTCTTTCATTCCTCTTCTTAATCGCATCTACTACCTTGTCAATATCATATGGAATCTCAGGAATAAGAATAATGTCTGCTCCACCTGCCATACCTGCATTCAGAGTAAGGAATCCAACCTTGTGTCCCATTACTTCTACAATAAATACACGACCATGAGAAGCTGCCGTGGTATGAATCTGGTCGATACACTGTGTTGCAATATCAACCGCACTCTGGAAACCAAAAGTCATATCAGTTCCCCACAAATCATTATCAATGGTCTTAGGAAGCGTAACGACATTCAACCCCTCTTCTCTTAACAGGTTAGCTGTCTTATGTGTTCCGTTTCCTCCAAGAATAACAAGGCAGTTCAGGTTCAGCTTATAATAGTTATGCTTCATAGCCTCAACCTTGTCCAATCCATTCTCATCAGGCTCTCTCATATTCTTGAACGGACATCTTGAGCTTCCAAGAATAGTTCCGCCCTTTGTAAGGATTCCCGAGAAATCCGAGAAGGAAAGCATTTTATAATTACCGTATATCAATCCCTTATATCCATCCAAAAAGCCGTATAACTCAACGTCTTCTTTTCCGTTAAACAGTGTCTTTGCAACACCTCTCATTGCCGCATTCAATGCCTGACAATCTCCCCCGCTTGTTAATAAACCGATTCTAATCATGGTATTCCTCCTTTTTTCCGAAGGAAAAATGTCGACTCTGCTTGCAGAGTTTTCGCTTCTTGCAGGCAGAGGACTTTCCCTCCCTTGAGATATTTAAAAACGGAGGCATTCCCATTTACCTCCGTTTTTACTTATAAGCTTTTAATTGCATCTTTTACATTACTATTTACATTTTCGAAATCATTACTACTGACAAATCATATTTCTCTAAGAAATCATCGATGTCACGCTCATCGCTAATCTCCATAGCTACTTCAAATACTCCTGTCTCCGGATCTAAAAATCCCGCAACCATCTCACCTGTCGACTGGTTCTTTCTTATCAGCGGTTTCTTGTTTAAAACATCAATTTTGGATACCTCTTTTTTTGCTACTAACATATTTTTTTCCCCTTTCAAAACCCTTTTCCTTTGTAATATGCTAATATAATTTAAGTCACGCAATTCTAGTTAATTATTAACATATTTAGTTTCCTTATGACAACTTATTGATTTGTTAACCTAATAATACACTATTGTCTGAAATTTTACAAACAAATTTTGTATATTTTTGTAATTTTAGATTATTTTTGGTGTTTTGCACAATTTCTCCCTATAAAAATGCGCAAAAAGACACTTTCAAACCATAAAAATGCACAAATAGCAATGTATTCTGTTTTCAAGGTGCAACCCTTCATAAGTCTATCACGTCTTCGACCTATGAGTTCAAAAGCTTATTTATGTTCATTTCCACTGTCTTGTCACTTTCTCCCTCTAGTGATAGTTTCAATGAAATTGAATCCACGATACTGCCGTCCGTAAATCTTACAGGGTCATATCTCCATACCTCAAGCTCGACATATGATATCTGTGTATCCCATGCAGGATCCACTATCTGAAGCGTATCTGAAGTATCCAAGAATACTCTCTTCTCCATGGCTCTTACCTTGTGTTCTATAACCCCTCTCTCATTATATACACAAAGCGCCTCCTGACCTGTTATCGGCAATGCTAATAATATTTCATTCTCTTTGACAAACAATTTCTTCTGTACCGGATTCCTCAAGTATGGCCTGGCTCGTTCAAAAAGCTCCTTCTTCGGCAGGGTCGTCGTAACCATAGAACTACGTCCCTTCTTCTTAGTTACAAGCAATTCCAACTCTTCAAGCTCCTGTACTCCTCGCGTAACATTCATCAGAGATATCTCAAGCTTCTGGGAAATCTCCAACTTGGAATGATAAACGTTCTCCTCATCATATAAAAAGTACAAAAGAATGTACTGCGCCATTGCTGTCAGCTGCTTACCTGCTACCGATGGTGCCTTAAAATGCTCCTGCAAAGCGATTCCTAAAAACGGCATATATAACTGATTCTCAGGAACAATAAAAGACTGCAGATTCTCAATCAGACACTTCCTCTGATAGGATGTAATCCTCTCGAAGCACAAAACAAATGGATAATCGCAATACTGCTCTAAAGCCTTCTGTTGTCTCAAGTAAGAAGATAATTGAAAGTCGTCTGTCAAAACAGAAATGACAAGACACTTTATTCCGCATATCTCCATTACGGAATATGCTCGTCCATCTCTAAGCTCTTCCGGCAAAGAATCACTGTTATTCCAGATTTTAATATCTGCTTTAATTCCTAAAGTGTTTTTTAAATAACTTTCCATCGATGCCGCTCTCTTACTTTACTAACTTTATGTTCCTATCTTAACATACCAAATTTTAATATGCAACATTTTTGTTACAAAATTTTGTCTTTTTTTGTACAATTCAACAAATTGTATCTAATTGTGTAATAGCCACAAAATATAGGTTTCTCAGCTCTGCCTATACAAAAAAAAGCGTCACCATACGATGACGTTTTTTGTTACTATTTCTTATTCTTTTTTATTACTTTTGTTCCAGGTGTTCTTGTTGTAATACGAAGATAATTTTTCCTATCCTCTACAAATTTAGTAATAGATATATTCTTCCATACATATACATCCTCAGGGTTAACCTGCACCTTTATTTCTCTTGCCATACCATTACCAGCGAAATTAACTAATTTTTCATCATACCTAATCGGCATAGTATATATATATTTGTTATCTGTAACCTGTATCACCTGTGTATCAAAAATCGCTGACTTTCCCTCTTTGCTTACCTTAATCGTGGCTGGCGCCAACATAGGAATATCCTGTACATCCATATTATCACTCTCTCCTCGATAAGTTTTCAAAACATTTATACGAATATTATATTATTATCAGTTAATTATTGTCAAGTAACCTTTCCAAGTCTTAGTCAGAACCTTAAAAAATTTGTTTCTTTTGTGAATTCTTGTCTGAGTATTTTCTTTTTTGCCTTTTTATGTTACTTTATTGTGAGGGGTTTTACCTCGGAAAGGTTAGGTATTATTATTATGGCAAACAGTCAAGAAAACGAAACACTCAGTAAGAGTAAAGCGAAAAGAGAAAATCGCCATAAAGAAGTAGCTCAGCAGAAGAAGCAGAGATTACTTTCAAATATTATTTTTGGTGTTATCACTACAGTTATTGTTGTATTTTTTGTTTTCGCTATTGTAGCAGGTATTTATCAATCAGCAAACAGAACCACTTCAAGCTCTGACTTTAGCGCATGTCTGACAGATGATGGTCTTATCAAGGATGTAGACGTTGCTTCTGCTATTACACTTGCAGACTACGAGAGCCTTGTAGTCCCAATGTCAGAAGTTGCAGCTACACAGGAGGAGGTTGACGCAGACATTCAGGCAATGTTAGAAGATTCTGAAGAATTATCTACAGATGCCGCTCTCACTATTGCAGATGGTGATGTTGTTAACATTGATTATGTTGGTTCTATTGATGGAGTTGAGTTCGAGGGTGGAAGCTCTGATGGCGCAGGCTATGACCTCACAATCGGTTCAGGCTCTTTCATTGATGATTTTGAGCAGCAGTTAATCGGTCATGCACCAGGCGAAGAGGTTACTGTTGAGGTTACTTTCCCTGAAGAATATTCAAACAACCCAGACCTTGCAGGTAAGGATGCAAGCTTTGCAGTTACAATTCATGGTATTTACGTAACTCTTGAGTTCAATGATGAATTTGTTACAGAATATCTTTCAGATGTTGCTTCTAACACAGAAGAATATATTGCATACGTTGAAAACTTCTACTACGAGCAGCACTTACAGGAATATATCGAGAACTATATTCTTGAGAATTCTACAGTGAACAAATATCCAAAAGCTTATTTAAAGAATGTTAAGTCAACAACCAAGTACAATGACGAGTACACTGTTTCTTATTATAATCAGATGTTCTCATCATATGGTATCTCATATACAAATCCTTGGGATATTATTGATGGTGTAGAGAACGAAGCAGATTACGAGAAGGACCTTACAGCTCGTGCAAAGGATACAGTTAAGTCTGCACTTGTATATCAGGCAATTTACGAGAAAGCTGGTCTCAGCTTTGATGTAGCTGCTTATATGGAAGAATTAGTTGCTTCAAGCAGTCAGGAATCTGTTGATAGCATGATTGAAACATACGGCGGACAGGGTGCTTTAATGCAGAGCAAGCTTGTTGAGGTTGTTATGGATTACTTAATGGAAACTGTTACAGTTGAATAATTCAAGATATTACAAAAGGCGGTTCGCATGAACCGCCTTTATCTATTTCGTTAACTCATCTAATACCATAAAATACTCTTCAAAGGTCTTTCTACAACATTCAGGATTCGCAATCTCAATTCCATCTGCTTTAAGCCCTATCAGGGAAAATGCCATTGCCATTCTATGGTCATCATAGGTCTGCACAATACCTGCTTTCGGCATTCCAGGATAAATTGTAATCGCAGAATCCTCTTCCTCACAACGTATGCCAAGTCTTGTAAGCTCTGTTACAATCGCATGGATTCTGTCCGACTCCTGCAATCTGATATGCCCGATATTCTCAATGCGAATGGCACCTTCTGCAAATGGTGCAATCGCCGCAAAGGTCATAGTCTGATCGGAAAAATCATTCATATCCACTGTTATAGAAGGAATTCGTCCATTCTCTACGCCGACCACCTCAATACCATCCGCTTTCTGCTCTACCTTACAGCCAAGCTTTTCCAAAAGACTGATAAACTTTAAGTCACCCTGCATACATTCCCATGTGACATTCTTTACCAACGCACGGCCTCCTGTCACTGCTGCCGCTGCATAGAAATAACACGCTGCCGAAACATCAGGCTCAATCTGGTACTCTCCCGCATGATAAGATGCATTGGCACCTATTCTATAATAGCTGCCATCAAAATCTACCTGCACACCAAACTGCGATACCATTTTACGGGTAATCCTAATGTAAGAACCATCCTTCTTCTCACTGGTAATCTCTATCTCAAGACCTTCCTTAATCATAGGAGAAATCAGCATCAGCGCACTTAAAAACTGTGTGCTCTTGCTAATATCAAGCTGCACCTTACGAGGCTTAGCTTCTGTAACGTTCTCCTCCGAACCGATACCTGTAATTTGGATTGGCAAAAATCCTTCTTCCTCTAAATATGTAATCTGCGCACCCATGCCAGTTAATACATCAAATAGCGGCTTCATCGGACGCTTCTTCATCTGCTCAGATGCCTGAATCACATAGGTTCCCTTCGCCATCGCAAGCATAGCTGTTAAAAATCTTGCTGCCGTACCAGCACTTCCTACATAGATTTCTCCACTCTCTACAGGAATCCTTCCATTCAAACCTGTAATCGCAACCTCTCTTGCCGCCTCATCTATCTCTACCTGAAATCCCAATGACTGTAAAGAGCTAAGAAAATATCTGGAGTCATCGCTAAAAAGTACACCTTTTAGCAAGGTTCTTCCCTCTGCCAATGCAGCGATTAAAAGCGCTCTGTTTGTCATACTCTTTGAACCTGGAACCTCTACTGTCCAATCTATTGGTTTGTCTAATTTTTTTACCTTGTAATTCTCACTCATACTCTTACCCTGTTTCTTATTATTCTCTTGTCATTGTACATGATACCTTTATATCACGCAAGCTAGACCTCTTCTAAATAATTCACATATTCCAGCTTCGCAAATTCCTCTAATACCTTCATATGGTCCTTATTCTTCTTCATATCCAGTTCAATGGTAATTGCCACATCAGATGCCTGTAGGGTTTTCTCCTTAGTCTTATTCATGGAATTTAACTCATAGCCTGTCTCAGATATAAATTGACGAAGTCTGATAACACCCTTTGCCTTCTCTACTTCAAGATAGATACTAATATATCTGCTATGCTCTTCTACACGTCTGCTTAGTGCAAATAAAATACGATTTGTAATCATCACCAGCACAAAACACACTACGCCTACTCCCAAATAACCTGCTCCAATTACCATACCCATAGTCGCCGTTACCCATAAGGTCGCTGCCGTTGTCAGTCCTTTAATCTGATTACGCCCTGTCACAATAATCGTACCTGCACCCAGGAATCCTATTCCACTTACTACTCCCGCAGGAATACGGCTGGCATCTACACTGTCCCCAAGGTTATTTACCAAATACAGATTCAATACCGTCGCCACTGCTGCCCCAAGACTCACTAATGCAAAGGTCCTGATACCCGCCTTCTGCTTATTTACAATTCGCTCCCAGCCAATCAGGCATCCAAATAGCGTAGCCAGCAAAAGGCGAACGCCTACCGCAAGCATTGAATTACCCTCAAGATAATTTATAATATCCCATACATTCATGAATAGTTTTCCACCTTTCGCATCCCCTTTTCCTATATTATACACAAAAACACAAAAAACGAGTAGGTTTTTACACCTACTCGTTACACTCTTAACCTTTTACGGCACCCGCAACCATACCCTTAATAATTTCCTTACTAAATGCAAAGTAAAGAACAATGATAGGTGACATGGTAATCAGCATTGCTGCCATCTGTTTTGGATAATCAGATGCAAACTGTCCCTTGAACTGTGTCAAAGCAAGCGGAACTGTCTGCAACGCCACATCCTTAATCAATACCAATGCAAACGAGAATTCATTCCAGTTACCGAATACCTGAATAATCGCAACCGTTACAAGAATCGGCTTACACATTGGTAAAATAATCTTCCAAAGTGTTCTTGAAAAGCTACTACCA
>JAFUKJ010000073.1 GCA_017467805.1 Lachnospiraceae bacterium
AAGGTAATCGTACTCGTATTTACCAGCTCAGCCTTCCTTGCAATTATCATCCAGCTCATGGTACCTAATCTGATGATTGTACATCTGGCAATTGCAATTTCTGCGGTGCTTATGTATCTTGCCCTGCAGAATCCTGAGAATTACTATAATCAGCAATTTGGTATTTTCAACAGAATGGCTTTTCATGAAATGTTCAACACCTACGCGCAGCGTAATAAACAGTTTTTCATTCTCGGAATTCAGGTAAACGGACTAAGCTTTATCAATGAAACACATGGTGTAGGTGCAGGTAACATGCTCTTGCAGCAGGTAGCCGATTTTCTACAGCAGATAAGTGGAATGAATCATGTTTTCCACCTGTCTGGTACCAAGTTCTTAGTCATGAAGCCATACAAGGCAACAGATAAATATGAATTTCTCGTTGCTAAGATTCAAAAACGTTTTAAAACCAACTTTTGGATTAGCGGCATTAAATGCGCTCCAGGAGTATCTATTTGTGTACTTGATTGTAATAGCAACACAATTACTCTAGAGGATGCCTTAGACATGATTACATATTCTTTAAGAGAAGCAGAGGGCAAATCCGATGACTCCGTTGTCATTGCTACCGAGGATATTCTGGAAACTGGAAGACGCGAAAGCAGACTTCTTCAGCTTATGAGAAACGCTCTGCTCGAGAATAAATTCGAGGTCTATTATCAGCCAATCTACTCTGTAAAAGACCAACGCTTCACTATGGCTGAAGCACTGATTCGTTTAAAGGATGACAATGGCAATTTTATCAGTCCCGATGAATTTATTCCATTGGCTGAGAAAAATGGACTTATCTTAGACATTGGCGAATATGTATTCCGCGAGGTATGCCGTTTCACAACAACGGAACAGCTTGTAAAATACGGTTTGCAAAGCGTTGACGTGAACCTTTCCGCTGTACAGTGTATGCAAAAGCAGCTTCATGCCAAGCTTACGGAAATCATGGACGAATTTGGTGTCGACTATTCCTTTATCAGTCTGGAAATTACGGAAACTGCTGCGGTTATGTCCAGCGACACCTTACGTTCAAACATGAATGAGCTGATTGAAAAGGGTATCAAGTTCTCACTGGACGACTATGGTACAGGATTTTCCAACATGGCTACTATTATCGAATATCCTTTCCATACCATTAAGATTGACAAATCCTTGGTCTGGTCTGCTATGGAAAAGAATAAATCCATGAGTGCGTTGAAGCATAGTATCAATATGGTAAAAGATATGGATATGGAATTAGTCGCTGAGGGCGTTGAGACCTTGGAGCAAACCAATATGTTAAAGGATATGGGTTGTGACTACTTCCAGGGCTACTACTATTCTAAGCCGCTGCCTGGCAAAGAATTCCTAAAGCTTTTAAGCTCACAGAAGAATGAGAATACGGTTGGATAAAAAGCGCCGACGCGAAAACAGTCCCCTGCTAATAATCGAGATAGGTATCTTAGATGTTCAAGATACCTATCTCATTTTTTAAAGGTGCCTTTTTACTTTAAATGCAAGATACTGAAACATTGCTTCGCAAACTTTCAGTATCTTTCTTTCAAATTTGTTGAGGCACCTTTTATCCTTGTGCAAGAAGGTATCTTGAACAACTCAAAACATCGTTCGATTATTAGCGCGCCACGCCCGAAGCCACTGTTTTCGCGTCGGACACTTTTATTCTACGTTTCGAATCAACACACACTGCCCCTCATACAGTCTGCCCTCACTGCCACACACAACCTCACCCCCGCAGGGAATCTCTTTAATGGCACACTCTACGCCATTACTTTCAGACACAATTACATCTGCAAAGTGAATATAATACTCTGTTCCCCAACGTTTCGGTCTGCTGTATACCATTGCAATCTGATTATTTCCCATCAAGCAATCGCCAGGAAATACATGCTCATATTCTATACTTCGAATCGAAGCCACCAGAACAACATTCCAACAGTCCTCTCCAGATGTCTGTTTCCAATCCACATCTATTGTAACTGTAGGCACATCCTTTTCATCCTTAAGCACCTTGGTAATCACCCCTGTAAGTACTTGTTCATCTGTGCAGACAAGAATTTCTTTATTAATAAATAATTGTGAATTATATCTGCCTATATCCCAAGTGACCGTAATCGACTCATAATTATTACTTTCTCGCTCCACCTCAAGAGTTCTTTGAAGCTGTATCGTCTTACACTCTCCGCTGCCTACTTCCACATAACTTAAGCTTTCCATGTATCTTTTTTGGGAATGCCATGTCATAAAGGCAACAAAAGCGAAGAACAAAACCAGAAACGTGGCTAATATTTTTTGTGCCTTTGTCATTTTACCACCTGCTTTCCGATACCATCAATCAAGGCATCCTTTCCCATAAGGAATACGAGAATCAGCGGAATCAGGAAAAGCACACTTCCGATATAGTTAAAATCTGCCTCTGCATTCATCGCAACAGATAGCGGATATCTGAACTCCTCCTGTAGAAATACCGTCGCCTGCTCTACCAAATTCCATGTATCCACAAGATTCAAAATCACCAACGCGGCAATACCGTTCTTCAACTGTGGTAATGCAATGCTTGCAAAAATCCTAAGTTCTCCTGCACCATCGATTCGTGCCGCCTCTATGCTTTCATCCTCTATCTGTATAGCATAGTTATAAATCAGATAAGCTCCAAAAGGGCTGAAAATATTGGGAAGAATAACTGACAAAGCATTTTTCGTCAGCCCCAAAGCATACAGCAGTCTGTACTGTGGTGCCAACAATACCTGAAACGGCATCAGCATAAGTAATATGTATATTATCAGAACTACCCGTCTGCCTTTGAAATGAAATTTTGCAAAAGCGTAACCACCCAAGGTTCCCACACAAACGATTCCCAGCATAATCGGTATACTCAGCTGACAGGAATTCCAGAATGCATACCAAAAATCCGAACTATTTAATAGCGCTTCCATGCTGCCTCCTTTTCTCTATCTGCACGTGCAAAGAGTATCAGCCAGACAATCGCCATTATCACAAACAATATCAATGATGCAGCCACTGCTCTGTCAAAATTCCACGATTCAAAATTGTTGTTCAGAAAATTCTGCAACATATATGCCTCATCACAAGGCTGATTCCCCAGTAGCAAATAAGATTCGCGATACAAGCGAAAGCAGCCTATCACTCCCATTACAACCGAGAATTTGATAAATGGCATTAACTGCGGCAATATAATATACCAAAACACGCCTTTTCTTCCTGCGCCATCCAACTGTGCCGCCTCTCTTTGCTCATCTGCAATATTACTGCATCCACTCAGCAGAATAACCATAATATAACCGCTATTTCTCCATAGGAATATGAAACACAACAGGTAAAATGCCCATTCCGAATCAAGAAACGAAATCTTTGTAAATGCTAACAAGCCATCTTTTCCAAATATCAGCCTGATAATCTGAACTACAATTACCGAAGGAATGATATAAGGAATCAGCCATAATGCCAG
>JAFUKJ010000074.1 GCA_017467805.1 Lachnospiraceae bacterium
ATTGCTATCAGCACGCCGCCCCTTAGCTGATACATATGCAGATATCCTAATATGCCTGGATATAACTCACTTCCTCTGATTACAGCCATTGCATCGGGCAATTCCCGAAGTAACGTTCCGACACCCTTAAAGGGTGTTAATGTCTCCATTACTCCTCCGCTTCCAATAAGCGAATATAGTGATTTGCCTCCCGCAGTACATGATCAGCCAACAATGGCAGAATGATGGAATCTACTTTACAATTCAATATTCCTTCTGTTCCAGCCGCCTTGAAATCACGATAACGCATTGTCTTTTCTAAGGTACTTTCCGTCATTTGATTTACCCTATTGTTCTGATGGCATGCTTTTTGCAGTAGCTCCTGATATTCCATTGCAAATTGGTCTGCTGTGGAAATCAGTTCACACTCAGTCGGATCTAGCAGACCTCTAATAAATAGTGCATGCTCCATCATAATCTGATTCCAGAAATCTTCTGTTTTTCTTAAGTTTCCATATGTTATATCTTCATTTCTTTGTAATTGTCTTACTGTGTCACGATACAACTTGGCTTCTCTAATAATATGCTCAATCAGCAACGGATAATTTGCTGTAAAGAGTGTTCCCTTCTGCACGCATTCCAGTATATTTTCTTTGAAGCAGATTAGCCCTTCTAACAGTTCCAGCGCCCTCTGATTGAGGCTGTTCACTGCCATTGTAATTTCTCTATTATCATTTCTGGTATCCTGCCTGTTGCCTCTTGGATGCAGATTATGCTGACGTGTGGAAATGCTGCTGTCAATTTCAACGCCGCTTAGCTTCTCCGTTCGATTTTCGGCTGGAATTGTAAATTCTGTTACTACTTCCTCTGATTGTAATATCTCCCTGCCTACTCTGCCGTCACTTAACTCAACTGTGTCTCGAAGCAAAGCTTCAAACTGCACTCTGAACCAATCCGCCTGCTCAATCCATTGCTTTTCTGCACATGGAAAGCCTGCTTCCAAGAACAGACTGTGTTCCTTCATGATTCTGGCAAAGAATAAATGTGTTTCCAGGGATAGTACGATGTAATTATTCATGTATTATATCCTTGCTATTTTATTACTTATACTATATGTCGAGAAAGTGTATCGGGTGCTTCGTACACACACCAAACACCGCCCCGCTTCGCGAGACGGCTTATTGGACAAAAAGACTGCTGCGGTTATGCAACAGTCTTCTATACGTTCTATGCCTATGGCTGATAAGGGAAGACAGGCATCAGCTCCAGCTTGAAGCGGCTTCTCTTATACATTGTGTCTATTTTGTCCTTGATTGCTTCGTCCTCGCATACACCTGTACGGATATACTTGTCCAGCATAGCATAAGTAAATCCAAGATTCTCCTCATCTGTCTTGCCGCACAAACCGTCAATTGGTGTCTTATGAATCAGATTATCAGGCAATCCTAATACAGCTCCAATCTCGATAACCTCTGCTACTGTCAAAAGAGATAATGGACTAAAATCACCTGCTGCATCTCCATATCTTGTAGAATATCCAACCCAGTCCTCAGAAAGATTGCAGGTATTCACTACTCTTCCGTTATGGCTCTGGCTTACCGCATACAAGGTTGACATACGAATTCTTGGTGGCAGATTAATTCTACTCTGATCAGACTCAGGAATTCCCGCCTTCTTTAACTCTTCTTCAATTCCCTGTACTGCTTTCAGAATATTTATCTCATAGCTCTTGATTCCCAAGTGCTCTACGAGCTGTCTTGCACAATCAATATCATGCTGCTCGCCCTTTGGCATCAAAACGCCAATTACTCGGTCTTTTCCTAAGGCTTCCACGCATAAAGCAGCCGCTACCGAGCTGTCCTTACCGCCTGAAATGCCAATTACTGCATTACAATCAGGTCCATTCTTCGCAAAAAAATCACAAATCCATGCAACACAATCGTCCTTTACCTTCTTTGCATCAAAGCTCATTTCATTACCTCCTGACTTTTCCTCATTTACTCCTCACTTAGTCATATACTGACTTCTTTATTAACATAGTCTTTTTAAGTATAGTATGTCAAGGAATATTTTGCTTATCCTACTTGCACCATCCCTTCTTCTCTGCATATGATAAACAAAATCCGCATTTAGTTAGGAATCTCTCAATGAAGTATTCGCAGTATGATTATGCGGTTATCGGTGGAGATATGCGTCAGGTATATCTGGCAGAGCATCTTGCCTATCCCCCGAATCGCATCATTTATTATGCGCTCGAAAAAACTCCAAACAGATGCACAAAAGCCACTTCTCTGGAAAATGCGATTCGCTCTTCTGACTGCGTGATTGGTCCGATTCCGCTAAGCCAGAACGGTTCTCATTTAAAGCAGACTGCTTCAGAAAATGATTTTACCCTCGATTTTGTTCTTAACATTATGAAACCAGGTCAGACATTTTTTGCTGGATGTATTCCTGAAGCCTTTCTGAAAGGTGCAAAAGAAAAAGGAATCTACGTACATGACTTAATGCAAAACAATACTATGGCAATCTACAATACTTTAGCAACAGCAGAAGGCGCCATCTGTGAAGCCATTCAGAGAAGTCCTCAGAACCTCCACCATAGCAAATGCGCTGTGCTTGGCTTTGGACGCTGTGGACGCACACTTACTCAGTATTTAAAGGGTATGTCCTGCCATGTATACACTTACTCCATCGAAGAGGAAGAACGTTCTTGGGCTGGCACAGTTGCCGACCACACAGGCACTTTGACAGACTTTGATGAATCCGCTAACGAATTTGATTTTGTATTTAACACGATTCCAGCCTTGGTACTGACAGATAAGCAGCTTCGCAAGCTGAAAGCTTCCGTTACTCTTATTGATATCGCCTCCATGCCAGGCGGAGTTGACTATGAGGCTGCCAAACGTATCGGAATAAACGCCGCTCATTGCCTTGCCCTTCCAGGAAAATATTCTCCAGAATCCTGCGCAATAGCAATAAAAAATATTATTAGCACATATAAATTTTAGGAGTGATTACATTGTCTTTAAACGGGAAAAAAATCGGAATCGCATTTACAGGTTCCTTTTGCACATTTAAGAATGCATTTATAGAATTGAAAAAACTGGTGGAGGAAGGGGCAGTCGTACAAACGATTTTCTCGAATGCTGCTTCATCAACTGACAGTCGCTTTGGTAAAGCCAATACCTATGTTGATGATGCCGAAAGAATCACAGGATTAAAGCCCATTTTAACCATACCTGACGCGGAGCCAATCGGTCCAAAGAACGACCTCGACATACTGGTGCTTTTCCCATGCACGGGAAATTCCATTGCCAAGCTGGCAAACGGTATCACAGACAGCCCTGCCCTTATGGCAGCCAAGGCACACCTTAGAAATAACAAACCTCTTTTAATCTCTATTTCCACAAATGATGCTCTTGGCATAAATATGAAAAATATTGGTCTTTTAATGAGTACCAAAAACATATATTTTATTCCATTTGGGCAAGATAATCCTGAGCAGAAGCCTAATTCCATGATTGCACACACTGAGCTTCTGATTCCATCCATCGAAGCCGCCTTAGAAGGACGCCAATACCAGCCTGTCATCCGTTAACGTAGCGCCGCTACTCATAAATATGAAAAAGGAGACAAAATAATGTGTGGAATTGCAGGATTTAATAATCCGAACCAAAATTATAAGACAGAAGAAACGAAATGGTATCATGTTCTGGAGCAAATGAACGAGGTACAAAAAAGGCGAGGTCCTGACGGCAGGGGAATCTATCTGGATTCTGCCTGCGGTCTTGCGCATGTGCGTTTGGCTATCATTGATTTGATGACAGGTCAGCAGCCTCTTGTTAAAAATCATGTTGGAAAGGAGTTTGCGATTGTTTTCAATGGCGAAATCTACAATATGAAAGAACTGAAAGAGGAACTGCTATCCGAAGGTGCCGTCTTTCAAACCAACAGTGATACAGAAGTTATTTTAGAGGGCTACATGCTACATGGTAAGGACTATGTAAAAAAGCTGAATGGTATCTTTGCTATTGCGATATGGGACTCTGTCCGTCAGGAGTTGTTGCTGTTTCGTGACAGGCTAGGCGTAAAGCCGTTATTCTATACCTTTGTCGGCGAAACGCTTGTATTTGCATCCGAATTAAAGGGTTTATTTGCCTATCCTGATGTGAAGCCTGTTCTGGATAGAGACGGCTTATGCGAAATCTTTGCTCTTGGCCCTGCCAAATCCTATGGAAAGGGAGTTTTTAAGGATGTTTTTGAGGTTTTGCCAGGGCAGTGCCTGTCCTTTAGCCCAAATGGACGTCGTGCTGAATTCTACTGGCAGCTGGAAAGCCGTCCTCACGAGGATTCCATGGAGGAAACGATTGAGAAAACAGCATGGCTTATACAGGACTCTGTAGAAAAGCAAATGCTTTCTGATATTCCGATTAGCACCTTTCTGTCGGGTGGCGTGGATAGCAGCTTAGTGACTGCCATCTGTGCTGATAAACTGCGCAAAGAAGAGCGTGTTTTGAATTCCTTTTCCTTTGACTTCAAAGATAATGATCGTTACTTTCAGGCAAACTCCTTTCAGCCTAGTCAGGACCGCCCGTATGTAGACCAAATGGTAGCTTTCAGTGGTACAAATCATTATTACCTTGAATGTACTAATCAGGACCAGTATGATTGTCTTTTTAAGGCGGTTGATGCCAGAGACCTCCCATGTATGGCTGATGTGGAGTCTTCCATGCTCTACTTCTGCTCTCAGGTAAAGGATATCAATAAGGTTACTCTTACAGGTGAATGCGCGGATGAAATCTTTGGCGGCTATCCTTGGTTCCACAGCAAAGAAGCCTTTGAAACTGATGCCTTCCCATGGTCAAGGAATATGGCTCCAAGACAGGTTCTTTTAGATGATGATTTGATTCATGACTTGCGTATGGAAGACTATGCCCGCGCCGCCTACGAAAAGACCATCTCCGAAACACCGATTCTTACTGAGGACTCTCCTACCGAGAAACGCCGTCGTGAGATTGCTTATCTGAATCTTCGCTGGTTCATGACCACACTCCTTGACCGTATGGACCGCACCAGTATGTATAATGGTTTAGAGGCTCGTGTACCTCTTGCCGACCACCGAATCCTAGAATATGTATTCAATGTTCCTTGGGAAATGAAATGTCCTGACGGGATTGTAAAGGGGCTGCTTCGTCATGCAAGCGAACGCTTCCTGCCCCATGATGTCTTATGGCGCAAGAAAAGTCCTTACCCTAAGACCTATGACCCTGCTTATGAAAAATTGCTTGCAGATAGCTTGAAGGAAGTGCTTGCAGATGTGAACTCTCCTATTAGAGCTTTGCTTGATACCAAGAAGGTTCATGCCTTTGTAGATAGTCCTTCCGACTATGGCAAGCCTTGGTACGGTCAGCTAATGGCTGGTCCACAGATGCTTGCTTATATGCTGCAGGTAAATTATTGGTTGCAGAAATATCAGATACAGATTGTGTAAAAGTTTAGTTCGGTCAGGACCGAGTCGGTTGTGACCGAACTAAATTTATTATACACCCTCTGCCATTTTAATATTCTTTACTTCCAATATATAGCCTATCAGCTGTTCAATTGCCGTAAACAGTCCTGATACCATATAGTAAAGCTCTATTCCCGCAGGAATCATAGATGTGAACCAACCATTTGTGAGAAGAAATATCATAATCATAGATGCATTTGTTTTTGGTAAATTAAGCCTTTTGAAAAAACTGATATATGGTAGTATCTGCGGTATCATCTGAATCAAAACTGTTATAAGTGGCAAGATATAAGTACTATCTCTTACCAACAATGACGGTATCCAAGGAAATAATACGGTCGATACATCTGCTGTAATCGCTAGGCGAATACCATTATAAAGTACAAGCATAATCGGAAACTGTATCAGAGTTAACAGACATCCCATACTTCCTGCTCCCTCAGTTTGATATAGCTTTTCGATTTCTTTGTTCATTTTCTCTGTATTATTCTTATATTTATGTTTTATTTCCTCTACCTGCAGACTCAGCTTCTGCTGCTTCTTCATAGCCTGTCTTTGCTTATGGTTTAATGGAAGCAAACATCCACGAATGATAATGGTTATCAAAACTATCGCAATTCCATAATCACCGCAGATACCATATAGCATTTCCAGTAATTGCTGAATCATCTCATATACTACTGTCATTCTCCCACGCTCTCCTTCGAATATTTCTTTTTAGCCTTTCGATATCGTACAAATCCCGTTCCGTATATTACAATAATCAATGCGTATACTGCCAATAATCCGATTTGCAAATCTGTCTTCCACATAAATACACTAATTAGATTTATCACCGGAACCGCAATTAAAAATATCCAAAAAGCTACCGAAAGCAGCCTCGCAATCTTCGGTCTCTGAAATAACCACATATTCATTGGGTCCCACTGAAAAAGCACTGTCCATGTAAAGTCCGTTATCTCCTCTAACAACTCCTCTACCTGTGCAAACTGTTTTCCCTTTGCCTCCTCCTCATGCACATAGTTCAGATATTGCTCAAGCTTCTCATCATCAATCTGCTCCTCTTGTAGAACCAGACTGCATAACGCAAAAGCACCTTGTAGATTTTCTATTTGTGATTGTAATTCATCTTTTTGTCTAAGCAGTACCTCTTTCCTCTCTGCCTGCCCATTCAATAACAGATAAATGCTATCCACCGAAACTCCCATTTTTCGATATAAGAGAATTTGCTTTATTCTTTTTACATCCTCTTCGTTATAATCTCTATATTTACTTTCCTCTTCTCTGATAGGTGTTAATAATCCTTTTCTCTCATAGAAGCGGACATTACTCACATTCAAGCCTGTCAGATTTGCAACCTCACTTATTCTCATTTTCATGACTCCTTCCTGTAAATTATCCTCAATATAAGCCCTGAACCTAGTGCAGAGTCAAGGAAATTCTTGAAAAAAATTGCAATTAATATATAAAAAACCTCAAAACACAAGGTTTTGAGGTTTTTAAGCTGCTGTTTATGTTTATTAAAATTATAAAAGTTATTATCTCTTTGATAACTCGAAAACAAGTTTTCTCGTTCATCAGATAAAAATGCTCGCAAGCGGCATTTATTATCTCTTTGAAAACTGTGGTGCTCTACGAGCTGCCTTGAGACCGTATTTCTTACGCTCCTTCATACGAGGATCACGTGTTAAGAATCCTTCCTTCTTAAGAACTGGTCTGTAATCTGCATCTACCTGTAATAAAGCTCTTGAGATACCATGTCTGATAGCTCCGGCCTGTCCTGTATAACCACCGCCACATACGTTAACAAGTACATCAAACTTATCAACTGTATCTGTAGCTACTAATGGCTGACGAACGATTGTCTTTAATGTCTCTAAACCAAAGAACTCGTCGATTGTTCTCTTATTGATTGTAATGTTACCTGTACCAGGTACTAAATATACTCTAGCGATAGCTTTTTTTCTTCTACCTGTACCATAATATCTTGAAGCATTTGCTGCCTTAGCCATTTTTATATCCTCCTTTATATGTCCCTTTGATTAAAATGTTAATACTTCAGGCTTCTGAGCTGCATGCTTGTGCTCTGAACCTGCGTATACGAACAACTTCTTGTACATTTCTCTTCCTAAAGGTCCCTTTGGAAGCATTCCCTTAACAGCTAACTCGATAACCTCTTCAGGCTTCTTGTTTAACTTCTCTCTTAAAGTAGCTTCTTTCATACCACCAACGTAGTCTGAATGATGGTAGTAAATCTTCTGATCCATCTTCTTACCTGTAACCTTAATCTTCTCAGCGTTGATTACGATTACATAATCACCTGTATCGATATGTGGTGTGAAGATTGCCTTATTCTTTCCTCTTAAAACCTTAGCAACTTCTGATGCTAAACGTCCTAATGTCATGTCTGTAGCGTCTACTACATACCATTTTCTATCAATTGTAGCTGGACTAGCCATAAATGTTTTCATCGTGTTACCTCCATAAAATAAGTCTTAGACTTTCCTATCATTGGTTCTCCCTGTCTGAATCACGTCGATACGGAATGTCCGGCCGTACCTAGTTAACTCACAGGCTACCACTCTATACTGACAACACGCTCTAACTAAGCATCGGGGCTTTTGATACCAGCTATCCACACGTCGCCATACTAAAATAGTATATTATACGATTTTCAGGATGTCAATTACTTTTTTACAAATATTGTATAATATATTTTTATGAATTATCCACATCACTGCGTGATTTCAGGGATTCCATCCACATATTGATACCGCACTAAAGTAAGTCCGCAGGCAGGTGCCGTAGGTCCTGCTTTCGTTCTGTCTAATGCATTTAGTATCTCAGGAATCTCCTCAGGCTCTATATTACCACGCCCTACTTCCATCAGCGTTCCCGCAATAATACGAACCATATTATATAAGAAGCCAGAGCCTGTTACACGAATCGTAATCAGATTCTCCTGCTTCTCCACAGTGAGCTCAAAAATTTCTCTCACTGTAGTCTCTGCAACCGTATTTACACTGCAAAAGCTCTTAAAGTCATGCTCTCCTACAAAATATCCTGCTGCCCTCTGCATTCTCTCCACATCAAGTGGCACATAGGTAAAATGAGAATATAATCTCATAACAGGCTGTGGAAATTCGCAATTTAATATCTTGTACTCATAGGTCTTCCTACTATTCTGGTGTCTTGGATGAAAGTCAAGCGGTACTTCACAGGAATTCTGTATCCTGATATCCTCTGGAAGCCTTTGATTCAATGCATATGACACCTTTTCTCCAGGCATACGCGCCTGCGTATCAAATACCGCAATATTTCCAAGTGCATGTACACCTGTATCTGTTCTGGATGCGCCGATTACCTTGATGTCTTCCTGAAACAAATCCGTCAACGCATCATTTAACACAGACTCCACAGTCACTACATTGGGCTGCAGCTGCCACCCGTGATAATTCGTTCCGTCATAAGCCACGGTAAGCATTACACGCTTCATAACAATATCACCATAAGCTTTCCTGCCATCACGCCAATTACCAGATAGCATACCACAATACCATACGCAACGAAGTCGCGTTTTTCATAATGCAACGGCTTCATCTTGGTACGAAACTCCCCGCCTCGATAGCATCTTGCCTCCATTGCCATTGCAAGATCGTCCGCGCGTCTGAACGCCGATATAAATAACGGCACCAACAAAGGCACCATATTCTTGGCACGTTTTAATATATTTCCACTTTCAAAGTCAGCACATCTTGCCATCTGTGCCTTCATAATCTTATCCGTTTCCTCCATCAGAATCGGTATAAATCTCAGCGCAATTGACATCATCATGGCAATCTCATGTACAGGAACATGAAGCTTCTTCAATGGTCCTAACATCTTCTCCAACCCGTCTGTCAACTGATTCGGAGTGGTTGTCAATGTCATTACAGACGAACCAATAATTAAAAATGTCAGTCTGACTGCCATCAATACGGCTGTCTTCACGCCTTCCTTCGTAATCTTGAATACGCCAAAGGATACCAAAGCTTCTCCTGGTGTCAAAAACAAATTAAACACTACTGTAATTAAAAGCAGGAAAAGTATTGCCTTCATTCCTCTTATCATGAATTTGAACGGCACCTTGGATAGCTTAATCACCATCGCCAAAAAGGCTGCTGCTACCACATATCCTGCAATTCCATCAAATACAAAGAGTGATATAATAAATACAATTGTCGTTGCTAACTTTACTCTTGGATCAAGTCTATGTATCACCGAATCCGCCTGATAATATTGTCCTAATGTAATATCTCTAAGCATCTACCAATTACCTCTTTTTGCCTTTGCAAGCTTTGTAAAATAAGACTTAATCTCTTCCTTAGCTTCCTCTATGGTAGTCACATCATCGCTAACGTCCAGTCCCTTGTCCTGAAGACTCTTCATAATGTAGGTTACCTGAGGGGCAGCGAGTCCTACCTGTTCAAGCTCCTCATAATGACGAAATACCTCTCTTGGCACATCGTCATACATAACGCTTCCCTTGTTCATCACAATGATTCTGTCCACATACTTCGCTACATCATCCATACTATGGGAAACCAGTATAACCGTAATTCCAGTCTCCTCCTTCAGCTTTGCAATCTGGTCAAGAATCTCATCTCTGCCCTTTGGGTCTAATCCCGCAGTCGGCTCATCCAAAATTAAAAAATCTGGCTTCATGGCAAGCACGCCCGCGATTGCAACACGTCTCTTCTCTCCACCCGATAAATCAAAGGGCGACTGATAGAAATACTCGTCCTTTAAGCCCACCAGCTTCAAGGCTTCATAGGCTCTTAGCTGTACCTCCTTCTCTGATAAGCCAAGATTCTTCGGTCCAAAGCATACATCAGAGAAAACATCTGTCTCAAAGAGCTGGTGTTCAGGGTACTGGAACACCAACCCTACCTTGCTTCTAAGCTTTCTCTTATCAAAATCCTTATCATCAATATCTTCACCATTAAAATAAATAGCTCCACTGGTTGCCTTCATTAATCCGTTCAAATGCTGCACCAGTGTTGATTTACCAGAGCCTGTATGTCCAATTAACCCGATAAACTGTCCATCGGGGATTACCAGATTAATATCCTTTAAGGCATGAACAGCCAACGGCGTATCTTCACCGTATATATGACTTACATGGTCTACTATAATTGGCACGTTTGATTCCTCCTTGTTTTTCGCAGAAAAATGCCTGCCCACTTATGCAGGCAGAGGAATTTTCCTCCCTGCCTCCATTGCTATCTAATCTCATCTACACATTTATCAATTGCCTGCGCAAATTCTTCCTTCGTTAATATGCCCTCAGGGATTGGAAAACCTTCCTTTCGAAGCTCATGTGCCAGCAGAGTTACCTGTGGCACATCAAGACGAAGCTGCTTTAATCTGTCCACCTGCGAGAAAATTTCTCTTGGTGTTCCCTGAAGCTCTATTCTTCCCTTATCCATGACAAACACCTTATCGGCATAAATAACCTCTTCCATATAATGTGTTATCAGGATAATCGTTATTTTCTCTACATCATTTAATGCACGAATGGCGCGAATAACCTCTTTTCTTCCCTTAGGGTCAAGCATGGCAGTCGGCTCATCCAAAATAATGCACTTTGGATGCATGGCAATCACCCCCGCAATAGAAACGCGCTGCTTCTGACCGCCTGAAAGCTTATTCGGCGAATGCTTACGGAATTCATACATTCCAACCGCCTTTAGACTTTCCTCTACACGCTCCCATATCTGCTTAGTCTCTACCCCCATGTTCTCAGGTCCAAAGCCAACATCCTCTTCTACGACCTGTCCGATAATCTGATTATCAGGATTCTGGAATACCATACCAGCAGTCTGTCTAATATCCCACAGATGCTCTTCCTGCTGCGTATCCTTACCATCCACCCACACAGTTCCTTCTGTCGGATAGTGAATCGCATTCAGATGCTTGGCAAGCGTAGACTTACCTGAGCCATTATGTCCTAAAATGGCAACAAAATCTCCCTGCTCAATATTAAGGCTAACGTCATCAACAGCCTTTGTAATGCCCTCTACGTTACCCTCTTCGTCACGTCTGATATATTCAAATATTAAATCCTTTACCTTTATAATGTTCATATCCGATTATCCCTGTGCTTGTCCTGTCTCTATTACTTATTCTTACTTTTCAGTTCTTCCTCTTCATTTAGCTTCTGTTGCATAAATGCCTGATACACCTGCTTACGCACCTGTGCATCTCGTTCCTTCTTGTCCTGCTCTATCTGACGCTTAATCGTCTCAGCAAGCCATATTGCACGAATCTTATTCAGTGCTTCCTCTTCACTGGTCTGCTGCTTTACAGGCTTCTTCTTTGCTTCCTGCGCCTCTTGGAACTTCTTTACACGATTCTCCTTCTCACGCTCTAACGCACGTTTACGTTCCTCCTGAAACCTTTGCTGCTGTACATGCTGTGCCTTGGTCTTTGCGTTCGTCTCAAAGATTCTCATAGGTCTTACAGGCATAACCACAGGTGCCTGATACGGATGCTCCTGTAAATATTCATATGCTGCATGTATCCGCAAATATACCTGATGTGTATTCTGATTCGGATTGGAATCAGGATGATACTGCTTCACCAGATTACGATACGCTTTCTTAACTTCCTCTTCGCCTGCATTCAAACTAACCTGTAAAATATAGCATGCTTCTTCTCGTGAATAAATTCTGTCCCCTACCATAGCTATCCAACTCTTTCTTAATACAGTTTGTCCATTCATGGTACAAACTTCCAACCTTCAATTACACAAATATTCTAGTCTATTATAATATATTTTATCCGATAAATTAATACAAGTAAAAAATAAATAAAAATCAGTCATGTACCTAAAATCCCAGATACATGACTGACTACTTATCGGTAGTAGCTCGCTTGCGCATTCCAAAGCTGTGCATATAAACTGTCCTTTGCCTCCAGAAGCTCCTCATGGCTTCCCATTTGAACAATTTTACCACCATCAAACACTAATATATTCTTGCAGAAACGGCAGCTTGACATTCTATGCGAAATATAAATCGCTGTCTTGTCCTCTACCATTTCATCAAACTTCTCGTAAACCTCAAGCTCTGCGATTGGGTCAAGTGCTGCTGTTGGCTCATCTAGAATAACTACAGGTGCATTCCGATAAAGCGCTCTTGCAATCGCAAGCTTCTGCGCCTCTCCGCCTGAAATTTCCACACCCTCATCATCCTGCTTATAGATAACTGTGTCTATTCCTTTCTCCCAGCCTTGTACTTTTTCCTTCATTCCTGCCTGCTCCAGACAAGACCATACTCTATCCGCATCATATTCCACACCTGCAGCCACATTCTGCGCGACAGAAAAGGAGAATAGCTGAAAGTCCTGAAATACCACACCAAACAGATTACGATACTCGTCATAGTCATATTTGCGGATGTCGATGCCATTTAATAAAATCTCTCCCTCTGTCGGGTCGTATAAACGGCATAATAGCTTGATAAAGGTAGACTTACCCGAACCATTTTTACCTACGATTGCCATTTTCTTACCTACATGAATCTTAGCATTCACATTTTCCAGTACCATTTCCTTGCTATTGGGATAATGGAAGGAGACATTGCGGAATTCTAATTCGTATTCGTTATCCAGACGCTTTTCTACAGGAAGTGTTCCGTCGTATTTCTCATTTGGAAGGTCGAGATATTCGACGTAGTTGCTAAGGTATTGGCTTACCATAATAAGCCAGCTCACAATATCTAAAGTCTCACTGATATTTTGATATAACGTAACTACAATTCCAACATACAGAGTTAATTCACCGATTGTAATAGCTCCGCCTAATACCTTAAGACCAACATAAGTGTATCCTAATAGCTGACATAGTGTGAAGGAAAGCTTTTCCTGTTGATTTACCTTTATGATACCTCTTGCCTGTTTCATCCAAATATCTTTCGTGCATTCTTTTTCTACTGCCATTTTCTTACGAAGCATCGGAAGCATATTATAGATACGAACGCTTTTTCCCTTTGCATAATCATGTACATAGGAAATAAAATAACCAAATCGCCTGTTACTTCGCACACCATGTTCAAATCCTTCATTTTGAATTTTGGTAATCCTCTTTAGCTGGATATATAAATAATACATAATTCCTACAAATACACATATTACCAACATATCCGTCCATACACTGTTCATAATACGCACAACTGTATCTGATAATCCTGCATCCTGCTTTAATTCTGCCCGAAACAACGGTGATAGCAAAAAAATAGAATATAGAATAACAAAAGCACACCGAAAGACACTTGCTACATCTTGACAGTATCCACTCAGCCCTCCCGAATAATTTTCACCATCTTCAATCTGTTTTACCATATCCTGTGTTGCTGAATTTTCCAGTACCTGATAGTCCATAGTGATTGATTTCTCCGCCATGGATACCTTAATTCCATTTTCTACACGCCGTCTTTTTACGATGAGAACCTTATCAATTGCCCATTGAATCAGTGACAATAACATATAACATACTACTAAGCCTATCGCTAGCGTAACAATCTTTTCCTCTGATTTTCCAACCGCGATTTCATTTATTACACATGCTGTCATGTAAATATTGAGGAATACTTTTGCCATTCTAATGGCCTCTTCCACCAACATAAGTGGCAGATAGCTTGGGCATACTTTGTATACCCATTTCAATATCTTAATATTTCTTTCCAGTATACTATTAGCTTTCATATGCAGCCTCCATGTCGCCCTCTTTCGCATCTTTCTTATAATAATGACTCTGCACCTCATAGATATGTGCATATCGTTGTCCGAGCTTCATCAGTTCTTCATGACTTCCCGACTCTATAATTCTACCATTCTCAAGAAAGATAATCTTATCGCAAAAACGCGTACTTGCCAGTCGATGGGAAATAAACAAACTGGTCTTATCCTCTGTCAGCTTATTATATTCCTCATACATTGCACTTTCTGCCAACGGGTCAAGAGCTGCCGTTGGCTCATCCAAGATTAAGAACGGAGCATTCTTATAGATACATCTTGCCAGCATCAGCTTCTGCATTTCACCGCCTGATAAACGAATTCCCTCATCGTCAAATATAGGTGTAATATGTGTCAGTTCCTTCTTGTTAAGAGAAGCAACCTTATCATACAAGCCTGCTTCCTTTATCGACTTCCAGAAAAGCTCTTTATCCGCCTCGTCCTCCTCCTTAGCCCCTACTAAGCTTAACAATGAAAATGCCTGCTCCTCTATGTCCTGAAATACAACACCCAGCATTTTAAAATAGCTATCTATATTGTATTCCTGAATTGGTACGCCATTTACCAGTATCTCACCTTCCTTGGGCTGATAGAAACCACAGAGAAGCTTTACAAGCGTCGTCTTTCCTGCACCATTATTACCTACTAGGGCAAGCTTTTCTCCTGCCTGTATATGTAGATTCACATGATCAAGTATTTTTTCCTCCTCATTCTCATACCAAAAAGAAACATTTCTAAGCTCAATCTCGGGCGGATACTTAGCAACATCCGGTTCGATACCTGTTCCATGCTTAAAATTATCTTTCAAATCCAGCATTTCACGCAAATCACATACCATTACATTGGAATCCATCATTGTGTTATATGTATGCACAAATCCAAATAGCCAATTTGAGAATTCGCCGATAATTCCAAACATCAAGGTAAATGCCGCAAGTGTAATCTCTCCCTGAATCACCAGATGAATCAGTATCACATATGCCAATCCATCTCTTAATGCAACAAATACGGTATCTGATACAATAGGCAGATAATAATGCTTTTCCACTCTCTTCTGCCAAGCTACGCCCTTCTCCACATAGCTATGCATCAAATCACCAAACCATTTTTCCATCCGATAGATTCGTGCATCCTTACCTGCTACTATATCTTTTGCTTTATCAGACAAATACCAAAATTTACGATTGGCTTCGCTATCCTCTTCGCGTGTCTTCTTTACAAAATCTCTTGCGAATTTGTTGCTATAAATATTGCATACAAGCATCAGAATTAAAACAATCAGGATACGAATATCCACTGTTAAAATTGCTGCGCCATAGGCAATTAATCCTATTGCATTGATTACTACATTGGTAAATTCCTTGTATACTCTTTCAAGACCTTGCCAATTCCCGGATAAAGCCTGACTGGCTTTTCCAACTAACTTACGCTTCTCATAGCTTTCCACATTTTGATAATCTGTTGTAAGAGCCTTCTCTATCAGCTTCCCTTCAAAGCTAAAGCATCTTGTACAAGTTCCATATATTCCCCAATACTGTCCTAGCCCTTGTTCTATATTGGCAACTATTCCTCTGGCAAATACTACTGCTCCAACTGCTAGTAAGAAGAACTTCACACCTTTCTGTTGCTCTATTCCATGTACTGCAACTGCCGGAATCAATACCTGCAGAAAATTTCCCATAAATACCGATAAGATAAGTGCCACGAATGCCAACCATGCTTTCCAGCCATGGTCTTCATGAAGCTGCTTCATAATAAATCCCAGATTACTCAGAAACGAGTATTTCGGCTTTTCTTTCTTTTCCTTTTTCACTTGTTAAACCCTCTCCCATATTAGAATAAGCATATGTTTCCATATGCTCATTCTAATATATCCCTATTAAATTCGGTAAACAAATTCCTGAAATGCAAAATTTCGTTCACGAAATGCAATTAATCTTTCTCAAGCGGTAGCATAATCTCTGTCACAAACACTCCTGGCTCATTCTGACGATTAATATACCCACCATACTTCTCTACTGTCAAATTAATTCGCTTCAATCCATGTCCATGATTGCCACGCTTATTACTAATATAATCTTTGTCCAGCTTACGGATTACTTCGTTGGTCGCATTCGTTACAGATATGTATAACTGACTTTGACGAATACACATATAGATACGCAGGAATCTTCTCTGTCCATCTTCCAGCTTATCACATGCCTCTATTGCATTATCCACAAGATTACCAAGTAATACGCACAAATCAATCTGTGGAATACTTATTTTGCTATGTAACACTGTATCGCATTTAATCTCAATGCTATGCTTTTTTGCAAGACTAAGCTTACTGTTCAGAATCGCATCAACTCCGATATTACCAGTCTTATATTCGAAGTCAATCCTATCTAGCTCATCATCCATCTTATCTACATATTCATTTGCCTCTGCAATCTGTCCTGCCTCCAAATGTGCCTTGATTGCCTGCATATGATTGTGATAATCGTGACGCCATCCGCGCATCGTCATATAGATATCATTCATTTCTTCCATTTGTATGTTTAATACTTTATCCTGATACTCATAGAAATGCTTGTCCTGCTGACGCTTTCTTACAAAGATGTAGATTATAAATGCTACTGTTATTAGTACTGCATATGCTACCAGTATTATAGTTATATCGTATCTCATAATAAATTTTCCTCAAATACCCTTTCTCTACTACAACTCACAATAGCATTTTAATATCCACTTTTCAATAAGCGTTCTCTTCTCATATCAAAATTCGCATGTAAAATATCTCTTGGTCAATGTGCAACTGTTTCATCACATGTAGAACCTTATAAATAATTGGTTAAACTCATTATAACAACTGCGACTTATGGCTACCGTTTCACCTGTAGTCAGTACACACTCCGTCCTGGAAATTGACTTCACATACTGCAGATTCACAAGCTCTGAACGACTCGCCAATGCAAATCTGTCATCCTTTAACTGCTCTCGAATCCCCTTCATGGTTTCCTTAAAGGTATATTCTCTTGATACACCCTCTAAGGTTGTACAAATGGTAATATAATGTCCCTGCACTGTTATTCTAACAATATCAGATTTATCTAACTTGGTGTATTCGCCCATATATTGAAAGCAGAAATAATCTGCCTTATTTGCTTTCTTATTATTTTCCTTACCTAAAAACTCCTTTTTAACAAAATCTAAGGCTTCGATAAGTTCATATTCTTTTATTGGCTTTAATAAGTAACGCACTGCTCCGACTTTATAGCCATCGAACACTGCATCCTTATCACCTGTCACAAATATAATAGGAAGCTGACGGTCACGCTTACGAATCTCGCTTGCCAACTGCATCCCATCCATCTTTCCCATACGAATATCTAAGAGTACGCAATCAAACGGAAAACTCCGCTCATACTTAAACAAAAGCTCCTCCGCACTTTCAAAGCTCTCTAGCCTGCACACTTCCCCCGTCTGCTTACAATAATTCTCTATTTTCTTCTTCAAATATTCTAATTGTATTGCTTCATCTTCGCAAATTCCAATATACATAGTTTAACTCTTTCTATTTGCAACCAATTTTGTCATAGAATGTGCCTTGGCACATTCTTGCGCCGCAAAAGTGTCGCATTTATGCGACATCTTCCTCACCTTTGCGTGTGCATATTATTTTCTTACATTATAGGATAAATCCTATAATGTAAGAAAAACGCGTTCTTTTTCAAGAACGCGTTCCAAATCATCTAATTATACTAACTCAAGTACAACTTCTAATGCGCCGTCACCCTTACGCTGACCGATCTTGATGATTCTTGTGTAACCACCCTTACGGCTTGCATACTTAGGTGCAACCTCATCAAACAACTTAGCAACAAGGTCAACTTCCTTAGTATTCTTCTTCTTTCCTGAGTTCTCTGTTGGAACCTCAGTTACAGAATATAATACCTTGAGCATCTGTCTTCTAGCGTGAAGTCTTGAAGGCATATCCTTCTTGATTTCCTTCTCTACTTCCTCGTAAACAGTAACTTTCTTACCATCTACAACTTCCTTCACTCTCTTGCCATCTTTGTCCTTCTTAGCTACCTTTGCAGTAACCTTAACTGTCTCGAAGTTATCCTTCTCCTTAACAGCTAATGCGATAAGACCTTCAGCAATCTTCTGTACTTCCTTAGCCTTAGCTTCTGTAGTAACGATCTTTCCATGATATAAAAGATTTGTTACCTGATTTCTTAATAATGCTTTTCTCTGGCTAGATGTTCTGCCTAACTTTCTATAACCTGCCATAATTGGCTCCTTTCGTTCGAGGACGTACTTCTTTCTCGAATTAAGTACCCTCATTAGTGGAACAAATGACAACGCGCTTTGGACTTACTTATCAAATGTTAGTTAATAATTCCATTTCATGAGCACAAATGCGAACTCTTTGGCTTTACCGCATCTGCTATATAAATCAAGTCTGCAATTTATTCATCCATTGGATTTAACTGAAGACCTAATTCCTTTAACTTAGCTAAAACTTCATCTAATGACTTACGTCCTAAGTTACGAACCTTCATCATATCCTCAGAAGTCTTATTTGTTAATTCTTCTACAGTGTTAATACCTGCTCTCTTCAAGCAGTTGTAAGAACGAACAGATAACTCTAATTCGTCGATACTCATCTCAAGTACCTTCTCCTTCTCGTCATCTTCCTTCTCAATCATAACTTCTGCATTCTTTGCATTCTCAGAAAGATTAATGAAAATCTTCAAGTGCTCACTCAAAACCTTAGCCGCAAGGCTAACTGCTTCATCAGGAGCAACTGTTGCATTAGTATATACATCTAATGTCAACTTATCATAATCTGTACTCTGACCTACACGGGTATTTTCAACAGTAACGTTAACTCTCTCTACTGGAGTAAAGATGGAATCAACAGCGATTGTACCGATTGGTAAATCATCGCTCTTATTCTTGTCTGCGCTGATGTATCCTCTACCCTTCTTAATTGTAAGCTCCATATACAGCTTACTCTCCTTGCCACCATTAAGAGTAGCAATGACCTGATCAGGATTCATAATTTCAACATCCTGGTCTACCTGGATATCGGATGCTCTAACAACACCTTCACCCACGAAATCAATAACAGCCTTCTTCTCTTCATCAGAATCGCTATTATTCTTAATTGCCAGGCTCTTAAGATTCATAATGATTTCAGTTACATCTTCCTTTACACCAGGGATTGAACTAAACTCATGTACAACACCATCAATCTTTACCTGACTTACAGCTGCACCAGGTAAGGAAGCAAGCATAATTCTTCTTAATGAATTACCTAATGTAATACCGTAACCTCTTTCTAAAGGCTTAACAACAAATCTTCCATACCTTTTGTCTTCAGAGATTTCTGTCACTTCAATGTTTGGACTGTCAAAATCAAATGCCAGCACTGTAAATACCCTCCTTTATGAATGTGATGTTTTTAACTACGACAATAGAAAGTGCGCCAAGCGTACTTTCTATTGCTATAAAAATCATTCTAATTATTTAGAATATAACTCGACGATAAGCATTTCGTCAACAGGAACATCAATTGCTTCTCTTGAAGGAAGCTCCTTAACTGTTCCCTTAAAGCTCTCCTGGTTTACATCAACCCACTCAGGAACTAATCTACCGTTAGTAACTTCAGCGATATCCTTGAATCTCTGCATGCTTACAGACTTCTCTCTGATCTCGATTACGTCACCAGCGCTTACTAAGTAAGAAGGGATGTTTACAATCTTGCCATTAACTAAAACATGCTTGTGATCTACAACCTGTCTAGCCTCTTTTCTTGTTCTAGCAAAACCCATTCTGAAAACTACGTTATCTAATCTTCTCTCAAGGAGAATCATAAGGTTTTCACCAGTCATACCCTTCATTCTATCTGCTCTCTCGTAATAGTTACGGAAAGGCTTCTCAAGAACGCCGTAGATGAACTTAGCTTTCTGCTTCTCTCTTAACTGAAGACCATACTCACTCATCTTCTTGCCAGCTCTTGGAGATTTTCTATTTGACTTCTTATCATATCCTAAGAATACAGGATCTAAATCAAGAGATCTGCATCTTTTAAGAACAGGGACTCTATTAACTGCCATGTTTTTATCCTCCTAAATTAAACTCTACGACGCTTTGGTGGACGACATCCGTTATGTGGAACAGGTGTTACATCCTTAATACTTGTTACTTCAAGACCACATGCCTGAAGAGCACGAATTGCTGCTTCTCTACCTGAACCAGGACCCTTTACCATTACATCTACAGATTTTAAACCATGTACTAAAGCTGCCTTTGTAGCTGTCTCAGCTGCCATCTGCGCTGCATATGGAGTAGATTTCTTTGAACCTCTAAATCCCAGACCACCTGCACTTGCCCATGAAAGAGCATTTCCTTCAGTATCTGTTAATGTAACAATTGTATTGTTAAAAGAAGACTGAATATGTGCCTGTCCGCGTTCAACGTTTTTCTTAACGCGCTTTTTTGTCACTTTCTTTGTAACTTTCTTAGCCATTTTAAACTAACCTACTTTCTCATATAAACTTGTTAACCATCATGCACTATGCAATACATGTATGGCTCAGCTCTTGCTGATATTATTTCTTCTTATTTGCTACAGTTCTCTTAGGACCTTTTCTTGTTCTAGCATTTGTCTTAGTCTTCTGACCACGAACAGGAAGTCCCTTTCTATGACGGATACCACGATAGCATCCAATCTCCTGCAATCTCTTGATGTTAAGTGCGATTTCTCTTCTTAAATCACCTTCTACAAGGTAATTCTCATCAATTACAGCACTAATCTTCTTAACATCATCATCTGATAAATCTCTTACACGGATATCAGGATCTACACCTGCATCTGCTAAGATCTTTGTTGCACTTACTCTACCAATTCCGTAGATGTAAGTCAAACCGATTTCTACACGTTTTTCTCTTGGTAAGTCAACACCAGCGATACGAGCCATGTTAAATTCCTCCATTTTGCTTCATGAAGACATCTTACGATTGCTTCACATATTAATAAGTAAACTAATTGATTGGGGTATTATCTACCCAATCGGATATCAATCCGATTTGTCCGATACTACATCGGTATCTGGTACTCCAGATGTAAGCAGGTATGTCTTGTTTTTCCTGCTTTGTTTCTTGCGAAACTTTTCTCGGTATCAAGAAGTAAACACACGACAAAATTCTAATTTATCTCTGTCATATATTTAATAGTATCATTCCTTGACGGTGAATAATGGAATATCATTATTCAGGAATATAATACTGTCAGCCGCTTCAATACAGTAGAGTTAATTAACCCTGTCTCTGCTTGTGCTTAGGATTCTCACAGATTACTCTGATACGTCCTTTTCTCTTGATAATCTTGCATTTTTCGCAAATAGGTTTTACTGATGATCTAACTTTCATGTTAAACCCTCCTTTCAAAAAGACCGTTTTACATTATAGCAGACAATTCCAAGAATTGCAACCCCTATAACAATAATATTTATTTATCACGCCAAATGATTCTTCCCTTAGACAAATCATATGGGGATAATTCTAAAGTAACTTTATCTCCAGGTAAGATACGAATGAAATTCTGTCTTAACTTTCCGCTGATGTGAGCAAGTACCTTATGACCATTCTCTAACTCTACCTGAAACATTGTGTTTGGAAGCTTCTCTACTACTGTTCCTTCAATTTCAATTACATCTGACTTTGACATTTTTTCCTCACTTTCTGTCGTCTCACGACTTATCCATCATGTCTTTACAATACAATTTAATAGCTCTTTTTATTGTTTCATTTGTAGCAGTCTTATCAATTATGCTTTTCATCATTAATTCATCAACATTCTTGATAATCTGTATATGCTTTTTGTTTTTCCTTTTAGGATTATCCAAAGTTCTGACTTTACCATCGGCAAGCCACACCCAAGTCTCATTTTCTTCTATTATAAAATACAACCTGCTCTTGTCATGTCCTGCAAGGGAATATGCTATATATCCTACCATATTCATTCTCCTATGAAAGAGTTAATATCTCTGGCTCGCCATCGGTAATTAATATTGTATTTTCATAATGTGCTGAGAGGGAACCATCATCTGAAACAACTGTCCAGTCATCATCCAGCCATGCAACATCACATCTTCCCATGTTAATCATTGGCTCAACTGCCAGTGTCATTCCAGCGCGAAGCTTTAAACCTCTACGACGCTGTGCGAAGTTAGGTATCTGTGGGTCCTCATGTAGCTGTGTACCAATTCCATGTCCCACAAGGTCTCTTACGATTCCATATCCAAACTTTGAAATATATGCATCAATCGCATTGGAGATATCATATAAATGATTACCATCCTTTGCCATCTTAATACCTTCGAAGAAGCTGTTTCTGGTCTCATCTATAAGCTTCTGTGCCTCTGGGCTAATCTTACCTACTCCGTAGGTTCTTGCTGCATCAGAATGATATCCTTTATATATCAATCCAGCATCCAGACTTACGATGTCACCCTCCTGCAGTATCCTGTCAGCTCTAGGTATTCCATGCACAACCTCATCATTTACAGATACACATATTGATGCAGGATAACCATTATAATTAAGGAAGTTAGGAATACATCCATATCCTCTGATTAGCTTCTCACCTAATCTGTCAATTTCAAGCGTAGACATACCTGGCTTAATCGCCTGACCAAGTTCATTATGAACCTTCTCCAACAGTCTACCTGCTTCTCTCATCAAATCTATCTCTCTTGCAGATTTAATTGTAACAGCCATGTTTTTCCTCCTATCGGAATTCCTTCATATCTATTGCTACTTATTCAAGTATATTAACAATAGCCTGGAATACATCCTTCATATCAACAGTACCATCTACTGTCTTAAGTACATTCTTTGCTGTATAGAAATCAATCAAAGGCTGTGTCTGCTTATGGTATACATCTAATCTGTTCATTACTGTCTCAGGCTTATCATCATCTCTTAAAATAAGCTCTGAACCACAAGTATCACAAATTCCCTCTGCCTTTGGGGGAATATGTACTAAATGATATGTTGCACCATAAGTTACACATGCTCTTCTGCCTGACATTCTCTTTACGATATTCTCATCTGGAACATCAACATTGATTGCATAATCAATCTTATCACCAAGCTCTGTCAATGCTTTATCTAAAACCTCTGCCTGTGGAATAGTTCTTGGAAATCCATCCAAAACATAACCATTCTTGCAGTCATCCTTTGCTACTCTGTCTAAAAGAATCTTAACGGTAAGCTCATCCGGAACTAACTGTCCCTGATCCATATACTTCTTAGCTTCCATACCAAGCTCTGTACCATTCTTAATATTTGCTCTGAAAATATCTCCTGTTGATACATGTGGAATTGTGTACTTCTCAGCAATCATCTTTGCCTGTGTACCTTTACCTGCGCCTGGTGCGCCTAACATAATAATCTTCATATTCATATCCTCCTAGCCACTGTAGCTGCCTAATTCTCTTTTGTTTGCTATTCTCTTGCCATAGCACTCCAATTATATTCTATATCCTCTGTCAAATATATGCAATGCCAGTTTTATCTATTATTAACGTTTTCACGAATTATTTTCTATTTTAAAAATTAAAAGAACGTCCAAGAACGTCCTTATGCTTCTCTACATATAATCATGGCAGAAGCAAAGCGAATGCTTTGCTTCCAAACCATGTATATGATTAATCATTCAAAAAACCTTTGTAATTACGTACTAACATCTGAGATTCAATTTGCTTAATTGTCTCCAATACAACGCTTACGATAATGATTAAGCTTGTTCCACCGAATGAAACACTTGCACCGAATACACCATTAAAGAAGAATGGTACTACTGCGATAATCAAAAGTCCAATAGCTCCGATGAAAATAATAGCGTTTAATACCTTTGAAAGGTAATCGCTAGTCGGCTTACCAGGACGAATACCTGGAATGAAACCACCCTGCTTCTTCATATTGTTCGCAATCTCTAACGGATTGAATGTTAAAGATGTATAGAAATAAGCAAAGAAGATTACTAATAAGACGTATACTAACAAACCGATTGAATACTTCAAATCGCTTGGCTTACACCAGTTATCCTGATTTAATCCATTTAAGATGTGTGCCCAAATACCTGTTCCCTGGTATCCAGCTAAGCTGGAAATAACAATTGGGAACTGCATCAATGATGATGCAAAGATAATAGGAATAACACCTGCTGTATTAACCTTCAATGGAAGGAAAGTTGACTGACCCCCAACCATCTTGTTCCCTTGAATCTTTTTTGCATACTGTACCGGAATCTTACGCTGTCCACCATTTAAGATAACAACGATTACAATCATAACTAATATGATAGCAATGATTACTAAAGCTGCTACAGTTGCTAAAGGAATAGACTTACCCTTCATAAACTGCTCATACAAGTTATTGAAATCATCCGGCATACGGGAAATAATGTTAATAACGAGTACGATTGAGATACCGTTACCAACGCCCTTCTCCGTAATTCGCTCACCAATCCACATAAGGAACGCACTACCTGCAGTTAATGCAGCAATTACTGTGATTACATTAAGAGCATTATACTCTTCCAGTAATCCCTGATTACCGAAACCGATTGCCATAGCAGCACTTTCTACAACTGCTAAGATAACTGTTACATAACGAGTCCAAGAAGCAATCTTCTTTCTTCCGTCCTCGCCTTCCTTCTGTAACTCTTCAAGCTTTGGAATAGCTATTGTTAAGAGCTGCATAATGATGGAAGATGTAATGTACGGTGTTATGTTCAGCGCGAATACAGACATGTTCAAAAATGAACCGCCTGTAAACGCATCAAAAAAGTTAAATGCACCGCCTGTCTGCTGAGCAAACCACTTTGCAAAATAGTCCCTGTCTACACCTGGTACTGGTAACTGTGATCCGAAACGAATCACAATTAACATCAAAAAGGTAAACAGTAATTTACTTCTGATTTCTTTAATCTTAAACGCGTTCTTTAGTGTTGTAAACATTAGATCACCTCTGCTGTTCCGCCAAGTGACTCAATCTTTTCTTTAGCTGATGCACTAATAGCATTAACCTGAACATTGAGCTTCTTAGTCAATTCTCCTCCTCCAAGAATCTTAACTCCGTCTCTTGGATTCTTTACAATGCCACTTTCAATCAATGTCTCTACAGTAACTGTAGCTCCATCTTCAAATCTCTCTAATGCTCCAAGGTTAATAGCCACGATCTCCTGAGTATTTCTATTCTTGAAACCTCTCTTAGGAAGACGTCTATATAATGGCATCTGTCCACCTTCGAAACCTGTTCTTGGTGCTCCAGAACGTGCCTTCTGACCCTTGTGTCCCTTACCAGCAGTCTTACCATTACCTGAACCGTGTCCACGACCTCTTCTAAAATTATCACTCTGTTTAGAACCTTCTGCAGGTCTTAAATTAGATAATTCCATTCTGACACCTCCTTATTATGCTTCTTCAACTTTTACTAAATGATTTACTTTACGAATCATACCTCTTGTTGCATCGTTATCAGGAAGTTCAACTGTCTTATGAAGCTTTGTTAAACCCATAGCCTCTACAGTAGCCTTGTTCTTTGGAACGGCACCAATTGTTGATTTAACTAAAGTAACTTTTAATGTTTTTGCCATCTTGATCTACCTCCTTAAGCCATAATCTCGTCGATAGATTTTCCACGATTTGCAGCAACCTCTTCCGGTGTCTTTAACTGTGATAAGCCAGCGATTGTAGCTAATACAACGTTCTGCTTATTGTTAGAACCTAAAGACTTTGTACGGATGTTCTTGATACCTGCAAGCTCACATACGATACGAGCAGGACCACCAGCGATGATACCAGTACCTTCGGGAGCCTTCTTTAATAAAACGCTTGAAGAACCGTAATTACCGATGTAATCATGTGTAACTGATTTATTGTCATCTAACGCAATCTTAACAAGATTCTTGATTGCATCTTCTTTTCCTTTGCGGATAGCTTCTGGGATTTCTACGGCCTTACCTAAACCAGCACCTACGTGACCATTTCCGTCACCTACTACTACTAAAGCGGTAAAACGCATGTTACGTCCACCCTTAACAGTCTTTGTTACACGCTTAAGCGCAACAACCTTATCTGTTAATTCAAGCTGACTTGCATCAATGATTGTACGTTTCATGTGATTTTCTCCCTTCCTAGAATACTAAGCCAGCTTCTCTTGCTGCCTCAGCTAACGCTTCAATTTTTCCATGGTATAAAAAGCCGCCTCTATCAAAGACTACCTCAGTAATACCCTTTTCAATTGCTCTCTTAGCAATTACTGTTCCAACATATGCTGCTGCTTCAACGTCGTTAGTTTTATTTAATTCAGCCTTTACTTCCTTCTCAAGAGATGAAGCTGAAACTAATGTATTTCCAACTGTATCGTCAATAATTTGAGCATACATATGATTATTGCTTCTGAAAACCGCTAAACGTGGTCTTTCAGCAGTACCGTTAACACGGTTACGTATTCTCATGTGCTTCTTAGCACGTAATTCTGCTTTTGATTTCTTACTAACCATCTTCACACTCTCCTTACTTATTTCTTACCAGTCTTACCAA
>JAFUKJ010000075.1 GCA_017467805.1 Lachnospiraceae bacterium
AGCCTCTGCAAGAAGCTGCTTTGCCTTTTCTATATCCGTCGCATATACCTCGTTCAACTCTTCCATGTAATACTTACCAAATGCGGGGAACATACTGCTGGCAACCGCTGTTCCCTTGCCATCTGCAACAAAATCAAAGATTTCCTGCTTATTTACAGCATAGCTTAACGCCTGTCTTACCTTTTCATTATTAAATGGCTCTACTGCATTGTTCAGATATAATGACTGAACAAGATTCATACTTCCTTCTAATACATTAAAATCGTCACCAAGTCCTGACGCTGTTGATGATGTTACTCTTGCAAACAAATCAATTGCTCCACCCTGTAAATTCATAAGGATAGAATCAGAATCAGCAATTATCTTAAGCGTTACATTTTCAATATTGGCTGGTTCTCCCCAGTACTCATCAAATTTCTCTAAAATCACATTTTCCTGTAAGGAACGTGATACAATCTTGTATGGACCTGTTCCAACTGGTGTTGTTTCAAGATCTTCTACATCAGCTGGTACAATACAGGTTTCTGTTGCTGACAAAATAGCAAGAAAATCTTTATTTGCTTCTGATAAAGTAATTACCACCGTCTTATCATCTGTTGCTTCTACGTTTTCTACAATAGAAAACGCCGATACTAATGGTTCTCCTGATCCATCGCCGGCGCACTTATTCATCGAATACACTACGTCCTCAACTGTAACCGGATTTCCATTATGGAACTTAACACCTTCTCTTAATGTAAAGGTATATGTCAACCCATCTTCTGATATTGCACAATCGCTTGCTACAGCAGGAACCAGATTCCCATCGCTATCAGGCTTATATAAACCTTCGTAAACATTAAACAGTATTTCCTGTGTTCCTGAAGCTACAGCCACATTAGGGTCTAAACTGTCAAGATCCTGTGGAATACCGATTGTAATCTGCGAAGAATCATCCGCCTCCTTATCACCTGCGCATCCGCCCAGTGCAATAGTCAGTGTAAGCAACATACTTACCAGAAGAGCCTTTCCTAAATGTAGGTGCTTCTTTCTTCTCTTAGTCATGTTTTTTCTCCTTCGAAAAATACTATATTCAATTGTCACACATTGCATATCTTATATGCTATGTACGGACTGTATCGGGTATGGTCAACAGGCAATTGTACCATCCCTTAGTCATGCTACATTGTATACAATATCCTATCAAAAATCAAGTCATTTTTTTAACAAAGTCAAAATATGTGTTCAACTACAACAAAGGCTGCCCATTAAGAGCAGCCTTCCTCCAACTATTCCTTTACACGCTCATTGACATAATGGTAAATATCCATATTGTCCTCAAACATTCTACAACCAACAATATAATTTCCTCTATCATCCGATGAACGTATTGCAATACCAGTTAATGATTTTCCTTCCAGCAAGTCAAAGTTTTTAATCGTCATCTGAACTCTATCGCCTGTAATATTTGCGAATGCAGAGTCCTTACAAGAGAATGCGAAACCTCCTGCACTAATATTCACTACAGTTCCCTCAAAGGTCTTATCCATAGACCTTACCATAATACTACATGGGTTTGACATTGCATATCTCGGATGTTTTCTTCGATTCATTACCTTTGGCTTCTCAGAGAGCTTCATCTTGTAATGACCTGGCATTTCCTTTCTGGACTTAACAGGTTCAACATCCTTCCAAATATATACCGAATTATTAACAACAACATGGATTTCAAATTTCTTTGTCTGAGTATTTCCAAAGAAGCTTTCCGTATGTGTACTTTCCTTGAAATACAAGGTTTCACCACTTACCTTTACAACATCTACAGAAAGATTTTTCTTAGTAGCTTTATCTATAACAAGAAGACTCATACCCTCCGCGACATCCGCAACGTCCATGAATCCGCCTTCACCAAGCTCTTCTACAAGATGTCCTACAACAGTTTCAATCTTCTCAACGCTTCGTGCTGTCTCTTCATACTTACTAAGCATTGTAGCTGTTGTTGCCTCTGAATCAATTACAGAATCAGTCATCTCAACCATGATATCCTGTACCTGCTTCATATTTTCAAACATGTTCTTATTAGATGCCTCTACACTCTTCATGGCTGTATCAACAACCTGTATTTCATCACCAAGCTGCTTGGAATCGTCTGCAATCATTCCTACGCTTTCATTAACCGTCTTCATGGTCTCAAGACTTTCCATAATCATCTTCATGATTGTAGTGACAGACTCTGTCATCTTATCTGAGGTTTCCTCTAACAGCTTTAACGCCTCCATAATACTGGTAGAAGACTGCTGCGTTCCCATACTTAAGTTTCTGATTTCATCAGCAACTACCGCAAAGCCCTTTCCTGCCTCGCCTGCTCTTGCTGCCTCAATCGAAGCATTTAATGCTAACAGATTTGTCTGGGAAGAAATCTTTTCAATTGTTCCTGTCTCCTGCTTAACTTTATCAAACTGGCTGGTAAACTCATTCAGAATCCTCTCTACATCATTTGAAAGCTTAGCAATCACATTGGTCGACTCTACCATGTCATCCAACTGCTTAGAGCTTGTTCCTGCATGCTCAGCAGATGCCTCACTTAAACCTACAATATGCTCAATCAACTCTGCTACATTCGTTACCTGATTATCAATATCCTCAGTCATATTCATAGTAGAATCAACCATGCCGCTCAAGGTCTGGCTCTTGCGTGCAAGCTCTTCCATGCTCTCTACTACAATTGTTGCACCTTCCTTATTTTCCTCTGAAAGCTCTCTAACAACCGTAACACCATCTACTACGGAATTGCTGGCAATCTTAACCTTTTCTACCGTAGTAACCACCTTTGCCAGATTAGACTGCACATCATGCAGCATAGCGTTATCTGACCTCGTCATATGATTAATAGAAACCACATAACCGATATAGCAGAACAAGGTAATCAAAAACTGAATCTCATAATTAGAAATATCCTGTGAAGACCTCATACCTCCCATATAGTTTCGTACAATACAAAAGCCTACCAGTACTACACTCGCCACTCCACAGCGCAAAATAAAATTGCGGTTCTTATAGATAATCAGCATACTAACTAACGGAAGAATATAGGTAAATGCCAATGTACCTGTTACATTCAGCATAATCCAAAGATAGAAACAGCCAAAGCCATATCCAACTATATTGTAGTACTGTTCCCAATGTCCGCCCTTTATTTTAAGCATGACTAGGCCAACGATAAACGGTACCCATCCTATCAATTCCAATATGATAAAAAAAGATACAGATTCTTTCCCATTTTTCGTCTCTAATAAATAAGCTATCGAAAGAATCAACGTCATTATAAACCACATATTTCTTGCTTTATAATTGGCTTGTTTTGTGAAAACTTTCTTGTCGTAATCCATAATATACCTCCAATCAGATATAATTTCTCATTATTAATAATATTTTATCATATTTTACGACTATTTCCACTATTTTTTACAAACACGAATAAAACAATGGATATAAAAAAGATGCCGCCTACTTGACGACATCTCACATTCTACTTATCCAATACCTTCTTCAACTCATCCATAAAAGTATTAATATCCTTAAACTCACGATACACAGATGCAAATCTTACATATGCTACCGCATCCAACTCCTTAAGCTTCTCCATAACCAACTCACCTATCATCTGACTTGGAATCTCTTTCTCTTCACGATTGAAAATCTCTATCTCAATCTCATCAACCAGCTGGTTCATCTTATCAACACTAATCGGTCTCTTATGGCACGCACGCAGTACACCTGCCTCAATCTTAGAGCGGTCATAGGTCTCTCTGTTATTATCCTTCTTAATAATGATTAAAGGAATCGTTTCTATCTTCTCATACGTGGTAAAACGCTTATTACAATCGTCACACACACGTCTTCTGCGGATGGAATTATTCTCATCAGCTGGTCTTGAATCTATTACTCTGGTATTCTCATGACTGCAAAAAGGACACTTCATA
>JAFUKJ010000076.1 GCA_017467805.1 Lachnospiraceae bacterium
AATGCTCAATAAAAGTGTTCCTGTACCTAAAAATCTTATTAAATGGATATAAAATACCTAGATTCGAGGTACCACGACAGGATTTTCGTTACAGTACCTCGCAGGCATTAGCAATATACAAATATAAGAATGAAATCAAGAATTAAAGCACCTGTGTATAGAATTAATTCATTCTAATTCAATACCTTAAGCTTGGCTGATATGAAAGAACAGGGCATAATGTCTTTCATTAGCCAGTTAAATTCAAATTTGACTAGGTACATTTGTAAAAACGACAACCCGGCGCGGGCGCCGCAAGAAGTCGACAAACCCGAATTGATGAAACAAAAAGAAAGTCCACGAAAAATGAGAAATCATTTTTCGCGAACTTTCTTTTTATTTCTTAGAAGTCTTACTTCTTTGAGCTACCGCCTGCAATCTTCATTGTGATGAAGAATACAGCTACTCCAAATATGACGATGCCGATTACTAGTAAGACCGTGTTCATAGCGCCACCATCGGCTTCATTACTCAACACAGTTGTAACCTGTGTAGCTGGCTCTGACTCCTTAGCCTCATCCTTACCAGCTTCGCTCTGTGTTTCCTTGCTCTCCTCAACGGTTGTCTCTACTGTCTCCGCAACTTCTGTTTCCTTAACAGTAACCTTAACCTCTGTGGTTAAGCCATTCTCTGTATAAGCAGTAATCGTTGCCTCTCCTGCCTGATGTCCATATACAACAGCCTTTGTTGCATCTGATGCTGTATTAGATACACTTGCAACTGCAGGATTTGAAGATACAAAGGTTACCTTAGAAGAATCTGCAGGTGTAACCTGTACAGTCATTTCTCCTGTTGACTTCGCATCAATAGACAACGCTCCATGCATTACATTGATAGCGGTTGCCTCTTCCTTCTCAACTACCATAGCAGCCTCATCAAATACAAGATTTGAAATCGTGAAAGTCACTTCTATCTTCTGTGGGTTATCAACAGATGTAAAGTTCAATACATGATTTGTAACTGTTACCTCCTCAACTGCCGAACCATCCCATGAGTTAATTGGGTCGTTAGTATCTAAGATGCCCGATGCCTTTAACGCTGATTTCGCATCTGTCTTCGTCATGGTAAGTGCCTTGCCATCAACCACTACAGAATCATATGTAATATCGCATGAAACCAATGGCGACTTACCATACTGACCTAATGTTACACCATGGTCCTTGATATAAACAGCAGTCAGGTTATTCAAGCCTGTTACTCCTGCATTCTTAGCGATATCTGATAAATCAGATGCGCAGTCAAAGCTCAATGTATACTGTCCATCCTCAGCAATTGTGATTGACTCACCGTACTCATTGCTGAAGAAATTATGCTCACTGTCATTGAAGTATACGTTCAGTGCAAGCTCAATCTCTGCTGTAGCTGCCGCAGCCTCTACTGTTACTGGTACTACCTTTACCATTCCATCAGAAGATGTAATAATAATCTGCGCACTGCCCTCCGCCTTTGCTACCAGCTTACCAAGCTTAGAAACAGATACTACATCTGTATTAGAAGAACAATAGGTAAGAAAGGCATCTGTATCTGCAGGTGTCATGGAAGCATTCATATACATTGACTGACCTGCTGTTAATGTATAGCTCTCCTGCTCGGCAGTAATTGCTGTACAAGGGTTACTTGTCTGAGCTGCATTAACTATTACAGGAATCTCTAATACCGCACCACCATTATGTGAATATGCCGTAATAACAGTCTGACCAATACCTGTTGCATGAATATTTGCTCCCCAGATTGTCAAATCAGACAAATCCTGATTCACAGTTGCTACTGTTTCATCTGCACTCTTCCAAAGAACAATATCATTAGAACCGCTCTTAGGAATATTAGGCAGTGTAATATCGCCTACCTGACCAACACTCAGTTCGAAATCACCAGCTGCTGTACCTAAATCAGTAATTGGTGTCACTGTTGCATCTCTTACGATATCTGTTAAATCCTCTGAACCTTCATATAAAAGTCCTCTATGAATACCTGCAATAATCTCAGGATAAATCTGTTCACAGGTATCTCTGTCAATCAATGTAAAGGAGTAATCAGGGTTCATAGACAAATCATACCAGCCCTGGTCCCAATAAACAGGAACAATATTAAGCTGCTGACAAAGTCTGTTTACCACCTCAACATGATATGCTCTTTCCAAAGTATTCATCTTATTCAAAGCACCATACTCGCCAAGGATAATCGGAATACCTTCGTTACTGAACTTCTCCAGCAAATGGAACTCTGTAATAAGCTTATTCACACTATTATCACTAAACTCTGTTGTCTGTGTTGTTTCCAAAAGGCCAAAGTTCCAGTCATAATAGTGAACTGCTACAAATAATCTATCCTCCACACTGTCATTTGGAAGCTTGAAACCATTCTCTTCCTTAGTAGTATTCACAATATTAGTATAACGACCTGGAACTGATAACCAACGCTTTGCATTGTTAGAGCCTGTAGAACGAACTGTATCTACGAAAATCTGATTCAATGCATTAATATTAGCTGTATCTCCAGCTAAATCGCCATCATCACCTGTTACCTCATTCATAGACTCAAAAATAACATGCTCATCATAGTCCTTGAAACGTTCTGCAATATGTCTCCATACTGCTTCGAACTTCTCCTGTACAGGTGCCTGGTCATCTGCGCCGACTCTAAGCCAGCCGCTCTGCTCTGCACCATCATGATGAATATTGATAATAACGTACATATTCATATTCACGCAATAATCTACAATATCCTGCACACGGCTCATCCATGTTTCATTAATTGCATAGCCGTTCTCATCATCAATCATAGTTCCCCACGTTACAGGAACTCTAACTGTATTAAATCCCAAGTCATGAACCGTCTTTAACAATGCCTGTGTTGTTTCCACATTCTGCCAAAGTGTTTCATTCGGAGTAAATCCCGTATGGCCATCCATGGTATTACCAAGGTTCCAGCCGCTTCCCATTTCTGCCACCATCTCATCCGCTGTCATCTCACGAAATGGCATCTGCACACTTGTTGTCTGTGTATTCTCTGCCGCATTTACTGTGAATGCTGTTGGAACACTCGTTACCAGTAAGCCAACAGCCATAACTCCCGCAAGAAGCTTATATATCGCATTTCTTACCTTCATATAGTAACCTTACCTTTCCTTGCCTGCGCAATTAATCTTCTTTTGCATTCTCCGTATTCTCAATTACTGCACCAGGCTCCTTTTCTATCTCCCTAAAGAAAAATATTGCAAAACCACTGATTGTCAGCATAATGCACGCAGGACCAATCAGGATTCCGAAAAACATAGTCGTTGTATTGAACATAAAGATAATATATTCCACTACTAATATCACTACCAGGAAAATTGTTCTGACAAAATATCTGGAAGCAATCGCTACCGAATTCTTTATTGTGCCAATCAGTGTATTCTCATATCTCGCACTCAGTGGGAAAGCGTAAATAAAGCCCATGACCAAAAGAAAAATTGCAAGAATCCCAAACGCAAAGAACCATGCTGAATCTCCCTCTGTCACTCTTGCTATCTCAAAATCAAGATAAACAACATAGGAACCAAGCATTGCTAATAAGCCAAGCGGTATTCCCTGCTTCCAATTCTCCTTAAAGGCATCTATAAACTGTCTTCCTACATACCCCTCAGTATCATCCACCATTCTTAATGTAACCTTAAATGCCGCAACTGTAGCTGCACCGCAAGTCACAATCGGCAAAGAAAATATAATCCACAAAATATTGAGCTTTAACATATCCAGCAATCTGGACATAAACTTGTACAAAGCTCCATCCACATCAAAAAATTTCATAGCATCTAACTCCAAAATCTAAATGTACAAAATGTGGGACTGTTTACACAGCCCCACTTAAAATCATTCTTTCACGCAAACATTCGCATTAGCGAATTTTGCAAAAGCTTGTTTACAAGTTTCATCAACTTGCTTGCAAGTTGTATGTTAGCGTAATGGCTCCTGAAGACCATTCTTAATCGCTGCCTGCTCCTTACAATACTTAACCATATTGTTATAGCCATAAGACATTGCCTTACCACGCATCTCATTTACAATTGCGTCGTACTCTTCTACTGTCTCAGCATAGATTGCTCTCCAGCTGTAATCCTTTAAGCAGATTGCAATCTGATCCCACTGGCTCTGCATATCAGCATCAAGAGTTGCCATAGCAAAGGTTGTAGGTACATCAACTGAGTAATCTCCTGAATTCATGTACTCATCGATTGTCTGAGCACCTGTTGTCTCTCTCCAGTCTCTCTCAGCATCACAACGTCCCTCTGGAACCTGTGTACTTGCCCAGAACTCACAGTTATATCTCTCACCTGATTCAGGGTTGATATCTGCTGCTGTCCATGTAATGTTGTTAACCTGGAATGCACCATCATTGAATGTAGCACCGCCCCACTCTTCAGGCATCAATGTTGTTCTGTCTTCCTTACATGTTAAACCAAACTCTGTGAAGTATGTCTTACCATTCTCATCATAATCCCAGCAAAGACCCTTTGGACCATAGTCTGTTGTAAGTCTTCCTTCTGGAGTACATAACCAGTTAATAATTTCCATACAAACCTCAGGATACTGTGTCTTAGCACCGATACTCCATACACGGTTACCACCTAAGGTACTTAAACCTGCAACGATTGGAGAAGCCTCTGTTGGTGTTAAGCTCATCATAATCTTATTCTGGTCGTAGTGCTCTGCCTTGTTGTATGCAAGAGAACCAGCATAGTTAAAGATTGAGAAGAATACGTTACCGTTCTGAACCTTTTCAATCATTGTATCGTATGTCTGTGTCATAGAGTCAGGATCAAGAAGTCCTCTACGATATAAATCATTGAACCAAGCAAGCATTGTTAAATATGGGCTGTCTGCTGAAAGTGCATCATAGAACTCACCTGTTTCAACATTGTAGTGACCAAATCCAAACTCATCATATCCATAATAAGCAGTAGCCATAGCCTTAACATACATTACATAGTTGCCATCCCAGTCTGGCCATAATGACATAGCATATGTAGGGTTACCATCATCACCTGTCGGGCAGATTTCCTTCATATCCTCTAATACATTGATTAAATCATCAAGGTTATTAACCTCTGGATGACCTAACTGCTCATATAAATCCCATCTGATATCCCATGTATAGAAGAATGCATCGTGGCTGTCTGAGCTTGAAGCTACACCGTGACCGAAACCGTAAATTGTATCAGCTTCGCCAACTACATTACCTGCTTCATCCTTTGCAGCAGATACAATCTTGTTAGCCTCTAAAGCATCCTGCATGTTCTCCCAAATATATGGGCCATAATCCTGAACAAGATTATCCTCTTCCCAGTCAAATAACATACCTGCTTCAATTGCCTGCTGATACTTTCTGTCTGTAGAACCCCATACAACGATGTCTCCTAAGTCGCCATCCTCCATACGAGTCTCATACACACCATCACTATCAGGAACGATGTTAATCTTTACACCGAACTTATCCTTTAAAATCTCTGCAAACCAGCCCTTCATCTCGCCTGAATAGTTAGCTAACTGGCTGTAACATGTTAATGTGATTAAATCCTCATCACTAACCTCTTCCTTAGCGGAATCAGATGATGCAGAACCATCTGTACTTGTAGTTGTTGAAGTATTGCTTCCACATCCTACTAACATACCACCCATCATAGTAGCTACAAGTGTAGATGCTACTAATCTTCTCATGATATTACCATATGATTTGTTTCTCATAATTTATGCCTCCTTATATTTTATATATATCAAGCCGCAACGGAGAAGTGGAATTAAAATCTTAAGTTTATGGATTTTCATACTCAATTCTCCTAACTCTATCGAAGAACATCGTATCAAATCTACCATATAAGGATTTTATACGATGTTCTTCTAATTGTTGATACATCAACAATTTATTAGCCCTTTACTGCTCCCAACATAATTCCCTTCTCGAAGTATCTCTGCATGAATGGATATACTAACAGAATCGGGATAATAGATACCATAGAAATGGTATACTTAATAACCTTCGCATTCAATGCTGTCTGCATAATTGCCTCTGCTGTTGCTGAGCTTACGCCACCATTCATCAAAGCACCCAAGTTAGAGCTTGTTGTCAGATACAGATACAATCTGTGCTGCAAGGTATACAGCTCAGGTGCGCCCTGCATCAAAATCAAGGAATCCGTAAAGGAATTCCAGTGACCTACCGCACCGAAGATTGCGATTGTTGCAAGAATCGGCTTACACAGCGGCCAAATAATCTTTCTAAAAATTGTCCAGTACCCTGCACCATCCATAAAAGCACTTTCTTCAAGCTCTCCAGGAATAGACTCAATATAAGTCTTAACCAGGATAATGTTATATGGTGCAACAATACCAGGAATGATATATGCCATAAAGTTGTTTGTTAAACCAAGCATTGACATATTCAAATACCAAGGAATTGTACCTGCATTAAAGTACATTGTAATTACTAAGAAGCGATACCAGAACTTTCTCTTCCACATCTGCTGCTTTGTTACAAGGTAACCTACAAATGCAGATGCAGCTACCATCAATGCAGTACCAAGCAAGGTTCTGCTGATAGATACGATAAATGCCTGACCAACCTCGTTAGCATTTAACAAACTAATATAGTTATCAAAGTTAATACCTCTCGGTATAAAGTTAATTGCGCCCTTACTTACCAGACTGTTATCTGAAATTGTATTGATAAACAGATAATAGAATGGGAACACACAGCTAAATGTAAAGATAAAGAAGAACAAGTAATTAATTACATTGAAAACCTTATCTCCTACCGTCAACTTAAAGCGTGACTTGTGTGTCTTATAATAACGCTTTTCTGCTTTTGCATCTATTTTTTCCTGTGCAGTCTTCGCCATTTCGACACCTCCTAAATAATACTTTCGCCACGAGTCAACTTAGAAATACCATTCGCCATGAATAAAAGCACAACACTGATGATGGACTTCGCCATACCAATCATTGTAGACATTGGAATTCTACCATTGACAATACCAAGCTTATATACATATAAGTCTAATACTGAAATTACATCTGTATTTGTAGCATTTTCAAATACCATGTACTGATCCATACCATTGCTTAAGATACCTGCTACTGACATCAGTAACATTACCATATATGTAGGAAGCAATCCTGGTACTGTGATATGCCACATCTTCTGGAAACGACCTGCTCCATCTACTGTAGCCGCTTCATAGAGCTGCTGGTCGATACCTGAAATACCTGCGATATAGATAATCGCGCTCCAACCGATACCTTTCCACATACCCCATGCTAACATCTTCAGCCATATATGATCTGAACCCATTAACATATTCTTACCTGCATCCCATGCACCTGTATTTACCATAATACTACTGATAAAACCGTCTGATGCAAAGATTGCAAGCGCAATCGCATATACAAGAACCCAGCTGATGAAGTTCGGGATTGTTGTAAAGGTCTGAACAAATCTTCTAAACCAAGGTACCTTTACCTCGTTTAATAAAATAGCAAATGCCATTGCACACCAGCTTGTTGCGATACCAAGACCACTCATTGCTAATGTATTACGAAGTACACGAACGATATCCGCTCTTGTTGCTTCATTCTGGAATAATAATGTAAACCACTTAAAGCCTACAAAATTCTCTGCTGACAGCGTTCCACCTGATGTGTAATCAAAGAACGCATAACGCCAGCCATATAATGGAAGATAGCTGAATACAAATGTCAAAGCTGCAAATGGTAAGAACATCAGGAACAGCTTGAACTTAGATTCCATCTCCATCTTAGCGTCCTTCTCCGGCTTTGGTAAAAGAACCTGAATCACAATTGTAAGTACAAGCACTACCATTGCCAGTGCAAAGAACATTATCCAGTTACGAACCGGGAAGTATGGTATAACCTTCTCAGGCTTTGTTGTCTGTGCAATCTGTGTATATGCAACATAGATGCCTACAAGACCAATCAACTGCAAAACACCGCCTGCAATTGCAAATATATTACCACGCTTCTTCATCTTCAGGTTACCAATTGACATACATGCCATAACACCCTGTAATGCAATACCGATACATGTAATCATACTGGATACAAAGATAATCTGGAATGAAGATTCCTGTACCCATTCCATTCTGAATGCACGTACGCACTGTTCAACTAAACCTGAATATGAGATACCGGAAGTAAACAGCGACATATTCTTATTGATAAAATCACATACCTTTGCAGGATTAAAAGCTGGGAAGAATATCATGACAACAGATAACAGTGTTGCTATTCTTGTTACATAATACAGATACCCTGCCGTTTTTTCCTTTCCTTGTATTTGCTTATTCATGCTTACCTCCTAAACATACTGCCACTAAGCTTAGCAGTATTCGTTATTTCCTTTTTTAATAAAGTGGAGGATGCTTGCAACCGCATCCTCCGTCTTCATACGTTTTCTAAAAGAGAATTACTCTGCTTTTGTGTCTTTCTTCTTTGATACAACTACACCTGCTGCAACTGCAACAACTGCTACGATTACAACGATTACAATAATCATTGTGTTGTTAGAAGCTGGCTCTGCATCTGCTGCTGCATCAACTGTTGTCTCTGCTGGAGCCTCTGTTGTCTCTGCTGGAGCTGCTGTTGTCTCTGCTGGAGCAACTGTCTCTGCTGGAGCCTCTGCTGTCTCTACTGGAGCTGCTTCTTCTACCTTATCATAAGCAAATCCGCTTACATCGAAAGAAATCTCGATGCTCTGTGTTGGAGCTGCGTAGTATGGAAGTGCTTCGATTTCATTGTTCCAAATATTAGCTAAGAGAATCTTCTTGACTTCCTTAGAATCTGCATCTAAGAATGCTGTATCCTGAGTAACGATTTCCTTACCGTCCATCTTAAGTGTAACATTTGAAAGTACAATGTTATCATTCATTGGAAGGTCTGTTGAAACAAAGAGTAAGTTGAATAATCCGTCAGCACCAAGGATAGCCTGATCCTGGAATGTACCAGAGAAGTCGTATCCTGTCATACCAACTGTATATCTACCATTACCTGCGATTTCAACGTCTGTGAAAGAACCACCCTGTGCAATCCACTCGCCATCGATAAATCCTAACTGGTCGAAGCATCCTGAATCCTTACCATATGTAGCGTCATCATGTGCGTTACGGAAAATCCATGTAGGTGTCTGAACGCCGAAGTATGCATGGTATACACCGTTCTCATCATATGAAGGCTGAGCTGGCTCTGCCTCTTCTGTTGCACCACCAACCATGATGCTGTTAGCTGTTACTTCAAACTCAATCTTAGTAAATCCTGCTGGAGACTCTGCCATGTACTTTGTAGCCCACTCATTGTAACCACCTGCTACACGAAGTGCCTGATTACCGTTTGCTGCTAAGTAAGCACCTGTATCCTCTAACCACCAGTTCTTGTCATCTGCTGCGAAGTTAATAGAATCTGTTACATCCTCACCATCAATAAATACCTTAACAGTGAAATCTGCTTCTACTACATTTCCTGCATTACCTAATGTAGGAGCTACAAACCATGTATATGCTACTGGCTCTGCGAACTCAAGACCTACTCTTGCTGTCTCGCCAACCTTAATTGTTGCATCTGTTGCTGTTACGGCTCCTGTTACATCTGAACCTGCACCATAGTACTGGTATCCCCAGTCACCACTTACTACGTCACCGCCGTAAGCTACGAATAAATCATATGTCTCTGTAGAAGCTACAGGACCTGCTGAACCGCCAACCTTAATGCTGTTAGCTGTGATTACATACTCAACCTTTGTGAATCCCTTTGGAGACTCTGCAATATACTTTGTAGCCCACTCATTGTAACCACCTGCAAGACGGATACACTGCTCTTCTGTATATGCACCTGTTCCCTCTGCCCAAAATGCCTTGTCATCTGCTGCAAAGTTAACTGTATCTGTAACATCCTTACCATCGATAAGTACCTGTACATCGAAGTCAGCCTCTACTACGCCGCTTGCTGTGATAACAGGAGCCATGAACCATGTATATACTACAGGCTCTGCGAACTCAAGTGAAACTGTTGTTGTACCACCTGATGTGATAGTTCCGTTTGTAGCTGTGATATCACCTGTTACATCTGAACCCTCGCCATAGTACTGGTATCCCCAGTCACCATCTGCTGCTGCATCACCGCCGTAAGCGATAAATACATCATATGTCTCTGTAGACTCTACAGGCTCTGCTGCCGCACCTGCAGCTGCTCCCTCAACAAGCTTGTTAGCTGTAATCTGGTACTCAATCTTAGAGAAACCAGCTGGAGACTCTGCAATGTACTTTGTAGCCCACTCATTATATCCACCTGCAAGACGGATACACTGGTCTTCTGCATAAGCACCTGTTCCTTCTGCCCACCAAGCCTTATCATCTGCTGCAAAGTTTACTGTATCTGTAATATCCTTACCATCTACAAGAACCTTTACATCAAACTCAGCTTCTGAGAAATTACCTGCTACTACAGGAGCTACGAACCATGTATATACTACAGGGCTTGCGAATTCAAGTCCTACTGTAACTGTTTCGCCCTCTTTAATAGTTGCATTTGTTGCTGTAACATCACCTGTTACATCTGAACCCTCGCCATAGTACTGGTATCCCCAGTCACCGCTGGCTGCTGCGTCACCGCCGAAAGCAATGAATACATCATAAGCTTTCTCTTCCGCTTCTACGCTCATTGTTGGCACTGCACATAACATCATGGCAAATGCAAGCATAGCCGCGAAAATTCTTTTCATTGTCTTTTTCATGAAAATAACCCTCCTACTTTGTTTTCGTGTAGCTTAATCGTTTAAGAAGAATCTTAAACATAAGATACAGCTACCTCTTGATTACATAATCAGTTTAACGTATTTTAGCAAAAATAAAACCTTTGAATTTTAATATTTTTTACAGTAAAAATTACACATCATCTAATTTTTTAGGTATTTTCACTGTAATTCGGGTTCCCTTGGCAGGAGTACTGTCAATTTGCAGTCCATACTCCTCTCCATAGCACAGATTAATACGCTGATTAATATTACACAAACCGATGCTGCTCACCCGCTTTACAGCCGTTTCACGCAAACGTTTTCGCAATTGTTCCAGCGTCTCTTCATCCATGCCGCTCCCATTATCTTCAACGGTAATCTGAAGATTATCCTTCTCATCCTGCGCTACCGATATCCGAATCGCTCCGCCCTCCTGCACCTGCTCCATTCCGTGCACGATGGCATTCTCCACAATCGGTTGCAACAATAGCGGTAACACCTCGCAATGATTTACTCTGATATCTTCATCTATTTCTATAAAATAGTTAAACTTCTCCCCAAATCGAAGCTTCTGGATTTCCATATAAATCCTTACATGCTCCAGTTCCTTATCAAGTGTCGTAAAGTTCGTCCCCGTATTCTCCAGCACATAGCGCATAGATTTTCCAAGAAGCTTAATTGCAGTTGCCACTTCCTTATCTCCTGCCGTAAATGCCTTCATACGAATCGTTTCCAAAGTATTATATAAGAAGTGCGGATTAATCTGACTTGCCAGCATCTTAAATTCCATCTTCTGCTGTTCATTGATTAATTCCTTCTCCATGAGTCTTGTTTCGTAGACCTCTGCATCCTTCGCCTTTATCTTCTGCACCATAATCTCCAAGTCAGCAAATGCCTCAGAAAGCTCATCCTTACCTTGCACCATCTGCTTATAATCATATTCTTCATTACTAACCTGATGCATGACATGTCGAAGTGTTAAAACTCGTCCTGTAAAGAACTGTGTATACGAATACACTACCACTCCAGGTATTACCAAGGCTACTATAATAATTGCTGCGCATATGTATATAATTCGCTGTATGCTTTCATATGAGCTTTCACTCCATGTACTGATATAAAGCTTCGTATCTGACTGATAAAGAGACAGCGTCGAAACCTGCACAAAGCAATTCCTGTCATCTATCATCTGGTCGCCTGTATATTGGAAGTACTTATCCTCATAATCAATCTCTACAATCTGCGGTCCACCGCTTGCCTTTTTATCAGAAGAATAAAATACCCTTCCCCTATCTGCCGATATATAGGTCTGATACTCTGCACTATTTACTCGTGTCTTAAGATAATTATCACTTAAGCGAATTACCAGCACCGCATGATAATCTGACTGTACCATCGGAATCTTTCTCACAAGACATAGATTCCAGTAAGAATTCTGATATCTGTCAACGCTCTCCATCTCCGTCCAAAATACACTGGCGGTCTGCAATGCCTTCTGATACCAATCAGTCTCCTCAATCGCATCATCTGCATAATAATACTGCTTATACTCCACTACATTCGGGTTATCTGTATAAACCATAATCTCTTCTATCTCCGAATGCGTATATACATAGTTCTCCAGGACTGGATTCCTATCGATTACGCTGATTTGCTCTGACTTAGGCATACCAGACTGAGACAAAATATCCTGTACGATAATATCAAATGCAATTTCCTCGGATAAATTATAAAGCTGCGTGGTAATCTCAAACAAAATCGTCTTTACCCGCAGATTATCCGATTCCAGCAAATCACGATGATAATTCATCAGCAGACGGCTCGTGTTTAACAACAAAAAAGAACCGATTAGCGTAATAGGAACAAGAATTGCCAATACATATATGGTATAAAGCTGCTGCTTAATATTGGCATTTCTCAAAAACCCAAGTGGGCCCTGCTTACTAAAAGGTTCTTTTATCTTTTTTGATTTATTATCTCTAATATTAATTTTCATTCCCTGCATTCCCCACTCAGAAAGACCTTTCGCGTTCCCCTCGCCACCTGTTATCATATTCAACCCTCTATTTATTAGATTAAATATCTGATATTTAGGTTACATAATATCTTTCTTATCTCAACTATACCATGCTGAGTGAAAAATGCAACTAATTTTTGTAATTATACTCTCTTTGCGAGTACTTCTGCCTCGTACTTCTCAACTTCTTCAAACCATGACATACCTACAGGTGCGCCGCATACCTCACAGAAGTAATCCCATACATCTCCGAATGGGAAGGTCTTCATCTCTTCCTGTACTGTCATAAGCTTTGTAAGCTGATTCGTATCCTGTAATTCCTTCATCATCTCATTTGGGGATACCAATGCGTAAAGTAATGCCTTAGACATACTTCTGATACCATTTGCCCATGCTGAAATTCTGTTAATGCTTGCGTCAAAGAAATCAAGTGCAATATACACTCTGTCAAGTGCATCGTTTCTAACGATTTCCTTTGCAATCTCCTTTGTCTCATCATCAAAAATAACCACATGGTCTGAATCCCAGCGAACACCTCTTGTTACATGAAGTGCAAGCTCAGGGAAGAAACAAAGCAATGCTGGAATCTTATCAGATACCACCTCTGTTGGATGATAATGACCATTATCCATAAGAGGCAGGCAGCCTTCATGTGTTGCTGCGAAAGACAATGTAAACTCTGCACTTCCCGCTGTATAAGACTCTACGCCGATACCAAATACCTTAGACTCAACGCAAACCTTAACCTTATCTCTGTCAAATGGCTCTGCAAGAATTGCCTCAATTGACTCCTTATATCTCATTCTAGGACCCTTTCTGTCAGCAGGAATATCCTTATAACCGTCACCAATCCAGATATTCATAACACATGGAATACCTGTCTCCTCAGCAAAATACTGCGAAATGCGAATACAAGCCTTACCATGCTCAATCCAGAACTTTCTTGTAGCCTCATCAGGACTTGAAAGTGTTAAGCCGTCCTTTACCATTGGACTTGAGAAAAATGTTGGGTTAAAGTCGATACCCATATTTCTCTCCTTTGCAAACTCTACCCATTTCTTAAAGTGCTTTGGCTCAAGCTTATCTCTGTCAACCCACTCGCCATCTTCAAAAATCGCATAGCATGCGTGTACATTAATCTTCTTCTTACCAGGGCAAAGTGACATTGCCTTATCCATATCTGCCATCAGCTCTTCTGGAGTTCTAGCCTTTCCAGGATAATTACCTGTTGCCTGAATACCACCTGTCAAAGGACCATCCTGGTCAAACCCCTTAACATCATCTCCCTGCCAGCAATGCACAGAAATCGCTACATCCTTTAACTTCTCAATTGCCTTATCTGTATCCACGCCAACCTTTGCATACATTTCTTTTGCTGCTTCATATCTTTCCTTTACTGTCATCTTAAATACCTAACCTTTCTTATATTATTTATTCTGCCTCACAGCCTATGCTGTGTATGTCTTTACATCAAAGGAATCAAATATCATCTTCCTTGCCTGCGTCAAATCAGTCAGTTCTCCTGCTGAAAGCATCTGTACAGTCAGATTACCAATTACGGTTGCTTCTGTAGGTCCTGCATATACGGTCTTTCCTGTCTCTCTTGCAGTTAATTCATTCAGATACTGAGCATTTGCGCCACCGCCAACTACATGAATGCAATCATAGAAAACGCCCGTCATCGCCTCAATTTCCTTAACCGTATTCTTATAGCATACTGCAAGACTGTTATAGATAACTGCTGAAAGCTCCGCAACTGTCTCTGGAACCTGCTGCCCTGAATTGCGGCAAAAATCCTTTACTGCCCCTATCATACTCTCAGGCGCCATAAATACGTCATCATTACAATCTACAATAGAAGTAATACTCTCCTTAGAAGCCATATCGCAAAGCTCCGCAAAGGAATACATATCATTAATTTCCTTCTTCAAGGACTGAATCATCCAAAGTCCCATAATATTCTTCAGATAACGAAAACGATAATCATAACCGCCTTCATTAGTGAAGTTGCACTCCATACTCTTATCTGAGCAATCCGCATCCATTCTCTCTACACCCATAAGCGACCATGTGCCAGAACTGATATACATTGTCTGTGGTGCATTAGACGGAACCGCTAATACCGCTGAGCCTGTATCGTGAGTTGCAGGCAACACTACCTTACAGCTATAGCCAATCTCCTTAGCAATCTCCTCTGTGACATCTCCTAACACGGTTCCAGCCATACGAATCATCGGAAACATCTCCATCGGATAACCCAAAGAATGAATTAAGCCCATATCCCATGTCTTTGTCTCAGGACTTACTAACTGTGTCGTTGTTGCATTGGTATACTCCACGCACTTCTTACCGCATAATAAGAAATGGAAATAATCAGGAATCATCAAAAAGCTCTTAGCTCTGGCAAGCTCCTCAGGCTTCTTCTCCTTAATTGCCATAAGCTGATAAATACTGTTAAACATCTGCTTCTGAATACCTGTCTTGCCATATAACTCCTTCAAGGAAATAGTCTCATATACCTTCTCGTCCATCCCTTGTGTACGGCTGTCACGATAACCTACAGTGTTACCTATTACCTTATCCTGCTCATCCAGCAGCACGAAATCTACTGCCCATGTATCAATTCCCACACTTACAGGAATCTTGCCAAGCTCGGCACACTTACGCATACCCTCTTTAATCTCTTTAAAAAGCGCCTCTGTGTCCCAGCATAGCTCACCGTCCTTCTTCGACATACCATTCGGAAAACGATGAACCTCTTCAAGAATCATCCTGCCATCCTCCAAATGCGCAAGCATATGTCTTCCACTGGAAGCACCAATATCTATTCCAAGATAATACTCTGCCATATGTATTCTGTCCTCCTGTCCGCTATTTACATAACCTAGCTGTAATTATTCAGTACCTTCATAATTACAACTAGCAAAAATCCATTTTAAATTGCTACGCAATGGGATTTTTGCATTCTGAATCATGTTCTCACGGTCTCAGCAGCAAGTGCTTCGACCTGTCCTGAATAGTTACGCCTATTCATATTATGCTACTATTCTAGAAAATTTTATCACAATAAAAAAGAACGCAATTTGTTTTGAAAAGTGTCCTTATTTGCACACTGTCAAAAATTACGTTCCTATTTTGTACATTCTTACAAATCTCAAACTCTTAGGTCAAAGACTTCAACATATTCTTATATTTCTTAATATTATGCTCCGTCACATAGGTTCTGATATAGGTATCCTCCTGATGCAATATCCTAGACTTACCTGCATCCACATAGGTCGTAACATCCACTGTCTTCTTCCCTTTCTTCGTCATGGATGCCAGAAGAACAAACACGAACATAATAGCCAATCCAATTAATAATAATGGCAAAAAACTAAGCCACACAGGAATTCCTGTTACCTTAAGGCTAAGACAGGACACTAAGAAAAACAAGAATCCCCAAAGCGCCCCTTGCTTATACGCCTTACCATAGTCAAATGGAATCTCACCAACTACTTTACCAGTCTGTCCATTCACATACAAGGGATATTCCTTACTGCCATAGCGGTATCTGTATACCCACACAGGAAATAACGCATAACGAATCTGGTTACGCTGTACATTCGGGCTATCCTTCACTGGTGTAACCATAGTGTAGTCCTTAATGGTATTTCCTACAATCGTCTTGGCATCCTTCTTTGTTCGACTCGTAGCTCTTGGTTCAAACATCATCGCCCCATCATTGTAAAACTCACTCAAAAAGCCTGAAATATACTTCATATCAAAGTCCTGTATATCAGCATATGTATAAGGTTCTATCAAATCCATCACATCATTAGGCATCGCCCTTGAAGCATCTGCAGGAATCATTTCAAAGTTCATATCCATCTCACGAACCACACGATACTCCGAAGTCTCTGTAAAGACCGACTTTCCCTTTGTCCAAGTCTTAATCTTCCTTCCTATTGCCTCATAATTATAATGCACATCATAATCATATACCCAGAACGGGACATAAGTCCCCTCAATCGTCTTAAGGTTCTTCTCATCCAAAAAGGAGGCAGGCACATACCTTCTATCCTCTACTTCTTTTTTAATCAGCTCCACAACCTCAGCTTTAGCTATTTGAAAAGGAATTATCAGCTGAGGTTCATAGTCCTCTCTCATTCGTTCCTCTTGTATCACATAATTGCCACAAAACTGACACTTAGTTGCGCTGGTATAAGTCCCTAACTCAAGTCTTCCATTACAGGAAGGGCAGATATTCATATCTATCCCTGTCTTAATCTCCCAAGACTCCTCTGAATCACAATACGGGCAAACCAGCTTTTTTCTTCCTGGCTCGTATACGATATTACCGCCACAATTTTTACATGCATACAGCATCTAAACTATCCTTTCTCATCCCGCCCATCTCTATAGTGCTTGGGCGAAACCTGGTACTTTTCCTTAAATATCCTATGAAAATAACTCAGATTATCATAGCCTATGGCATTCCCAATATCCGCCACTGTCATATCCGTATTCTTAAGCAAATACACTGCCTGCTGCAAACGTCTTGCCTGCACCAGCTCCGTGTAGGTTCTTCCTGTCTGCTTCTTAATCATACGGCTCAGCCAGTACAAGTCATAATGAAGGGTATCTGCTAATTGAGACAGCTCTCCATCCCGATAATTCTCCTCCACATAGCGCAGAATCGTCAGCATAATATCCTCTTCCGTAGCATGACTACCCACCGTTGCTTTATCTGTATGATTCAACAACTGCAAAAACAGCAATCCCATCGTAGTCTGATTAATACTGCGTTTATTCTGCTGATTGTTCATAATGGTCCAAATCAGATTCTCCACCAGATTCTGTATAGGAAGCACATCCGCCACCTTAAAGTGAAGATAGCCTATCTTTCCCGCAGCTTCTCCCTTCAGGCACTCTGTTACAAAATCACGGATTGTATTCTCTTCCTCGCCAATCATTCGAAGCGGTTGGTCAAAGAACTGCGGAAGAATAATAAAATTCACCGCAATATCATCTGCCCCCGCAGGCTCAATCTCCTGTGTCGCATTCTGACTCAGGAACAAAAGCTCTCCCTGCTGCAAAACCACCTTTTCATCATTAATATAATGCGTCGTAGTTCCCGAACACATATAAATCACTTCTACATAATTGTGAGTATGCTTTGGAAAATGAATAAATCTCGTATGAGGTCTTACCGTAATCAGCTTTGTTGTATCCAAAAGCTTCCTGCTGTCAAATACATTCCCGTCAGACTCCACATATATTTTTTCATCAATTTCATGTCTTCCATCAAGAATTTCCTGTTCTTCTACAGTAATTCTTTTCAATTCCTCTAAAATACCAGCATTCATACTATTCCACGTCTTTGTTCTTTGCAAGCCTTCTGTTTTCATTGGTTATATCGAATAATGCACGCCAAAACTCTCTTAGCTTCTGCCTTACCTCAGGATCCATATTGGTCATCGCCTTAAATACCTGATTAGCATTCTTAATTCCCATAGTACCAAGTTCTAATGTCGTCTTAGCTCCTGTAGCCTCAAGCAAAGCAAATACCTGCTCCACAAAAAGCCTTCTCTGCTCCTCATCCTGCGCACTCAGCCATTTCTTTAATGCTTTGTCCAATCGCACACTGGAATCCGAAACCGAATCCAAATAAATAAAATCGTTACGCTGTACCTCCCAGGTAGCAGCATCATGCTGCAATATACCCTTCTGGGAGCTTACTACCACATCATATTGTTCCTCATGTCCCAAAAGCATTCCTACAACAGAGGACTCAGGCACAATTGTTCTAATTCTTGAAAGCATCTCCTGATATTCAGCACTTTGTAATGTTTCTTCCAAAAATCCAGGTCCATCATTATTATAAACCTGCACAATTTTCCTGCGAATCGCCTTGTTACACTTAATTGCTGCATATACCGCCAGATTACCGCCCTTTGAGTGTCCTCCGACAATAATTCGCTTACGCCAGTTTCTACTCTTCATGGTAGCTTCCAGATACCTCACCGCCGCCTCCTGTGAAGGCACAAAAGGAAGGAAACTCATATTAAAGTCCTCCTTCCAACCGACTATCGTATCATCCGTTCCACGATATGCAATATACATTGTTTTCTCATCTATCTCAATTGTCATAGCAGAAAACTGCTGTTCAAGCTCTTCACTGATATAATTCACATAATTCGAGATACGCATATTGGCAAATCTGGGACAGTCTCCCATCTTATAGAATAATAACGCTGAAGTTCTGGTCAGGGACTTCTCTCTAAGCTTTTCTTCCAAATCATACTTTGCAAAGAAACGCTCTACCGCTTCCTTAATCGTTAATGACTCCGATTCAAATCCCTTAGGCATAATTTCGTCCAAATTCACATACGCCATCCAGGACAAAACCAGATTATCTACCGCATTAAACGGGTCTTCCTTTAAGCTGACATCTCCACGCCATTCTAAATAATCTATAATATTTGCCATCGCTATCCCCCTTATTGCGCTCGTCTTAATTCTCTTCTATAGGTATATAACTCTATAATATTCTGCACTCGTCTCTTTATAATACGCGGCTCATATGGCTTAATAACCATATCTGCCACTTTATAAGCAAACGCCTTTCCCGCAGTCTCATCTGTCGAATCATCCGTTACTACAATTACAGGAATATCCTCCAAAAGCTGATGTTCCTTCATATATGCCAAAACATCAAACCCATTTACTCCAGGCATAATAATATCCAATAACACAATTGCAAGCTCATCCTTTTCCTTGGCAATCATTTCAATTGCCTCAGCTCCGCCTGCTGCCTCCAACACCTCATACTGGTCTCTAAAAATCTCCCCCAGCATATATCTATTGATTCCCTTATCATCTACTACTAATATTTTTCGATTCATTTTCAAATTCAATACCCCAAAATCCAATTTCTTTTACCTCTTTTACAACAACTATTTATAACTCCAAATTTACAATAACTCTTTTACCTGATTGCTGGCATTCATAACCTCTTCGTATGCCTCTGCCGCACCTTCCAATATGCCCTTTCTAAGAATTTCCACCAAAACGCTTAACGCCCCGTGTATCGCATCCAGTCCCAAATTGGCCGCCATTCCCTTTAAGCCATGTGCGCAATCAAAGGCTTCACGCACATTTCCTGCCTCTATACTCTCTTGAAGCATAATAAAATCAGGATCCTCAAAAAACTCTGCTAAGAATGCTTTATACGCTTCCTTATTCCCCTTCATACGCTCCAATGCCTTCTCTACATCCACGCCGCGTCGCTTTAAAATATCCCAAAAATCTTCCTTAAGCTCCTGTACAGGTCCATTACGCATACCATCTAATAAAATCGAAACCTGCATATTCAGCATCTCATCCAATACAGCTTCATTCTGCATCTTGTTCACATTCTGCATATATGCGATTCCCCAAAATGCCGCCACTATCGAAAAAGCTGCCATCTCAGGGTTCATCGTTCTAATCTCGCCTTTCTCCATAGAACGCTTAAAAAAAGCCGCCATCTTCTGCACGAAAGGATTCTCATGAACAGGCATACGTCCACGATAAAACATCTGCATGCGAATCGACTCTACATCCATCTTGCGAGTAGTCTGCATCGCACTACGGAAAATTCTTCTCAGATTTGTTGCGTAATCATCCTCGTCGTGATACAACTCTTCCATCATCAATAAAAAAGGCTCCGAATATAATGTTGCAACTGCACTAACCAACGCATCCTTATCCTCGAATCGCATATAGATTGCCGTATTCGAGCAACCGCTTTCCTTGGCAACCTTTCTGATTGTAAGCTCCTCATATCCCGACTCTCGAATAATACGAATCGCTGCTGCCAGTATCTTCTGTCCAATACTATCCGAAATCAAAGAATCTTTGTCTGCAATCTCCCCATTTGACTTAATCATGGTTCCACCCCTATATATCTAACTTAATCTGCAACTCTTCCTCCGCCTGATGCTTAAAATCCTCTACCTGCTCAGGATTAAGCACAGGTAAATCCCCTAACGACTTCACGCCAAAGGTTCTAAGAAACTCTTCTGTTGTTCCAAATAACAAAGGTCTGCCAGGTGCATCCAAACGTCCAAGCTCCTGAATCAATCCAAACTCCAAAAGTCTGTTAACCGCATGGTCGCAGCTGACCCCTCTAATCTTCTCTATCTCTAATCTGGTTACAGGCTGCTTGTACGCAATAATAGATAACGTTTCCAATAACGTATCTGACAGTACATATTTACGCGGTGCCTTAGCAACCTTAATCAAATATTCATATAAATCAGGCTTCGTACAAAGCTGAAAGGAGTCCTCAAGCTCCAATATATAGATGCCTCTTTCTTCTCCCTCATACTTCACATTCATATCTGCAATCAGCTCACGAATCGCCTTAGGCTCCATCTCCAAAACATGTGACAACTTGGATATCTCTACCGAATCTCCCATTGCAAATAATACTGCTTCAATAATCGACTGTGCCTTTATCTTATCCACCTTAGTACCTACTTTCTGTTGTTACGCTGCTATCGCTGAAGTAATCATAATATCTGCAAATACATTCTCCTGCTCAATAGAAATAATCCCCTGTTTCATCATCTCTAAAATAGCAAGAAACGTCACGATAATCTCCATCTTACTGCCCTGTCTCTCCAGCAATCCTCTAAAGCTAAAACACTTATGCGTTCTGACATACTCCTCTATATAGCTTTGCTTCTCTTCCAGATTAATCTCATCCTTCTCAATCTTACCAAACTGACTTCGAATCGGGTCAATCTTATCCTCCTGTCTGCGCATAACAGACTTAAAAATATCATGAAGCTTGCTCAGATTCATATCACCAATTAATTCCTCATAATCTATCGGATAAGTATAATCCTGAACTTCCTTAGGAAGCATCGGCTTCTTATACCAGCTCTTTCCTGCATCAATCTGCTTGTCCTTTAGCTCAAAAGACATATACTTGTACATCTTATACTCTAACAGCTTCTGCACAAGTTCTGCTCTAGGATCCTCCTCTTCTCCCTCTTCGTTCACTTCCTTCGGAAGAAGCATACGGCACTTAATATCCAAAAGCGTTGCTGCCATGACCAAAAACTCGCTCATGACATTCATATCTTCTGTTTCCATCTTCTTAATATAATCTAAATACTGCTCTGTAATCTCTACTATCGGAATATCGTAAATATCAATCTTATTCTTCTCTATTAAATGTAATAATAAATCTAACGGCCCCTCAAACACTTCCAGCTTAACTGATAATGCCATATTCTCCCTCTTCCTTTCATGCTCCACCCAGCGCATGATAACGCAAAATAATCCATGTTCTATTTTACTCAGTATTCCATAAAAAGGCAAGTAAATATATTATGCAAACATGCAAAAATAGTGAACTTTTCTACATTAGACATCTGCTTTCTTTTCCAAAGAAACAACATACAGTTCTGCTGGATTAAAGAAGCGAAGCGGGATAGTATGCGCCCCCATCCCTCTTCCAAGCAGCATCGTCGTCTCTTTCATCCCAAAGACACCACCATCATACCTTGGAAATAGCACAAGTGATGGCGAAATCACGCCTCCAAGCACAGGAAGCCTCATAATTCCACCATGCACATGACCTGACAGCACCAAGTCAGCGCCCCATTCTGCATACTCTTCAAAATAATCAGGATTATGCGCCAACAGAATATTACACATATCCTCTTTTGCCACCCCAACATGCTTCCGCAGATAATCCTGCGGAAGCTCTTTTTTCTTCAATCTGGCAAAATAAGTTCTCTCCAACTCCAATCCCGTTATACGAACGTTCAACTCACGAAGTTCGCAAAACGCATCCTCCAGTACGGTAACATTCGGATGCTTAATCGCCTCCATTAACTCCTCATAGCGTTCTCCAAACTGTTCTCTCTTCTCCTTGAGCTTTGTCTCATGATTCCCAAGCGCATAATAAACCCTGTAATCCTTGCTCAGTTCATTCACAAGACGTACACCTGCTTCAATCCCTGCCTTCGGCTTTGAAGTAATCAAATCTCCCACGATTACAATAAAGTCAGGCTTCGCTTTGCGTATATCCGCAATTACCTTTTCATTATCTCTTCCATATACCTTACCATGCAAATCAGAAATCATCACAAACCTGCACGACTCTGTTAGCTTCGGAAGTTCAAAACTCTCCTCACGCACCACATATCTGTTACCATCTATCACACCAATCGCCAGCATAATGATGCCGACAAGCATTACTACTATAACCACTATCCATATCCACGAAATCATCTGCGCAAACCTTTCCTCTGTTCGTATTATCTGCAAGTTACTATTTATCATACCAAATAACCACCAAATTGCAAGTTTCCAAAGCACTCATTGCAATTTATGTCTGCTCCATTTTATAACAGCAGCTTTTCAAAAAGTCTTTGCAGATAATCAAGATACCCAGCCTTCTCCACCGCTACCAAAGTCACCAACGGGACATTTCCAATCTCTTCTCCCTGAACCATATAGTGAAGCACTCCTGCTTCCTGCCCCTCTACAATAGGTGCCATCAATTCTTCCTCAAACTCATACACCTTCTCTATCAAGCTAAAATCCAATCCTTCTGTATCCAAATAGCGAAATTCTCCCTGTGGCGCAATTGCAACTGTAATTTCCTTACCCCCTCTTACCGCAATCGGCTCTAGACTTTCTGTTGGAATATCCGTATATATTCTTGCTCTTGAAAAGCCATACTCTAAAAGGCTCTGTGCTTCCGAAAAACGCACCCGAAAATCAGGTGCCCCCATAATCACGGCAATCAAATCAATACCATCCTTATTTGCCGTCGCGCTAAAGCAATACTTTGCCGCATCCGTAGAACCTGTTTTCAAACCAGTCGTCCATTCGTACTGTTTTAAAAGCTTATTGGTGCTGGATAATGTAAAAGTCGAACTTCCTTTTCTTGTGACATGAGTAATATCCTCCATCCAAATCTGCGTATACTCATAAACCTGTGGATACTTTGTAATCAATTCTCTCGACATAATCGCCACATCTCTTGCCGTTGTATGATGATTCTCATCCGAACTAAGGCCACAGCAATCCAGAAAATGCGTATTTGTCATCCCAAGCTCTTGAGCTTTCTCATTCATCATATTTACAAACTCATTTTCGCTACCCGCAATAAACTCCGCCACTGCTACCGATGCATCATTACCACTGGCAATTGCTATACACTTCAACAGCGTATCTAAGGTCTGTACCTCCCCTTCCTCTAAAAACACCTGCGAGCCTCCCATAGACTTTGCATAAGCACTGGTTGTTACCTCATCCGTTAATTGTACTCTTCCTTGCTCTATTGCCTCAAAAGTAAGCAGCATGGTCATAATCTTTGTAATACTGGCAGGGCTTCTGATTTCATCAGGATTCTTTTCAAACAAAACCGTACCTGTAGAAGCCTCCATGAGAATTGCCGAAGGTGATGTCAGCTCCATCTGTAGCAGCTCTGCTGCCATCGCACTGCTTCCCATTCCTGTGCAAAGCACAACTACCAGCATCACATATGCCATTATTTTCCTTATATTCATTCGCCAATCATCTCTGTCATATTTTCTTATATTCAATCTATGAAAAAAAGCAATACATTATTCTTACATAACGTATTGCTTCCTAAAATTCAGCCTTATTTAATAATTCTCAAGCAGAACTCTTTGAACTCCTGCGTTTTCTCTCTAATCTGACTCTTCATGTTGGTTGCCGCAATAAAATGATATATAAAATCAATTCCTACAACAAAGAATATAATCTGAAGCGCTCTTATTCCCATTGCCATAGAATAATTATCTACAAACTGCATCACCTTATCAAAAAGATAACATATAATAATTACCGCATAAAAGCCCCATGCAATTGTACTTTCAAGGCAAAGGATGCCCTTGTAATTAAATGGCTTATCATTGTAGTCCCACCAAAGCTCTCCAAAAAGCCTAATCATCAGTCTGCCTACCAGGAACTCAAATATTGTCGCAATAATTGCGCCTACCAAATACAGCACAACCACATTCTCCTCCAGCGGATGTAATATCAAATATCCCAACACTGCACCAAAGCCATAGATTGGACAGAACGGACAAGTCATAAATCCTCTGTTCGTAATCTTACGATTACAGAACGACATATAAATCGACTCCACCAGCCATCCTAAAACACTAAAAATACAAAAACCAGCAACCAGGTGATATAAATCAAAACCTGCAATCTCTCTCATCCACATAAAAACTCTCCCTCATTTGTCTTTATATTCACTTATTCATTTATGTCAACTCATAGAATAACTCTTTTTGATATGTTTGTCACTATATTTTTCATAAATTAACATCTCATGTCAGAATATGATATAATATAGGCATATATAGCCTAAATGACATTTGATTTTACACATAGATTATGATTACCATAACAAGCATTTTCGAAAGGTCGTGAATTTTTATGAATACATTTTCTTATAACAAACAACCTTATAATAGACAGCAGACATTCAACCCCTATGTCACAAAGCGTATGTATATGATTAATACCGCTTTACTTCTGTGTCACATCATTTTTTGTTTCTTTTTTAAAATATACAGCATCAACCTATTATTTTATTTCAGTTGGTTCAGCATAGCAACATATATTATTACTTATTTTATCCTGCATAAAAACAAGGCCTACTTATTTATCTCAACCATTTTCTTAGAAATATTTACGTTTGTACTATTGGCAACTCTCAGTTTCGGATGGGACTACGGTTTCCAGCTATACTGCTTCAGTTTTATGGTTGCGGTATTTTTCTGTGATTATTACGTCAATAAGTACCATAAGATAAAAAAATCCACAATATGTATTCTTATACTTAATATCCTTACTTATTTCGCATTAAGAATATGGACCTATACTCACGCACCGTTGTACTCATTGCCCGATAAAAATATGGCACTAATTTTCCATTTTTCTAATGCAGCAATCACATTTGTTTTTGTAATTTCCTATTTGGCAATATACAGCAAAACTGTATTTCATCTTGAAAAGGCACTCATTGATACCGCTAACCGCGACCCTTTGACAAGTCTTCGCAATAGGAGGCGTATGCAAGAATTGCTGCACTCTGCCAATGAAGAGTTTTCGAGAAATCCATACAACATGTGTATAGCCATGATTGACATCGACCACTTCAAACAAATCAACGACACCTACGGGCATGATGTTGGCGATGAAGTCCTTATTTCCATTGCAAATATTTTTCTGGAAAAGCACGCCCAAAACAACAGCTTCCACGCATGTCGCTGGGGTGGAGAAGAATTTCTTATTTTTTATCGTAAATACAAAGAAACAGATTCTGAAATCTTCAAGGAATTTGAAAGTATTCGTCAGGAAATAGACGATGCAATCATCCTTTGTGGAGATAACAAGATTCATTGTACAGTTACAATTGGTCTATCTTTCCATACAAATCATTGCAGTATTGCCGATATGGTAAAACAGGCTGATGAAAACTTATATAAAGGAAAAGAAAAAGGACGTAATCGAGTTATTTCATGAGCACAAGCCATGCCGTCATTCGTAGGCAAAGCCTACGAATGACGCGGCGGCGCCGTATATGAAAACATAAAATCACTTGCTTGTGAGTAAACTCCCAGCAAGTGATTTTATGTTTTCATGCATGGCTTATACTACGCGCAAAAAAAATCCCTGACATACGTCAGGGATTTCTAACTATTAATTAGTTATATTTACGCTTTCTAGCTGCTTCAGATTTCTTCTTACGCTTTACGCTTGGCTTCTCGTAATGTTCTCTCTTACGAATCTCCTGCTGAATTCCTGCCTTAGCACAGCTTCTCTTGAATCTGCGTAATGCGCTATCTAAAGTCTCGTTTTCTTTTACGATTACATTTGACATGCTATCACACCTAACCTCCCTCCAGTCCATATATTGTGTGCCAGACTGTTCGGGTATATTTTTAATTGCACATCTAAGATTATAGCATATATAAAGAATACGTCAACAGTTTTTTTGGAATTTTTTTCGTTTTTTACAAAACTTATTCCAACTACTGAATCTGTCCCTCTAATACCTTAGCTACCTCAGCGATTGCTGCATCGATACCAGCAGGATTCTTACCACCTGCCTGTGCCATGTTTGGACGTCCGCCGCCGCCACCGCCTACAAGTGCTGCAATTCCCTTAATCAGATTACCTGCATGAGCACCCTTAGACATAGCTGCGTCTGTTGCCATAGCTATCATATTAACCTTGCCGTCAGCATCTGATACAAGTACTACAACACCATCGCCAAGCTTATCCTTAAGCTGGTCACCTAAGTCTCTTAAGCCATTCATATCAACGCCTGATACCTTAGCTGCAAGAAGCTTCACACCCTTAACCTCTGTTACCTGATTCATAACATCACCAAGAGCTTCCTTAGCTGCCTTACTCTTCAAAGACTCATTCTCACTCTGAAGTGCCTTCATCTCTGCCATTAAGCTTTCAAGCTTCTCAGTTAAAGAAGCAGGAGTTGTCTTAACAATCTTTGCACTCTTCTCGATAGTAGCCTCTAAATCTTTATAGTAGTTAAATACGCCATTACCTGTTAAAGCTTCGATTCTTCTGACACCAGCTGCAACACCGCTCTCAGATACAATCTTGAATGCCATAATAGCGCCTGTATTTGCAACATGAGTACCACCACATAATTCAGTAGAGAAATCTCCCATCTTAACAACGCGAACCTTCTCGCCGTACTTCTCACCGAATAACGCCATAGCACCAGTCTTCTTAGCCTCATCCAAAGACATCTCCTGTGTATCAACAGTGATATTCTTTGCAATCTGCTCAATTACCATCTGTTCTGCCTTAGCAATCTCCTCAGCTGTCATAGCCTGGAAATGTGTAAAGTCGAATCTTAATCTGTCTCCATTTACCAAAGAACCAGCCTGCTCTACATGGCTTCCAAGTACAGTTCTTAATGCCTTCTGTAAAAGGTGAGTTGCACTATGATTCTTACATGTATCTGCTCTTCTAGTCTCATCAACTGTAAGTGTTACAACATCGCCTTCCTTAATCATACCCTTAGTAACAACACCAACGTGTCCTACCTTACCACCTAAGAGTTTAATCGTATCCTTAACTTCAAACTCAGCATCTCCAACTGTAATAACACCTGTATCTGCCTCCTGTCCACCCATAGTAGCGTAGAATGGAGTTTCCTCTACAATAATTGTACCTGTCTGACCATCTGTTAAAGCGCCAACAATCTCATCCTCTGTAGTTAATACAGTAACCTTAGAAGTATGTGTTAATCTGTCATAGCCAACAAACTTAGATGTAATGCTTGGGTCAATAGACTCATATACAGTCACATCTGCTCCCATGTAGTTAGTAACCTTACGTGCCTTACGCGCTGTCTCCTTCTGCTCCTTCATAGCAGCCTGGAAACCTTCCATATCAACGCCTAAGCCCTTCTCCTCTAAGATTTCAATTGTCAAATCAATCGGGAATCCGTAGGTATCATATAACTTAAATGCATCTGCGCCAGCAAGCACCTTAGAGCCTGCCTTAACAAGCTCATCCTCCATATCTGCAAGGATGCTAAGTCCCTGGTCGATAGTCTTGCTGAACTTGTCCTCTTCCTGTACAAGTACATTGAAGATGAAGTCCTTCTTCTCGAAAAGCTCTGGGTAACCATCCTTACACTCAGCAATAACAGTCTCTGCAATCTTTGTAAGGAACTTGCCCTCGATACCTAATAATCTTCCATGTCTTGCAACACGTCTGATTAATCTTCTTAAGACATATCCTCTTCCCTCGTTAGATGGAAGGATACCGTCTGAAATCATAAATGTAGATGAACGCATATGGTCTGTAATCAATCTTACAGATACATCTGTCTTCTCATCCTTCTGATACTCAACACCTGCAACCTCACAAATCTTATCGCGGATTGCCTTCATTGTATTAATGTCAAATACAGTATCTACATCCTGAACTACTACTGCAAGTCTCTCAAGACCCATACCTGTATCAATATTCTTCTGCTCAAGCTCTGCGTAATTGCCCTTGCCATCGCCGTCAAACTGTGTAAATACGTTATTCCATACCTCTATGAAACGGTCACACTCGCAGCCCACCTTACAATCAGGCTTACCACAGCCATACTTAATACCTCTGTCATAGTAAATCTCTGAACATGGACCACAAGGACCTGCACCATGCTCCCAGAAGTTATCACACTCACCTGTCTCAGGGTCACGGTAAAAACGTGTAATCTTCTCAGCAGGAACACCAATCTCATTTACCCAGATATCAAATGCCTCATCATCCTCACAGTAAATAGAAGGATATAATCTATCTGCCTCAAGTCCTACAACCTTTGTAAGGAACTCCCAGCTCCATGCCAATGACTCATGCTTGAAGTAATCACCAAAAGAGAAGTTACCAAGCATCTCAAAGAAAGTAAGATGTCTTGCTGTCTTACCAACATTCTCAATATCTCCTGTTCTAACACACTTCTGGCAGGTAGTTACTCTACGTCTTGGTGGAATCTCCTGTCCTGTAAAATATGGCTTTAAAGGTGCCATACCTGAATTGATAATCAATAAGCTGTTATCATTGTGTGGCACTAAAGAAAAGCTCTTCATTGCCAAATGCTCTTTGCTTTCAAAGAAATCAAGGAACATTCTTCTTAACTCGTTTACTCCGTAATTATTCACGTTACTTCCTCCGTATATCATATATTGTCCGCAATCCTTCTATGACTGTGGCTTGTTTTTATTGCAAACAGAGACGAGATTTACAAATCTCGCTCTGATTAGCGGTCGGCAAATGTCATTCATGCAAGCACGATGCCATTTTCCTCGTCGCCATAACAAATAAAGTGCTGGCGCAAACCAGCACTTTTATTATAGTTTAGGCATTATGTATTGTCAAACAAATCTTACTTATTATATTTACTCAAGAACTCCAAAAACTCATCTACAGGCAGCGGCCTCGAATAATAGAATCCCTGCTGATAATCACAGCCCAGAG
>JAFUKJ010000077.1 GCA_017467805.1 Lachnospiraceae bacterium
CTGTACCTAAAAATCTTATTAAATGGATATAAAATACCTAGATTCGAGGTACCACGACAGGATTTTCGTTACAGTACCTCGCAGGCATTATCAATATACAAATATAAGAACGAAATCATGAGTTAAAGCACCTGTGTATAGGATAAATATGTACCGCAAGCTTTGCTTGGCTGATATGAAAGAACAGGGCAGAATGTCTTTCATTAGCCAGTTAAATTAAAATTTAGCAAAGAGAAAAACGACTCTCCTTAAATAGTATCAAAGAGAAATATTTAGTAACTAATCCCTTTTATAAACTTTTCTCTAAGAATATTTTTCATAACATAAAAGGCCGCAATTTGCGACCTTTTCGTTTCCTACCAACTATTTTCTACTCTGTCTTCAAATCAATGACTATCTTACTACATGCCTTACAATAAAGCGCATCAACATAGTCTTTCTCAAGATTAGTTAACTTAAGCCCCTTCGCGACAGGCGAAAATATAGCACCCTTATCATCCTTCTCGGCTATCCACTTCAGTGCATGTCTATCACTGTAAATCACGCCTCGCTCCATCTCTCCATTACAATACGGACACATCTGTTCCCCCTCCTTCACAAATCGGCAGCTTCAATTCCCTGAACTGCCGATATCACAATTATTATTCTTTTAATTATCTTTCCCATATCTTCACTCTGTTCTTGCCTGGCTTTAATCCTTCTAATGGACCAACCACTGGCTTCTTACTACGAGTTTCTCCGTTCAAGTCAAAATCCACTGCCAGTGAAGAACCATCAGGATTCTCATAATGTTCTTCTGTCAATCTGGTCTCGGCAAGAAGCTTTGTCGTCATAATCTGTGTGGTAATCTTAAAAGCTTCTTCAGGCAAAGTAAACTCCATATACAAGCCATCTGTTTCTTTGCTAAAGCTCACGTCCAAGCTAACCTCTGACACCAGCTTCTCCTCCTCCCTGTCAAAAGCCTTGGCACCATTAAAGTACGCATTACTATTAATATACACTGGCTGACGCTCCTTCATGAAAAGCTGTACATCGCCGTGACCATTTGCCTTAACACGCTCTACATATTCATCTAACGAAGTCGGTGCGCCATCATAGTCAGCAGTTCCATAATGCTCCTCTTCCTCAGTACCTCCCACAAAGATATTCTGATACCAACGGTCATCATTTCCATAGACACAGGTAGTACCAAGAGGCTGGGTTGAATGCGGAAAATGATACGGTGTTGCGCGATTCAGCACACCATAATGCTGCATAAAACCGCAAACCAGATTATGTACATACGCCGTTCCCTGTGCTGCATTAACCAAAGCAAAAGCATCAGCAAAGATATTATTATCAACAAGACACGGTCCATGCGTTACTTCTATAAATAAGTCTCTATTATTATCTGTAAAAATATTGCGGCTGACACGCGTTCCCTGCGCCTGCCAGTCAAGCCAAAGTCCCAGTGAACAATCATGTATATAATTATGGCGAATCTGCACATCTATCGCCGCATGAAGCTTGATACCGCCAAGCTCATGACCATAGAACTCATGCTTCTTACTAATCGCATAAATCTCGTTATCATAAATCTCACTAAAGACGCATCCCATATGTCCAACTATTCCAGCCTGACCACAATCATGAATCACATTATTTCTTACAATATGTGAGCCTATCGTCTCCTTGCTCCAGCCAATATATAAAGCTCTGAATACCGCTTCCATCTGCGTCTGATAGCCTGGCTTGATATTCCACTTTGTATAAGCATTATCGCCTGTGGAAGCCTCCTTGCCCAGACTGATACCTACACATTTCGCATCATGGATTCGATTATTCTCAATAATCCAGCCCTTACTCCAATTCGGTCCAAGAAGCCCTGGCTGGTCTGCTGTTGGCGGCGCCCATGGTGACGCTGCCTGTGCCATTTCAAAGCCTCTTACAGTAATATAGTCAATGCCTGTCTTCTCAGGATAGAAGCATGACCTTCTGACATTTACCTCTACCAGCTCCTGATTCGGATTGTACTCATGAAAATTGGCATAAACTACTGTCGTTTCTTCAAACACTTCGGCATACCAACGATACACACTTCTCTCAGGTTCTAATAGCTTCTCCTCTCGTCTGCGCCACGTTGGATTCGGTGATACCTCAAGTCTCTGCGGATGTAATACCCCATTCAAATCCTGTGCCTCATAAAATGACTTACCATTCAGATAAACATCTCCCAAATGCACGGGATTGTCATATGGTTCTACCACCCAATCCCCAGTCAACGGAATTGCAAATGGATTATAATCACCAAATAGTTCATTCAGAATCACTGCTTTCCATACAGTTCCTTCTACAGGCTCCCAGTCTGTTATCTGCTCTGAGCCTTTGATAACTACATGCTCCCCCTCTGCTGCCATATATGTAATTCTCTGTGTGTGGCTCCTTCCGCCCAAACGCGGCTTTACCCACTCGCGATACTCGCCCTCATGGACGATAACCGTATCTCCTACGTTTGCTGCCTCTGCAGCTCTTTGTATTGTCAGGAACGGACTTTCTGCCATTCCCGTATTCCTGTCATTTCCTGATTTTGATACATGATATGTCTTAACCATCGTCTTCCCCACCTTGCTATATTATTTAAATAAATATCTGTACTTTCGTCTCTGTTCCAGCAAAATCTCCATTACCCGATTCTTAATTTCATCTGAATAATATAGCTCTTCTTCCAAAACTTTTTCAATCTCTTTCTCTCCAAATTTAAAAGCAATATGTTGTCCATACATTTTCTCTACAATATCTAACTGTTCATCAAAGCTTGTACAAAAGGTCTTTGAATGTACTGTTGGTATTAGTTCAGCAATAGGTACCTGCATAGGATAATCCAGCGTTGTATCCGATAATAAAGCCGCTCCATTATCAAAAATAGGACAATATTTATATTGACCATCTGCATTCATCAGTACTGCAATATTGTGTGTATGTCTATCCTCATTTAGAAAGAAAGCATCTACCGTCAAAAGCTTGCTCATATATTTACCAAACTTATCAAGCCCCGTAATTCGTATCGTCTGTTCCACAAGAAATTGAATTCGATTCTCATATTTTTCGATACGATACAAAGCTTTATTCAAGCTCTCTCCATAGGTATTCTGAAACAATCTTTCAAGCGTAATCAGTTGCCAACCTTGTGGCAAAAAATCTTTGCTACTGCAACCTTTGTAATTCAAGTATTTGTAATTTATCTCCTCAGTCTGATACATAATATATTCATTTTCTATCAAATCAGTATACTGCAAAAGCTTCGACACCACATACTCCGTCAATCCTTCGTAGCCTGTATAATCTGCCTTATACCAACGATTATCGAAGAACCATTTTAACTGATTCCCCTTAGATGATTGCCTGTCATATTGACGTATATCATTCTCATTCAACTGAATCATAACAATCCTCACCTCTCAATTTTTATCCAAAAATCATCCTCTGCCATTCTTCCCGCCGTCTTCTCAATAATCATCAATGGCTCATAAAATGGTAAATCCAGTTCCTGTAAGGCTATTTTCATCTTATCTCTTGTTCTTGGAAAGCATCTTGATTCCAAAAAATCTTCATATTGTTCATAGGTCGGGCGCTCTATCTTTCCAAATGCCCGCTTCATATTATCCCTGGTATAATTAAATATATGAACACGCTTTTCTCTCTCATTCACTTCTATCACTGTGCATACCTCATTCTTGCACATATACCACAGTCTCATTGGGAAATATCTTGGTGGAATCTCAAATTCTTCTCTAATTTCAGGATATTCATCTAAAATTTTTAGCAATGTTACAACAGGTCCTGTTATCGGCTGTCCATCATTTTCCCATCTCTCCACAGTTTTTACTGAGACATTAAGCATTTTGGCAAATGCTGCCTGCGTCAAGGACATCTTTTTGCGAATACGTTTTACATCTTCTGGTAATATCTCACTGGCAAATGCAAACCTCCTATTTTTCATCGCACATCTCTCACTTTCCAAACAAATACTATATTACTTTTATATATAGTATACCCTCATTTTGAGCGGTTTTTCAATAGTTTTTCCCTCATTTTGAGGGGTTTTATTAGCCACTATCTTATCGCTAAAGCATTTCAAATATTATGTCACCCTATCTTCATTCTAACTTATTGCACAATAATTTTCTACCATTATTAGTTATTTTATAACATATTAATAAATATACCTCTGTGTTATAATGGTTTAATATTTACACTGCCAATTTATTGCAAATAAACGACACTTTTTGTAACAACAATATAATAATCATAATAAGGGGAGCAACCTATGAGAAATTTTTACATTACTACCGACTCTAATTCCGATTTACCACAGGAATATGTTGTAAAGCTGGACACAACGATTATTCCACAGTACTATTCCTTTGGAAATACAGTATATGGTGACGAATTGAATATGGCTCCAAAGGAGTTCTATGAGCGCATGAAGAACGGCGAGCTTCCTCAGTCTCAGGCAAATAATCCTGCTGTTATCGAGGAAAAGTTTCGCGCAATCCTTGATAAAGGCTGTGATATCATTCATATTGCCTTTTCCTCGGCGCTAAGCGGAAGCTATAACAATGTCTGTATGGTAGCAAATGAATTACTGGAAGAATATAAAAATGCAAGAATTACCGTAATTGACTCCTTGAATGTATCGCTTGGCGAATCCATCCTAGTCATTTACGCAAACAGCTTAAAAGAAAGCGGTGCTTCCTATGATGAAATTGTAGAGAAGCTTGAAAACATGAAGCATAATATTAATGTGCAGTTTACTGTAGATGACTTGTTCCACCTGCAAAGGGGCGGACGTGTCAGCAAGGCTACCGCTATCGTGGGAAGTGCCTTGAACATGAAGCCATTCCTTTATGTGAATAATGCAGGAGGACTCTCCTCTGACGGAACTGCCCGTGGGCGCAAGAAATCACTTCGCACCTTGGTAGACCGTGTGAAAGCAACTCGTGATGAAAGCACTGATTTGAAATTACCAATTGGTGTCGTACATGGTAACTGCCTTAGTGATGCCAAGGCTTTGGCAGAAATGCTTAAAGAGGAACTTAATGCAGCTGATATTATCATTAACGATATTAGCCCAAGTATCGGTACTCACGCAGGTCCTGGTGCCATCGGTATTCTTTACTATGGGCAGAAGAAACTGGCTCCGAAGTAATAAACAGCCGACACAGCAATCCTTAAGATGTTGTGTCGGCTGTATTTTAATTCTCTACTTCTCGCAAACGTTCTACAAGTGTCATCTTCTCAACCACTCGATATACTAATCTTGGAATCGCCCAACCTAGTAATACAAAGATAGGCGCCAAAGCCAAAATTGGCCACACAATAAACTGGTAATCATAAAACCAGAACATACTCTCTAGCACATTGGAAACCATTGGACTAAGCAACAAAATCAAAGCAAATGCAAATGCAAGACTTCCAAGCGCATAGAATAAACCTTCATATACAAGCATTTTCTTTAACTGCTTACCCGTCATTCCAATAGAC
>JAFUKJ010000078.1 GCA_017467805.1 Lachnospiraceae bacterium
ATTCTCGGCTGTTGCACCTAACGCTGTACTGTTCATTTGCAGTTCCTCCTAATAATTTTTTGACTATAACAAAAAGGACAAACCCATTTGTAAAAAATGAATTCGTCCTTTAAGGCGTAGTTATTAGGTTATTTGAATACATCGTCATGTGTTATTCGGTACTATTGGGTATTTTTTTGATGTACTATTGATGTACTAACCCATTTTTGATGTACTGTTTCAGAAATCGAAGTCTTTAAAAAAGCTCCTTTTTCGCTCAATCATTTCGTCAATTCTGGCTATTTAATTATTGACATCTTTGACATTTTCGCAACGTTCAATCCTTCCGTCCGGATATACCGCTTTGGTGGATGCACCTGCTCCCAATGCCACGATAGTCTGTTTCTCTTCCATAATAAGGATATTGTAAATACCAAACTTGCCTTCTCTTGCATAGCCTACATTCTCGAAGTTACCAGACATATTCTTCTGTCTATAGAGATAATATGGCTTCATATCAAGCGCCTCTGCTCCTGCTGCCGCAATCTCCATCGTAGTATCTGTATTATTCAAGGTCGCAATGCCATTGGTCTCTATCCACTGGCTCAGCTTTGATGCTCTTTTAATCGCAAGCGAATGTACTGTCAAGCTGTCAGGATCAAGCTTCTTAATCTCTTCAATCGTATTGGTTACATCCTCTTCCATTTCTCCCGGAAGTCCAAGAATAATATCCATATTAATATTGTCAAAGCCCACCTCACGAGCTAAAGCAAATGCATTCTTCACTTGCTCTACATTATGCTGTCTGCCGATAAGCTTCAAAGTCTCGTCCTTCATCGTCTGTGGATTCACTGAGATTCTGGTTACATCGTGCTTCTTCAGCACTTCAAGCTTCTCTCTTGTGATACTGTCTGCACGACCTGCTTCTACTGTGAATTCCTTCACCTGGCTCCAGTCAAATGCCGCTTTGAGCTTTGTAATCAGCCAGTCAAGCTCCTCTGCCTCTAATGTAGTTGGTGTTCCGCCACCAATATATACGGTATCCAAAATCTTATCCTTATAAGCTTCTGATACATACTGAATCTCTTTATTAACAGCCTCTAAATACTCCTGCATTCTCTTCTTCCATAATACAATCGGATAAGATGTAAAAGAACAATACAAGCATGTTGTCGGGCAGAAAGGAATACCAATATATAAACTATAACCATCCTTATAATGAATAGTATCTAATAACGCCTTCTCACGCTTTGCAATATCAAGGCTAAGTAACGCCTTCTCATCGCTCACTGCATGAGTCGCTTGCAGCTTTGCGATAATCTCCTCATCTGTCATACCTTCATCCAGCATGCTCATTGGAAGCTTAGTTGGTCTAATACCTGTAAGATTTCCCCAAGGAAGCTTCTTTCCTGTATACTCACACAAGATATGATATAACTCCAGTTTGCAGGCATTCTTATATAAGGCAACGCCTGTAGCTTCGTCCGCGCCCTTTACCTGCTCGGAGGTAAATTCACATGTATACTCTGCTTTTTCAGAGTGATCCACCTGTAACTCTACCTTCATGCTCTGCTCTGCAAGCAATACCTTCACATATGAGCCTACCTCTTCCTGTGCATGCTCCATGTCAAACACCTTCACATCCTTTTCAGGATAGAACGCCTTAATCAGCGAATGTAAATCATATTGAAATTTCTCGTTATTTGTAAAAACTTTAATCATATATTTCCTTTCTGTTGCTGTATTTATAGCTGTTATTACTTTACCAGATATTCATTTATAACATCATCACTCCAGATATGTGCTTCAATATATCTTTCTGGCCCATATCTACCATCATCATTCCAATCCTGTGGTAATCCATACTTTTCTATAATATCTAATATTTCATCATACATATATAGTTTCTTACGATATTCTTTTCCATCATTTACTCTATCACTAAAAGTTGGATGCGAATCTCCATATGTAAAGGATACTGTTCTTATATCAAACTTTTCAATAGGTATTTTTATATATGAACTATTTTTATACCAAGTACTTAACCATGGACTATGTTCTACCACCATATAGTGCGGTACTTGCCTGCAAATCAATCCGCCCTTTCTTTTGAACTCATTCCTCAATATATTTTCATAATAAGTCCTTGCCTGCATATAATCTATACTTCTTTTAGCGCATTGCACATTAGGCTTCGTAATTGCTATTTCTCGAAGCACTCTATTTGCTTCTTCTGCGGATAGTTCCGACAAATTTTTAAACGGCCCAATACTCTTATCATAATAATGATAAAGAAACATTTCGCATTACCTCCACAAATGGGATTTGATAGTCATCATAACTGCGCTATTTCGTCAGCAATCATTTGAACAGTTTTGCTACTGGTATCAATTTTAATAGTGTTGAGGGCCTGATACAGCGGTATTCTTGCTATACTTCTATCAATAATATCCACAGAACGAATACCCTTATCCACATCTGCTGTTAATCTCTCGCGCAAATCTATTTCATTTGTAGTGAGTGAAATGCATTTTACATCACAGTTTTTAATGTCCAGTTTTTCAACGATAGAATCAATAACAGACTGTTGATGCATTACCCAACAAAAAATAATATTCTTATAAGCCGAACAATGTAAAAAATTATTGAGCAAGTAGCAAATATTATCTGTTACCATTGTCTTTGTCTCTTCAGTTACTTGGAACGGGCTCGCATCCCAGCACCAGTCGCCATCAAGAAAAACACTACTGGGCAAATCTCGCTTTAACTGTTGGCTCACCGTTGTTTTGCCAACGCCCATTGTTCCACCGATTAAATATAATGTTTTCACCGTTATTTCTCCATAAAATAAGCCTGACCATCTTCTAGATAGCCACAATGCTCATATAGTTTCTTCGCTATTGGGTTATTCACATTCACATATAATCGAATACCCGTTGCTTCTAATTCTATTCTCAAATCCTCTGCTTTTCTCATCAAGGCTTCTGCAAATCCTCTGCCACGGAAATTCTGCTCAACCCATAACTCATCTACGTAAATATGACCATGTCCATTCCATCTACTTCCAACTTTAGGAATATAAATCAGAGAAATCCAGCCAACATATCGGCTTTCTACCATGACCGCATAAACATACAGATTAGGATTGGCTAATTCTTTTTTCATTTGATCTGAAACTGGCGTTTGTGAAGGTTTGCGTTCAAATCCATTTTCTCGCCAAAACACCATATCATCGAATAAAGAGTAGTTCGTTATATTAATTTTTTCAATTCTAAAATTCATAGTCTCCCTCAAAAGTTTAAATTTGTTATAACAATCAAGAAACATCTCTTACTTTTCAAATCACTCAATTCTAAAATACGGATATTTCCAAGCATATGCCTCATTTCCGCCGTATTCGCCCGTCCCTGTCAATACAAAATACGGATATTTTCAACCATATGCCCCATTTCCGCCGTATTTTATTTTGTCCTTCAATGCAAAATACGGATATTTTCGAGCATATGTCTCATTTCCTCCGTATTTTATTTTGTCCTTCAATGCAAAATACGGATATTTTCGACCTTATACCTCATTTCCGCCGTATTCTATTCTGTCCGCCAATGCAAAATACGGATATTTTCAACCATATACCGCATTTCCGCCGTATTCGCCCATCTTCACCAATGCAAAATACGGATATTTTCGACCTTATGCCCCATTTCCGCCGTATTCGCCCATCTTCACCAATGCAAAATACGGATATTTTCGACCTTATGCCTTATTTCCTCCGTATTTCTTTCATCACTCTGACATTTTATCATAAGTAAGACAAAAAACCTCTCTCTTCGCATGCATTAATCGGAACTTATCGTTGCCCAAATATAATCATGCTGTACTTTTTGAAAACTTTATAAATTCATATGGCAGTCCCATGTCTTCAGAATATTTACAGATTTCTATCTTTTCATCATCACTCATTTCATTATAGAAAGGACGTTCTGATACTTTCCAGTATGTTTTAACTTCATCTATTTTCAGCACATCACCCCATGGGGCAGTATATAATTCCCCAACTTTATATTTGCCAATTTCTTTATATACCCTCGTGGTATAGCAATATCCCAGCTTATTTAAATAATTTTGGATTGATTCATATTCATGTTCTGGGAATGATATTTTATCAAACATACAATAAACCTCCGTTCAATTGCCATCTTTTGTACCTTTTTATTCACCATATGTACACGAGTAGCACTCGAATGGCCCCGATAAAAACGCCCAATAATACGCCCATCGTTTGCTTTTTTATTATCTTTTTTCACTTAGATTTCCTCACATTAACGTATTTAAAAATCAAATCAAGAACCCTAACGCATCCCACACGGAATGTAATATTGCCGACGTCCAAATAGAACGATTCTTTCGAAATATCATACCAAACAGTACCCCTAATATAAATACATACACACTTCCATAAACAATATCGCCCATTGTTCTCTCTAACTGAAACCACCTTGGATAATGTATAAATACAAACATCGTAGCAGATATTATATTTGCATACTTCTCCTTTACAATCATACTCCAAGCATTAAAAAACCAGCCTCGAAAAACACTTTCCTCAAAAATACCTACTCCAACAACCGTCAACAAATAATCCAGCCAATTCATCTCAAAAGAAAACTGAAACCCAACAACTGCCCAACAGATGAAATAGTAGATTAGAATAGTTGGTATTGCAATTAACAAAGTTTTTCCATGAGGTTTTTTCGTAAGAATTTCTTTCAAATTCCAATTATGTTTCTTCCCAAAGCATTGAATCAATAAAAATGCAAAACCACTCCACCACAATCCATAGATTACAAAATTTATACATGCTTCCAGATAAGGATTCAAATACGATAAATCAATATATGTTTCCCGCAAATACCATCCTGTCGTGAACACTATGTAGCTTACGATAATCACCAAAAGTAAACTTTTCTTTTCTGATTTCATATACCCTCATCTCTTTCTCAGCTTCAAGTTTATCAATCTATTTTCCACATACAACTGCCTCATCACACAGGTTCAGAAAATGTTTCGAATTTTCCTATCAATGTTTTACAACATCTCTTTAATAAACTATATACCATCACACCTAATAATACACCCATAGTGTTCAACATCAAATCGTCTATATCAGTTACTCTTTTCAAAAACATCTGGCTTACTTCAATAAATAGCGAAGTACAAAATCCTATAACAAGTGTTCTTTTACAAGATACCTTCCATAGTAATGGAATAACCAGACCAAACGGCATAAATAAAATAATATTGCCTAAAATGTTAATCAAAAAGTAAGTTACATGTCCATTCACAAAGACTTCGTTATAAGTTTCAACAAACACTCTAAATGGTATTAAGTTTGTTTCGTGAATACCATTTTGAGCTATAGCAAAACCATTCTCACCAATCTCAATTTTCGGAATAATTGTTTGAGAAGCTAAACCTACTACAAAAACAGCAAAAGCAAACATTACTATTTCACGATACCAATTTACTTTTATCTTTTTCACTTTTACAAAGATAGTCCTTATTATTAGATATGCAGGAATTGCTAGCATCATATATGGCATCATTTTTATTACATATCTTACTATCGCACTCATTTCTTTTTATCCTTTTTCAAATCCAAATTCCCCTACCAATCTAGGATACGGATATTTTCGACCTTATCTCTCATTTCCGCCGTATTTCACCATCACAACCTCTAAAATCCAGCCAAAACAAATCTAGCGAGCTTCGCCGTTGCTTACTTCTTCAACGCCCAACCGCCATACACACAACAATCCGTGTTATAAACACGGATTGTACTGTTCCTCATATGCTACTGTCGTCTTCTCGCCATGACCTGAGTAAAGCTTCGTATCTCCAGGTAAGGTAAGAATCTTCTCACGAATTGACCTTGCAAGCTGTGACATCGAGCCAGAATAGAAGTCCGTTCTGCCTACAGAGCAATTAAATATCGTATCGCCGCAGAAAAGACATCCGTCAGCCTCTGCATAATAGCAGCAGCCTCCCTTGGTATGTCCTGGCGTATGAATCACCTTAAAGTGAATCCCAGCCATATCAAACTCCTCACCGTCCTGCAAATATACATCCGCATCAAAGCCATAAGGCTCTCCAAACCATCCTGAAAGATTCTTCGCGGCATCCTGCAAAATGTCTGCCTCCTCAGCATGGGCATAAATCTTTGCTCCGCTCAGCTCCTGAAGCTTCTTTGCTCCGCCTGTATGGTCACCATGACCATGTGTCAACAAAATACCTGCAACACGCTCAAAGCCAAGACTCTTCACATCATCATAAACTATTACACCTGCATCGCCTGGGTCAATGACTACAATCTCATCTACACCCTCACGATACACATAGTAACAGTTCGTATCACAAGCACTCAACACACGTCTCTTTATCTTAATATCACTCATTAACCTGTTGTCCTTTCAATGTCGACTACACTATCTATTCCTCTAATCTTGGCAATGATAGAATTCAACTCCTCACGACCTCTGATTTCAAAGGTCATTACCATCGTTGCCATGCCCTGCTTACTGGTACGGGTATGCACAGACTGAATATCAACATTCTTCTCTGTCAATGCCTTAGACACATCCGCAAGTAAACCGCTACGGTTTGTCGCATAAATAACGATTTCTGCAAGGAACTTCTCGGAAGTAGCTTCTAATGCATCATGCTGCCACTCTGCATCTATCAAACGGTCTCTTTCAATATCTGAAAGATTCAAGATATTAATACAGTCTGTTCTATGAATAGAAACACCTCGGCCTCTGGTTACAAAGCCAACAATCTCATCTCCAGGAACAGGCGCACAGCATCTTGAAAATCTAACTGCCACATCATGAATGCCCTTAACTGTAATACCAGTCTTCGCTTTCGCCTTCATCGGCTTATTCATGGAACTCTCCTGAATAGATGCTAAAAGCTCTTCGTCTGATACAGGCTTCTTATGGTCTCTTTGATAAAGCTCAAGCATACGGTTAATAACCGCGCCTTCCTTTAATGCGCCATGACCAATTGCCGCTAATACGGCATCCCAGTCTCTAAAGCCATACTTGCGCTGAATCGCACTCTCATACTCAGGCTTAAAAATATCCGATGTGTTAATACTCTTCGTCTTACAGTAAGCATGCAGTAATTCTCTACCCTTTACTACATTATCTTCCTTATATTCACTCTTAAACCACTGGTTAATCTTATTCTTAGCCTGCGAAGACTTTACAATATTCAACCAGTCACGGCTTGGTCCCTTGGAATTCTGAGAAGTCAGAATCTCAATACAATCGCCGTTATTAATCTGATAATCAATCGTTACTAACTTGCCATTTACTCTTGCGCCAATCATCTTATTACCAACAGCACTATGAATACTGTAAGCAAAATCAATCGGTGTCGAGCCTGCTGGCAGGTTCTTCACATCACCTGACGGTGTAAAGCAATAAACATGGTCAGAGAATAAGTCCAAATCGCTCTTTAAAAGCTTTAAGAACTCTCTGTTATCCATATCCTTCTGCCATTCCAGAATCTGAGAAAGCCATGCAAGCTTCTCCTCTTCTCCTCCTGCAGATACCTTACCGTCACTATTCTCCTTATACTTCCAATGGGCAGCAATACCATACTCTGCTACCTTATGCATCTCAAAGGTTCTAATCTGAATCTCAAACGGTGTTCCTGATGAACCAATCAAAGTCGTATGAAGTGACTGATACATATTGGTCTTAGGCATCGCAATATAATCCTTAAAACGCCCAGGCATCGGCTTATACATCTCATGAATCACACCAAGTGCCGCATAACAGTCCTTCACTGAATCCACAATAATACGAACCGCAAACAAGTCATAAATCTGGTCTATGGTCTTGTTCTGATTCTTCATCTTCTTATATATACTAAAGAAATGCTTTACACGTCCATCTATCTGAGCTTCAATTCCCGCATTGGAAATATGCTCACTTACCTCGTCTACAATATCCTGCACGAACTTTTCTCTGGCACTCTTACGAAGCGAAATCTTCTCCACCAAATCATAATATGCATCATGCTCCAAATATTTCAAAGACAGGTCATCTAACTCAATCTTAATCTTGGAAATACCAAGTCTTTCAGCCAGTGGGGCGTAAATATCCAAGGTCTCCCTTGCAATACGCTGCTGCTTCTCAGGCGGCATATGCTTCAGAGTACGCATATTATGCAGTCTGTCCGCAAGCTTAATAATGATAACTCGAATATCCTTTGCCATGGCAAGGAACATCTTACGAAGATTCTCTGCCTGCATATCCTCACGGCTTGCCACTCTGTCAGGTGCTGCATCCCCTGTATATTTGAGCTGTTCGAGCTTCGTAACCCCATCTACCAGAAGTGCTACATCCGCGCCAAACTGCTCTGTAATCTCAGCCTCAGTCATAACAGTATCTTCCACAACATCATGCAAAAGCCCCGCTACAATTGTTTCCTTATCAAGCTCCAAATCAGCCAGTATGATTGCCACGCAAAGCGGATGAATAATATACGGCTCTCCTGACTTTCTAACCTGCCCCTCATGAGCATCTCTTGCAATCTCATATGCCTTCTGAATCATTGTAATATCATCGGACGGATGATATTTCTTGACACGACGAATCAAGTCCTGATATAAATCTTCAGGACTTTGAAACTCTTTGACATATTCAATTCTTCTGTCATTCGCATCATCAGAAGCATTCTTACTGCCCTTTATAATTAAGGACGCTTCATATGCACTGACATCCGTTTTCTTATTATTAATCTCTGCCACGTTCGCACCACCAACCATTAAGAATTGAATTCTATATCTGTGGAAAATTACTTACCCTCATAAACGATTGCCGCATCCAAACGGTAATCCTTAATCCTCTCTCTTCCCTTCAAGCCTGCAAGCTCCATTAAAACAACAACGCCTACAACCTCTCCGCCAAGAGATTCAATCAACTTAATCATAGCCTCTGTAGTACCACCTGTAGCAATCAAGTCATCTACAACCAGAACCTTCTGTCCAGCCTTAATAGAATCCTTGTGCATCTCAATTGTCGCAGTACCATATTCCAAATCGTACTCCATCTCCACTGTCTCGCAAGGAAGCTTTCCCTTCTTACGAATCAGTACAAATGGCTTGTGATTATTATAAGCAATCGGTGTTCCGAAAATAAAGCCTCTTGATTCTGCACCAACTACCACATCATACTCCAAATCCTTTACCATATCCTGCATGGTATCCACAGCAAGCTGTAATCCGTCCGCATCCTGCAACACACTGGTCACATCGCGGAACATAATGCCCTCCTCAGGAAAATTTGGAATTGTTCTTACATAATCTTCAAGTCTTTTCATTTCTTAATAACCTAGCCTTTCCGCCTATATCCAACACGCTAGCGTGAGAATAATCATACAATTAATAAATAATATAGAATTATATTCTTATTTTTCCCATAAGTCAATCTACAGGAAACGAACAAGCTCCGCAACTTCCTTTCTTTTTGGAAGCTCAGGTGCCTCGTCAGGATAGCCCACTGCAATCAATGCAGCAACCTTGCGTCCCTCTTCAAGTCCAATCAGCTCTGCAATCTTATTTTCATCAAAAATTCCCATGATAACCGAACCAATTCCCTTATCATGTGCTGCAAGACAGAAGGTCTGAGATGCCACTCCTGCATCATACATCTCCCAACGGTCCTCCTTGCTTGTTGTATAAGAGCCATCTCTCTCGTAGCCGCATCTGCCGCCAATCATTGTCACTACAACAAGTGCCGCTGCTCTTTCAATTGTGCCTGTATTATATGCAAAGCCAAGCACGCCTTCATTGGCAATCTTTGACTTTAAAGCTTCACTTTCCACTACCACATAACGGGCAATCTGTGTGTTCTTCCACGATGGCGCATAGGAAGCTGCCTTTACAATTTCCTCCATTACCTCGTGCGAAATCTTTGTGTCCTTAAATTTACGAATACTTCTTCTTGTTTCAATACATTTTAATGCTTCCATCTTTTGTCCAACCTCCATAAATTTAATCTACTTATCTATTAGTATACAAAATTCCAACAATACTTGTAAACCATTCAATTAATAAATTCCTCGAATACCTGTATCCGTATCCAAAGTATTCATATTATATAGCAGCAACACATCCGTCACCTCAGGATGCTCATCAATAAATTTCGATGGTCCCTGCTTATAATATCTGGTATCAAACACATAAATCTTCTGATAATGCGTTGTCAAAAAAGGCACCATGGAATTGGCATAGCTGTCCTTAATCAGCACCAACACATCCTCACTCTCGGCATTTTCATTGGTAATCTCTATCAAAGTGTGAAGATTATCAAGAAACATAGAATATTTGTCCTTCTTCTCCAGATATTCCATATTATAAAGTGAATCCGAAGTTTCCTCCGTATCTATATAGCGAACTGTCAAATCGTCCGTAGGATTGGTGTAAATCGTAATCTCATCGCCCTTGCGGCTATAGTCATTCACCTTGGAATAAATCGTTCCATAGAATTCCGTGGTAACCGTCTCTGCCGACAAATCCTCTAACGCTACAGGCGTAAGCCCCTTCACTTCACAATATTCCAAATACCCCTGATACGCTCCGTAAGTGGTCCAGTGGTGGTCAGTCTTGTAAAAAAGCCTATCTGTATCTGCCTGTTCTAACAGTCTGTCACTGCAATCAATGGCAGGAATTCCAGTCTGCTCATAGATAATCTCTGCCGTTTCCATTTGACTAAGCGATGGTGCAAATTGCGGAAGCTTATCAGCATGTACATAGCTTGCCGTCGGCACCAGCATCAGATTAACCTCAAGCTTTTCTGTATCCAGTTTCTCATAAAAATTCTTTAGGGTTTCCACAATACGTTCTGTGTTCGCAGGCGTCTGATAAGCTTCTATCAGATAATCATCCTCTGCAATATATACCTCATTTATTTCCTGCTTTCCCATAGCCATTTCCGCATCTGTCTTTAAGCCCATGAAAAAGTCTCTGAACGGAAAATGGTCTGAAAGATAATCAGTAACATCTCCCATATATTCTCCGCTCCTTACATCCGTCCAATTCCACTCAGGAAATGTGGCAAGATAGCGGTTCTCCTTCTCCGAATATTCCTGCTTAGGCAGGAAAAAGAATATTATCATCAGAACAAGTACCGCGCCTGTCAGCCCAACCGCTGTAATTGTTCGCATCCATTTATTCTGTAGCATACTAACTTTTCCTGCCTTTCCTTAAAATCTAAAATACAAAAATGGATTATAAGTATCGCTTACCAGACAGGCAACCGTCATCGCAAAAAGCGCTACATATCCAAGCATGGATACCACTGACAAAGCGTTACCCGCACCGTTCCCCAAAAACTGTATCTTTTTCTTAAGCCATGGATAAACAGGAAATGCCAGTATACACGCTACCAGTAAAACCACGCCATAATTTCCAACATACCACAAACAATCTGCTGTAAAGAACGGATTACCCGCCGCAGCAAACATTGAACTGATATAGGATGCCATTTCCCCTGCATTCTCAAATGTAAAAATAACAAATCCAAACACCACAATCAGTATTGCATACAAATGCTGACATATGCTCGGAAGCTTTGCTAATTTCTTACCCCACACATATTTTTCAAGTGCCAGCAGTACGCCATAGTACAGTCCCCACAGTACGAAATTCCATGAAGCACCATGCCACAGTCCTGTCAGGAACCATACGATAAACATATTTAGCAAATGTCTTGGCACCCCTACTCTGTTACCGCCAAGCGGAATATAGATGTAATCCCTGAACCATGTAGACAGGGAAATATGCCATCTTCTCCAGAAATCCGTTACAGAAACCGACGAAAGCGGATAATTAAAGTTCTCATTAAAATGGAAGCCCAGCATCTCTCCCATACCTATCGCCATATCACTATAAGCACTAAAATCAAAGTATAACTGTAAAGTAAACGCCAGTGCCCCAATCCACGCTGCTACCACAGAAATCTCTGCCGCCTCCAATACGCGGAGTTCTTCCCACAATGCGCCTATCTGGTTGGCTATCAGTACCTTTTTAAATAAGCCCTGCATGAAGCGGAATAAACCATTTTCAAATGCTGCAAATGTAATCGTTCTCTTGTGCAGCTCGGCGTTAATATCCGCAAACCGCACAATCGGTCCCGCCACCAGCTGTGGAAACATGGATACATAAGTAAGATAATCAAAATAATTATGCTCTGCTTTTGTCTCACCACGATACAAATCTATGATATAACTCATCGTCTGGAATGTGAAAAAGCTAATTCCCACAGGAAGCTTCACACCAAGCGTTGGCAGGCTTATATCAAATATACCATTGATGCTGTTTACCAGAAAATCTGCATACTTGTAAAAGCAAAGGACCAACAGATTTACCGTTATCGAACAACAGAGGAAAAAGGTTCTCTTTCCCTTCGTATTTCCAAAGCGTTCCATCAGTAGTCCATTTATATAGTCCACCAAAGTTGCAAAGATAATCAGCTTAATATACCTTGGCTCGCCCCACGCATAAAAAACCAGGCTGAAAATAAGCAAAATCCCATTTTTCAAAGAAAATTTTTTCTTTGAAAATGGGACCGCATAATACAATATCATACATAATGGTAAAAAGAAAAATAAAAACGGGATGCTGCTAAATACCATGATGTTCCTCCAATTACTTTAGTCCGTCTTCTATTATTTTCTTAATCGTATCTTCATTCTCTGAGATAACGAGCCAGATATAATTATCCTTTGTCTCAACCTCGGCCTTCTCTACAATGGCAAACTGCTCAGGCAGATAATTCTCCATCTCATTCCTCTTCTCATCCACCACCACCTGCAGACTTGCACTTAAGCTCTCTACATCCGATGAGGACTTTGCCTTCATAACTACTATCGTCTCTGCCGAAGCCGCATCCTCCGACATGCTAAATACATATTCTTCTAACAGCGAAGCATCAATTCCATAATAATTCATTAGGAATTCATCATCAAACTCCATTGGCGAATAAAGCTCTACTCCTTTCTGAATCTCTGCATAAATCTCTGCTAGCGGCTTTGTCACTTCCTGCTCAATTATAGGCTCTGCCTGTACGGAGTCAGTCTTTGCAACATTTGTCTCCTCCAGCACCTCCACAATCTCCTCCTGCGATGCCTGTCCAGAACAGCCACCCAAAAGCATTGCGCCCGCAATAACCAGTGTAAGTCCTCTTATCCGTCTTTTCTTCAATGTCATTCTCCCCTTTTTGGTTATTCTTACAAATTATATAGAACCTTTAAAAACAGCCTCTACTACGCTATTTCTAAAAGGAACTGCCTGTTGTGCAATTACCTCTTTCGCCGTTGCCATTTCCATAGCTTCTAAAGCATCTGCAAATGCCGTCTCTACTCTAAGGTCAGCTCTTGCATATTCACGCAGCACTACAGTCCACACATCGTAAGCTGCTGCCGTCTGATGTACAAAACCGTCACTACAATATGCCTCAGCCAAATCTCCATTATCATCTGCAAGTGCATTCGCTACATCAATATAACCCCAGCCATTTTCAATTGCCGCATCCAGGAGCATAAGATTATACTCTCTAATGGTATCGTTATTCAGCTTACCACTGCTTGCTCCTGCCAATGTATACGTCATACTGATGATATGTATCTCTACCTCAGGACTCTTCTCCTGAATTCTTCTGATAAGCTCCTTATAGTTATCAAGAGAACCCTGTAAACCTGAAATATTCAAATCATTTAATCCAAGACAAATGAACACCTTATCAGGTGCAATCTTCTCAATCGAATTCCATGCCTGCAGTTTCTTCCCCTGATAAAGAGGATGTACACTTTCTGTTGTAACTTCCCAAAGCGAGTTAGAAGCAGAATAACTGCCTGCCGCCAGGAACTGAATCTGCTTTAAAAAGGAATCCGATGCCTGCTTTCTGGTATAATTACGGAAACCAAGCATAATAGAATCACCAAGAAAAACTGAATTCTCAAAATAAGCATCTATTTCCTCTTCTGAAATTTCAATCTCTTCCAAATTACCAAATATCTCTGTTGGTGCCGTCTCCTCTGCTGCCAACGCAACTGCGGATGTCATATCGGAACCGCCAAAAAGGAGTGCCATTCCTACAACCGCTAACCATTTTGCTAAAACTCTTTTCTTCATAACCAATCAATCCCCACACACGCGAATTTGCATTCGCAAAGCCTTTGTTACATCAAACGCATCGTTCTGTCATAACGTGCTGAGTATATTTTAGCATTAAATATTATGTTAAGCAAGTTAAATTGTCACTCAATTTAATAATTTTGGTAATATTTTCTAAATTTCCACTTCAAAACTTATCTCCTGAAATTCTCCTTCGTCCATAAGCTCAACTGTAATCTCTCCTCCATGACGCTTAGCCAGCATATTTGCCTGATAAAGTCCTAGTCCATGTCCTTCCCGTTTCTCTTTTGTAGAATATCCCTTTTGGAAGAACTTGGAGACCTCAGCCATAGTCAGGTTTTCTACCTCGTTAGTAATACGAAATAATAATTTATCATCCTTAGAATCTAAGTAAATCCTGATTTTATTATGCTTCTCATTGCAAGCCTCAATGGCATTATCCACAAGAGTTCCAATGATTTCCACAAGACTATACTCTGATACGGAAGTAATGATTTCCCTGCTCATAACCTGTATCTCAATATTCAAATACTCTGGCGCACGCAATATCTTACTATATAGGAAGCCAGCAAGAATCTTGTCAGAAATTCTAAGAAGCATGGTATTTGCCCTATTCCTGTTCTTACCCTCATATAGCTCCTTACAGTACTTTGACTGCGCAGCCACCAGTTCATCATAATTATCTATTAAAACATGCATGTTCAAAATTGCATTCATGTGATTGTCAAACTCATGCTGCTTGGCTCTGATATCCTTTGTCAGTTCCTCAAGCGGTTGGATATAGTGCTGATAAATCTTAAGCTCCTGCTCCTGCTTACGCATCAGGGCATAGTTCTGCGACCAATCCAGCAAACCAAAAAAAATAACCGCAATCAGAATACCAAACATAACGATAACCTTAACATCCAGACTGCGGCTCAAATAAAAATCAATCATAAGATAAATAGCCACGATTAAAGCCATAATACAAAATATTCGATATAAAAACTTTCTCCCCAAATCATTCATTTATCTCTTTCCTCACATTATTTTTATATGTAACACCGATTTCCACAGTATGTCCGTTTTTCATATTCATTAAGCCATTTACCATATCTACATAGTCAATCTCCTGCTTATTTACCACATACATTCGATGACACTGCAAAAACATATCCTGAGGCAGCTTCTCCATCAGTTGCTTAATCGAGGTATAAAGAACTGTCAGTTCCTCCTTCTTCATAACAATGCATATGCCTCTTGGAATTGCCTTGATATACTCGATATTTTTACAAAATACCTTATAATTAATTCCCTCACTCTTTACAACAATATGCGGCTCCTCCACAACTCTCGTATGGGAAAGCACCTTGCGAATCAGCTCCTCTACTGCTGATTTATCAAAAGGCTTTATGATATATTGATAGCAATGCAGCTCGCGATACGCCTGCAGCTCCATATGTGCCAGCGAAGTAACCATGACAATCGGTGTAAACTCATACTGGCGCATGGCGCGCACCCTTCTTGCGAACTCAATTCCTGATATATCGTTCTCATCCTTCACATCCAGATTAATGTCAAGTAAAAAAGCCCGAAAAGGCTCAGACGTATTCTGCAATACGTCCAAAGCTCCCTCCAGACTTCTAACGGGAACGACCTCAATCTCCTTCGATACGCTTTCTACCATGGCAGTAAGTACCTTTAAATTCTCCTCACTGTCTTCCAAAATCATAATCTTAGTCATCCTTTGTCGTCCCCCTGTTGTTTATATTCTACTTTATTACTTCCGTCATTGACTTCGCAAGACCTGCAATTCCCTGAATTTCAGAAGGAATAATAATCTTAGTAGCCTGACCATTTGCAGCCTTCTCAAATGCCTCAAGGCTCTTGATTGTAAGTACTGCCTCATCTGCTCCTGCATCCTTTAAGCAACGGATACCTTCTGCATTCGCCTGCTGCACGATACGAATCGCCTCAGCCTGACCTTCTGCTTCCTTGATACGCTTCTCCTTTTCAGCCTCTGCTCTAAGGATAGCTGCCTGCTTCTCAGCCTCTGCCTCAAGAATTGCAGATGCCTTCTTACCCTCTGCTACGAGGATACTTGACTTCTTCTCGCCTTCTGCAATAGTAACTGCCTCACGTCTCTCACGCTCAGCCTTCATCTGCTTCTCCATTGCATTACGGATAGCATCTGGTGGAATGATATTCTTAAGCTCCACACGGTTTACCTTGATTCCCCATGGGTCAGTTGCCACGTCCAAGGCACTTCTCATGCTGGTATTAATAACCTCTCTTGATGTAAGAGTCTGGTCAAGCTCCATCTCACCGATGATATTTCTTAATGTGGTAGCTGTTAACTTCTCGATTGCCATAAGTGGATTGTCTACACCATACGCATAAAGCTTAGGGTCTGTAATCTGGAAAAATACAACCGTATCAATCTGCATTGTTACGTTATCCTTTGTGATAACAGGCTGTGGTGGGAAATCTACTACCTGCTCCTTAAGGTTAACCTTCTTAGCAACTCGTTCAATAAAAGGAATCAGCATCTTAAAGCCTACGCTCCATGTTGTCTGATATGCTCCCAAACGTTCAATTACATATGCAGATGCCTGTGGTACAATTCGTATATTTACTATAAATACAATAATTAATAAGAAAAAAATAAGTAAAATAATCTCCATTAGTTTGTCTCCTCCTCATACTCTTCAACAATCAATTTAACTCCTGATATGTTGATTACCTTTACCAGCTGTCCTGCTGCAATTCTCTTATCGTCCTCGCTGGCTCTCGCTGTCCACTCTAATCCATTTACCATTGCAGCTCCCGTGCCATCAATATTATTGATATCCTCTGTAACCCTTACAATCTTCCCAATGACCCCTTCGTAATTGGTCTTCACATGTGATTTGTTGATAAACTTCATAACAAATGGTCTTGTAAAGAATAATAAAACAAAAGACACTATCAGGAACACAATTAACTGTAACACCAGATTGCCGCCAAGCGATGAAACAATAATCGCTGCTAATGCTCCGCCTGCAAACCATATGGTTGTCAGTCCAACTGTCACTATCTCAATCAAAATCAAAACAACCATAATTATCAGCCATGTCATAGCGCTCATATGCAATTCCTCCTTTCTGATATTATCCTACATCAACCCAAATTATTCGACAATAGCTTTTGCGTGAATGCGGTGGAATGTTGCGTGAATGAATGTTATCTGCCCAATGCTTCATCAGCTTTCCTTTGAAGCGCCTTTGTTTTAGGTCCCATGTATTTTAATGCTTTTCCTAATATTGTCGTATAGTTTCCAAGAATTTCTAATAGAGTAATCTCCAAGACATTTATCAAGTGAAAATTATTACCACTTACTGTTTCTTCGATATATTTGAAAACATTTTCTATTTGCTTGGAATCCTTTTCATCCTTCAACATTTTAAGTATTCTTGGTGCAAAAACATCTTCCATGATGACCGTTTCTAATATTTCATCATACTTCTTCACATGCTCCGCATACTCATCTCTTGCATCTGGGAAAAATTCCAACATTCTTTCAAAAAAATCCATTTTGCTACTTACATCTCCTACCAGTTCTTCAAATCACTACCTCTTCCTGTATCATGTCCTTGTACTTATCAATTTCTTCCTGCCACATCTGTCGTAAGGCATCTGTAATAATATCTCCACGTCCTCTTGCAATCAATGCAGCCTCTCGCTCTTCAACTGATAGTCTGAATGACTCATCAATTTCTTCGCTCTCACAAATATTAATAAAATCTCTAAAGTCTTTCACAATACATTTCGCTTTATATCCTTTCTCATGGTCACAGAAATATATTTTTCCATTCTTAAAAATATTCAATCCAATTGCTATATAATTCCCAAACGAATCTACTGCAATAGGCAAATATCCCTGTTTCGTCCATTCTCCTATTTCAAGCGAATCAAAACTTAGCTTCACATCACCTACACCATAGAATCCTCGTATATCTGAAGATTCCTTCCCCGCTTTAAATTTGGTTTTCGGCGTATATCCTCCATTATATGTAAGCAAGAATTCCCTATATTGACTTGGTAATGTAATATGATACTCTTTTTCGAACTCCGCTATTCGACTCTCCATGTTTCCATCTGCAAACTTTGCTATTAACATAAAAATCACCTTTCCTATCCGATAGTTTTACTCTTGTTCGCTATCCCACACGAGCTCAAATTTGAATCCTATTAATTGCTCCATTTCAACTTTCTCTTTTAACTCTTCTGTTACATATATCTCCGTAGAATAAATCTTCCCATTTAGCAGTACTTTGAACATATGGAGATTCTGAATTTTTTCCTTTAAAAAAGAATATTTGTCAAAACCAACAACTAATCCCGTATCAAGTCTCCGCAAGACCGCTTCTTCATAATTTATTGCATCCAGTATTTCTAATATATTGACTATATAAAACGTTTTATTATCTGTTCTCGCCTCAACATATTCAACACTGTTACCTAATAAATCATCCAAACATTCCTTCGCTCTTTCACTAAACATTAAAATTCCTGAGCAACTCCATAATTTAGGTAAATCACTATACTTCTCTCCTTCAACCAATTCCAGTTCAAGATTTTCAAGCTTTCCTTTTTGGAGCTGTCCGCTTAATATTTTATCTTTAAAATCCTTTAAAAAATCTTTATCTTGACTAAGCAATTGAAACGACTCATATTCCCCTAATTCGCTTTTTAATTTCCAGATTTTCATACTATCCTTTTCTCCAAATACTCTGCAATCTCAGTTTGCCCATACTTTCTTCTCCTTGATTACGCTACTTTCATCTTATAAAAACGGCATTCCTCTGCTAAAAGAATGCCATTTTGTCTATTTTCTCCTACATTATTCCCTTTTCTATCATATATGCTTTTACCAAGCCTATCATTTCGTACAATCGCTCCATTGTCTGGTTTGTGCAGAAGAATTCGGCAATATCCTCTTTATAAACATCCTCACTAATATAGTCGTGTACTACATCATTTCTAACTACCAACATGTTCAAGCATGCTATCTGCTCTTTCGATAATTTCAATATACTCTGTGCATAACCTACCGCCCATCGAAGCGAACGCTGTGCATCCGTCAATCTATTCGTTTCCTCATTCAATTGCATAATGGTTGCCATATCAATCACAAACTGCACAAGCTCCTGAAATCTGGTCGCCAAGCCGTCACAGGCACTGATATATTCATAACTTTCCTTATCACAAGACAGTCTTTCGATATATCCTTTTATAATTTCCAATCCCAGATATGCTTCCTCTATTTTGATGCCTTTGCGCTGCTTTGCCTTCTCCACTCTTGAAAGCTTTTGAGCTCCGTATATTGCTGCCATTTCCTGCACATACTGCTGCCAGCTTTCGTTACCATATTCCGTAAGCGGTTTCCCATACATAAGTATCGGAATATTGATATAATGACTTTTTTTCATCTCGACAATTACAATATCATGGTCAAGTCCATACCAGGTCATATATTCATCAATATAGTGATAAAGTTCCATAAGCCGACCTAAATCTTCGCAATATACTCCTATATCTATGTCCGAATCTCCATCAAATTCATCCGTAAGAAAGCTTCCAAATATCCAAACCTGATAATTAGACACAGCAAATTTCAGCAATAACTCTTTTTGGAATTGCTCTACAAATTGTTTTCTTGCATCCAACGCTAACAAACCAATCATCTGCTGCACCACCTTTCCCACCATATTTACACATCGTGCGACTTCTTTTAATATTGTACAACAATTTAAGACATATGGCAAATTTCAGCCGTCATTTATACCAAGAACTCCTTTATCAAATCATCCACTGCTTTCATATTTAATGGGTATGTGCTTGTCTCATAGGTAAGTAACAGCTTTTTCCCTGGAAATATATTATTTCTTTGATAGTCTCCTATCTTTCTAATCGTTTTATTACAGTACTCTATGTCATCCATTCTGCCAAAGTGTTCCCAATAATATTCTTTTCTGGTTCTTCTATTCAAGAGAAGGAAATCAGGATATACTGTTCCATAACCCCGCAGCTGCAACGGATATTCATATCTGTAGGGAATCTTCATCATATAAAATTTATCCGCTAATATCTTCTCTGACTTTGAACGCACTCTTTCTCCTCGCTCCGTATATATTTCAGGTGCATTTTTATCAAATTCTTTTCCTACATAGATTACACCTTCCCACTGTGCAACATATTGCTCATCAGGTAACACATATGGCTGTACCAGTCTTTGCCTTTCTGCCGAAAGTTGTTCGTATATATTAGATATATCATACTTTTCCATCTGCCCAACAAACCTTTGCATCCTTTTCTTCTGTTCCTCTAACACCTTCAGCACCTGTATATCATATTCCTTTTGCGCAAGCTGATATGCCAGTGCTTGGTTTTCTTTATTGAGGTATTTTCCACTGCGTTCGTTTTTATCAGTTCTTACATAATACTGAGACCATTCTTTCGTTTTTGAGATTCTTAACATTCCCTGTGGTGCTTGTTTTACTGACCTTTCAAGCTTTTCAATCATGGCGTTTACATTATGCAATTCATTCGATAAATAATCTTTTATTTCTTTCATTCTTATTTCCTTTCTCTTTTTCAACCTTTAATTACAACTATCTTTCTTCTACAATTAGCTTACTACGGATAATTTCGACTATTGTCTCCATTTCCGCCGTAGTTCGCTCTACTGTGAACTGTCCACTACGGATATTTTTAGCCATTACTCCTATTTCCGCCGTAGTTCACTCTACTGTGAACCTTTCACTACGGATATTTTTAGCCATTACTCCTATTTCCGCCGTAGTTCGACCTACTGCAAGCCGTTCACTACGGATATTTTCAACCGTTATCTCCATTTCCGCCGTAGTTCACGCTACTGCAAACCGTTCACTACGGATATTTTTAGCCATTATCTCTATTTCCGCCGTAGTTTACCTTTCAAGGCTCTACATTAAACAGAAAATGTTGATAATGTCTTCCTCTTCACTACTGCATTTTTCGTTCTCAATCTCACTGGAAACACATTTGACATGTTAATTTGATTACAGGCATCACTTAGACAGTGCCTGTCCTAGAATCACTAGATTATTTATAGAAATTAGATAATATATTCTTCTTAAAATGGCTGCCGCCGAAGCGACAGCCATCTACCTATCTCATATGAAATGTAACTTACATCATTCCGCCCATACCTGGTGCTCCACCTGGCATAGCTGGGATATCTTCCTTAATTGTTGCAACTACAGACTCTGTTGTAAGAAGTGTGCTTGCTACTGAGCATGCATTCTGTAATGCACTTCTTGTAACCTTAGCAGGATCAAGGATACCAGCCTCTACCATGTTAACATACTCTTCCTTGTATGCATCGAAACCGAAGCCAACTTCCATCTCTCTTACCTTGTTAATGATTACGCTTCCTTCAAGACCTGCATTGTTAGCAATCTTACCTAATGGTGCCTCTAATGCCTTTAATACAATCTTAGCACCCGTCTTCTCATCACCCTCAAGTGTTTCAGCAAGCTTAGCTACTTCCTTAGAAGCATGAATATATGCTGAACCACCACCTGCGATGATACCTTCCTCAACAGCAGCTCTTGTAGCATTAAGAGCATCCTCCATACGAAGCTTAGCTTCCTTCATCTCTGTCTCTGTTGCAGCACCAACACGGATAACAGCTACACCACCTGCAAGCTTAGCAAGTCTCTCCTGTAACTTCTCCTTATCGAACTCAGAAGTTGTCTCCTCAACCTGCTTCTTAATCTGAGCAACTCTTGCCTCGATAGAAGCCTTATCGCCATAACCATCAACGATGATTGTGTTCTCCTTCTGAACCTTAACAGACTTTGCACGTCCGCACATATCAAGACTAGCTGACTTCAAATCAAGACCAAGCTCCTCGCTGATAACCTGACCGCCTGTAAGGATAGCGATATCCTGTAACATAGCCTTTCTTCTGTCGCCATAGCCTGGAGCCTTAACAGCAACAACATTGAAGGTACCACGTAACTTATTAACGATTAATGTTGTAAGAGCCTCACCCTCAACATCCTCAGCGATGATTAAAAGCTTAGCACCTGACTGTACAACCTGCTCTAATACAGGAAGAATCTCCTGAATATTAGAAATCTTCTTATCTGTAATTAAGATGTATGGCTCATCTAATGTAGCTTCCATCTTATCCATATCTGTTGCCATGTAAGCTGAAATATATCCTCTATCAAACTGCATACCTTCTACAAGGTCAAGCTCTGTCTGCATTGTCTTAGACTCTTCGATAGTGATAACGCCATCTCCAGAAACCTTCTCCATAGCGTCTGCTACCATATTACCAACTGTCTCATCACCAGCTGAAATTGTAGCTACTCTTGCGATATGCTGCTTACCGTTTACCTTTGAGCTCATCTGTGCGATTGTCTCAACTGCACAATCTGTAGCCTTCTTCATACCCTTTCTTAAAACGATTGGGTTAGCTCCTGCTGCAAGATTCTTCATACCTTCGTTAATCATAGCCTGTGCAAGAACTGTAGCTGTTGTAGTACCATCACCTGCTACATCATTTGTCTTTGTAGCAACTTCTCTTACTAACTGAGCACCCATGTTCTCGAATGCATCCTCTAACTCGATTTCCTTTGCAATCGTAACACCGTCGTTTGTGATTAATGGTGCGCCAAATGACTTATCTAATACTACGTTTCTTCCCTTTGGTCCGATTGTAACGCTAACTGTGTCAGCTAACTTATTCACACCTGCTTCTAATGCCTTACGAGCCTCAGCTCCATACTTAATTTCCTTTGCCATGTTTATGTCCTCCTTACTCAATTACAGCGAGAATATCACTCTGCTTAACAATAATATACTCAACATCCTCAATCTTCACTTCTGTTCCTGAATACTTAGAATAGATAACCTGGTCGCCAACCTTAACTTCCATCTTGATTTCCTTACCGTCTACTACTCCGCCAGGACCAACAGCGATAACCTCTGCCTGCTGTGGCTTCTCCTTATTCTGTCCAGGTAAAACGATACCTGACTTTGAGGTCTCTTCTGCAAATAACTGCTTTAATACAACTCTGTCTCCTAATGGTACTAACTTCATGAAAAATGACCTCCTTCATTTCTATATAAATTATATTTTGTACTTTTTCAATTAGCACTCTTCACTGTTGAGTGCTAACAAAACATATAATAGTTATTTCAAAAGAGATGCGCAAGCAGATTTAAATCTCATTTACTTGCGCATTCTCTCGTTTTCTCATTTTTTCTCTTGTTTTCTCTTGTTTTTATTACGTACAGCATTTAATATTTATTTTAGAAATAGACCTTTTTCCAGTCTTTCCTTATATCCCGTGGCATTTTTCAGCTCCAGCTTATTCTCAAACATCACGTACTCTGCATCAGAAAATAAATCCTTGAAAGACTCCTCTACATTGGTTCTGAATACGCAGCCGATTGCAACACTTGGTGCAAGAATTGCATCCTCATAATCTGCACACGCCTGCTGTACCTTCCTGCAATACTCCAATGCTTCGAATTCATCCTCATGGGGAATAATGACATGAAAAACATCACCGTCCACTCTGCCGATTACAGTCTCAGCAGTTGCACTTTTCTTCAATATATCAGCGATAACCACGATTAATCTGTCGCTTTCCTCTTCACCGTAATGATCATTGACAAACTTCCAGTCATTAATATTGGCACAAATAACTGCTGCCGGAGCAACCTCCTGCTCTGTCAATTCCTTTATTCGCTTACCAAAATATGTTTGATTCAGCACTCCTGTAAGCGGGTCCTTCTGCTCATCATACTTCGCCTGATAAGCCTCCTGCTCCAACGCTTCCTCAAGCTCATCTATATAAACGGCCTGCTCACTGGAAAGATATGACTTCTCACTATAACCTTCCAATGTCTTAATATATGCAGAAAGTATCTTCTCCATAACCTCTTTATTCGAAGCACTTACCTTATCAAACTTCGCATATACATGGCTTACCGTTCTTCCTTTTACGCGGATTTTTATACCAGGGGCATTCACAACATCAGGCTCAAAGCCAGCAAAATCGCCTACTGTAATCACAATGGCTCCATGTCTGTCTGTAACAAGCGCTTCAAGTCCAAATGCCTTCTGCATCTGTTCCAAAAAATCTCTACACGCATCCACATCATAAAGCGCCTCAGGACTATAATTCTTACTATTCTGTTCTAATCGACTTGCAAATTTAATTTTCTTCTGATGGTTCATTATGCAACTCTCCTTCCACTTTAGTAAATCATACCGTTTTTTCTAAATCTTGTCTATATTTTTAGGTTTATCTTGCAAATTCCTATATTTTAGGTAAAATATAAGAGTTGACTATTACTATTCGTATTATAAATAAGAAAGGGTTTGTGACATGATTAGTGCAAACAATGTAACCTACAGAGTCGGTAAGAAGGCTCTCTTTGAAGATGTAAATATCAAATTCACAGAAGGAAACTGTTATGGTTTAATTGGTGCTAACGGTGCCGGTAAATCTACATTTTTGAAAATCTTATCAGGAAAGTTAGAGACTACAAAGGGTGATATCGTTATCACTCCCGGTCAGCGTCTTTCTGTATTGGAGCAGGATCACTTCAAGTATGACGAGTATCCTGTTATGGACGTTGTTATTATGGGTAATGCCCGTTTATATGAGATTATGAAGGAAAAGGATGCTATCTATGCAAAGGAAGACTTCACAGATGAGGATGGTATCCGTGCAAGTGAGTTAGAGGGCGAGTTCGCTGAGATGGACGGCTGGGAGGCAGAGTCTAATGCTGCACAGCTCCTCAATGGTCTTGGTATCGACACTGATATTCACTATTCTATTATGAAGGACCTTAAGGGTAGCGAGAAGGTAAAGGTTCTCCTTGCTAAGGCGCTCTTTGGTAATCCTGATATTTTATTACTCGACGAGCCTACTAACCATTTAGATTTGGATGCTATCGCATGGCTTGAGGAGTTCTTGATTAACTTTGATAATACTGTTATCGTAGTATCTCATGACCGTTATTTCTTAAATAAGGTTTGTACACAGATTGCTGATATTGACTACGGTAAGATTCAGCTTTACGCTGGTAACTATGACTTCTGGTATGAGTCAAGCCAGTTACTTGTGAAGCAGATGAAGGAAGCGAATAAGAAGAAGGAAGAAAAGATTAAGGAGTTACAGGAGTTCATCTCACGTTTCTCTGCTAACGCTTCTAAGTCTAAGCAGGCTACATCAAGAAAGCGTGCTTTAGAGAAGATTGAGTTAGATGACATTAAGCCTTCCAGCAGAAAGTATCCATACATTGACTTCCGTCCTGACCGTGAGATTGGTAACGAAGTATTAACTGTTGAGAAGCTTTCTAAGACAATCAATGGCGTGAAGGTTCTTGATAATATTTCTTTCATCCTTGGACGTGAGGATAAGGTTGCTTTCGTAGGCGGTAACGAGCTTGCAAAGACTACTCTTTTCCAGATTCTTATGGGTGAGATGGAGCCTGACGAAGGTTCTTACAAGTGGGGCGTAACTACATCACAGGCTTACTTCCCTAAGGATCCTACCAATGAATTTAACAACGAATATACAATCGCTGACTGGTTAATGAGCTACTCTCCTGTTGATGATATTACTTACGTTCGTGGTTTCCTTGGACGTATGCTTTTTGCAGGCGAGGACGGCGTTAAGAAGGTTAAGGTTCTCTCTGGTGGTGAGAAGGTTAGATGTCTTCTTAGTAAGATGATGATTAGCGGTGCTAACTGTCTTATCCTTGACGAGCCTACTAACCATTTGGATATGGAGTCTATCACAGCTCTTAACAACGGTTTAATTAAGTATCCTGGTGTTGCACTCTTTGCATGCCATGACCACCAGTTTGTTGAGACAACAGCTAACCGTATTATGGAGATTCTTCCTAACGGTACATTAATCGATAAGATTACTACTTACGATGAGTATCTTGCAAGCGATGAGATGGCTCGTAAGAGAACTATCTACTCTGCTGATGCTGAGATTGAGGATGAGAACGAAGAAGCATAAGATAATGCATAAGAATTTACAGGCAGATTTTATATCTGCCTGTTTGATTTTAAAGGAGGACTCTTTATGGGATGTGTAGACCTGCATGTTCATTCAACTCGTTCAGACGGAACTTATACTCCTACAAAGTTAGTTGATTACGCAGTTGAAAAGGGACTTAAGGCTTTTGCCCTCACGGACCACGACACGGTGGATGGTATTGAAGAAGCATTAAATGCTGCCAAGGGTAAGCCAATCGAAGTGATTCCAGGAATTGAATATTCTACCGAATACCGCCAGCGTGATGTGCATATCGTTGGGCTTTTTATTGATTATAAGGCACCTGTTTTCTTGGAGTATCTTGAGCGTTTTCAGGCTTCAAGAATTGAGCGCAACCATAAGCTATGTAAGAATTTGCAAGGTGCAGGCTTCGACATTACCTACGAAGCCTTGTTTGCTGAGTTTCCTAATGCGGTTATTACCAGAGCGCATTACGCAAAGTATCTTCTTGCTCATGGCTATGTAAAAAGTATGGTGGAAGCCTTTGAGCGCTATCTTGGCGACCATACCCCCTACTTTGTACATCGTGAGAAGATTACACCCGAAGAAGTGATTGACATTACCCGCAGGGCAGGTGGGATTCCTATCCTTGCGCATCCTACTCTATACAAATTAGGTCGTGAGCAGCTTGATATCCTAGTTTCCACTCTGACAGATGCTGGATTAATGGGGCTCGAGGCAATCTACAGCACCTACTCTCCTAGCGAAGAAAGTCAGATGAAGGCTCTTGCCAAGAAATATAATCTGCTGATTAGCGGTGGCTCTGACTTCCATGGTGCAACAAAGCCAGGACTTGACCTTGGCAATGGCTATGGACGCCTCTTTGTCCACGAAGAGGTTCTCGCAAATCTTCGCGGGGCGCTGTAAGGGCTTATGAAAGGATAAACATATGAACACAAAGATTTTATTTACAGATTTAGATGCTACATTACTAGATGATAGAAAGAATATTTCACAACATACACATGACAAGCTGGAAGAGATGCTGCAGAAGGGACACAAGCTGGTGCTTGCGTCAGGACGTCCAATTAATAGTATCTTGAGAGTATTAGATAAGCTGAACTTGCATGGCGAAGGTATCTATGCGACTGCTTATAATGGTGCTATGCTCTATGACTGCGCTAAGAAAGAGGCTATCATCGAACATCAGGTTCCGATTGCTGTGGCACAGAAGATATTTGAGAAAGCGCAAAGCTATGGTCTTCATATTCAGACCTACACTGACGAGCATATCGTAAGCTGCGCTGATGATGCAGAGATTGCTTTCTATACCAAGCATGTTGCAATGAAGTATTCAGTTGGAACTGATCTGTATAAGGAATTGCAGCACGGACCATATAAGCTTCTGACCATCAGCCTTGATGACAGGGCAAAGTTGGAAGCCTTCCGTGAAGATGTAATGAACTCAGAGCTTGGCAATACTTTGGACTCTACCTTCTCCAATGCCTATTATCTGGAGTTTTACTGTAAGGAGTCAGGCAAGGGAAATGCCCTGAAAGCTCTTTGTAAATACCTTGAGATTCCGCTTGAGAATTCGGTTGCTGCAGGAGATGAAGAAAACGATCTTTGCATGGTTACAGCCGCAGGCACAGGCGTCGCCATGTGTAATGGTAATCCGCTTCTTAAGAATCAAGCCGACTATGTAACCAAGAATGATAACAATCACGATGGTATGGCTGAGATTATTGATAAGTTTATACTTGCATAGTGTCAAGTGCTACGCTTAGTGAAACGCCATTCGGTATAAAATCAAAAAGGGCTGTAACCAGCCCTTTTATAATGCTTTATCCTTATACTTCTCCAGCTCTGCGATATACTTCTGTCCCAGCGCACTAATTGTTACACCCTTGCGCGCCAGATATCCTATCGTCATAACCTCATCAGACTTCAATCTGACAGCACAGTAATCAGTTCCGTTCAATTCCTCGCAAATGATTCCCGAACACAGGGTATATCCATGCAAACCTACCATCAGATTTAAAAGCGTCGCTCTATCCGTCGCTCTGATGAGCTGCTTATAGCGATAGGTACTTAGCACCTCTTCTGCAAAGTAAAATGAATTATTATTTCCCTGTTCAAATGCAAGGCATGGATAATCCTCCAGCTCCTCCAGTGCGATTTCTTCCTTCCCCGCCAATGGATGTCCCTTCCATATATAAACATAAATATGGCAGTCAAGAATAGGCTGAAATTCTAATCCATACTCTGCAAACAATTTGGTTAAAACCTTTTGGTTAAAATCATTCAAATACAAAATTCCAATCTCACTTTTGAAATTCTTCACATCCTCAATAATCTCGTGAGTCTTAGTCTCCCTGATGGCGAATTCAAATTCATCCATTCCAAACTGCTTTACCAACTCAATGAATGCATTCACTGCAAAAGTATAATGCTGAGTGGATACACCGAATTTCTTCTTCACACCTTGCTTTGTAATATACTTTGTCTCCATCAAGGCATACTGCTCCACAACCTGTCTGGCATAACCTATAAATTCCTCACCCTCCTGTGTAACAACAACTCCCTTGTTACTGCGGTGAAATACCGTGATTCCAACTTCATCCTCTATTTCTTTGATTGCAGCAGATAAGCTTGGCTGCGAAATAAATAACTTCTTCGCAGCCTCGTTCATGGACTTCTCCTCTGCAACAGTAATTACATACTTTAATTGTGATAGTGTCATGTACTGCACCTTCTATTTCCTAGTGTCGTGATAGGTTTTATTATAATCTTTTATAGCAGTTTGTCAATAATCTCCTAACACATTCTTGGCATACAATACTTTATCTCACAGCCTCAAATGCCTGCTCTAAATCCTCGAGAATATCATCAATGTGCTCTGTTCCGATGGATAAACGAATGGTATTTGGTTTAATGCCCTGCTCTTCAAGTTCCTCTCTGCTTAACTGTGAATGTGTTGTAGTTGCAGGATGAATCACAAGGCTCTTTACATCTGCTACATTTGCAAGCAATGAGAATATTTGCAGACTGTCAATAAACTTATGGGCCTCTTCCTGTCCACCTTTGATTTCAAAGGTAAAAATAGTAGCTCCGCCATTTGGGAAATACTTCTGATATAATTCGTGGTCGGGATGTCCTTTCAAAGATGGATGATTTACATGCTCCACCTGTGGATGTGAAGCTAAGTATTCTACCACCTTCTTAGTGTTCTCCACATGACGGTCCAGTCTTAACGATAATGTTTCCACACCCTGTAATAACAAAAATGCATTAAATGGCGAAATCGTAGCACCTGTATCTCGTAAGAGAACCGCTCTGATATAGGTTACATACGCTGCTTCTCCAGCTGCATCTACAAAAGATACACCATGATAGCTAGGATTTGGAGCGGCAATTGCAGGATACTTTCCACTTGCCTTCCAGTCAAACTTGCCTGAATCTACAATAATTCCACCAAGTGTTGTACCATGTCCGCCAATGAACTTTGTAGCCGAATGAACTACAATATCTGCACCATGCTCAATCGGACGAATCAAATACGGCGTTCCAAAGGTATTATCAATTACCAATGGCAAACCATGCTTGTGTGCAAGCTCAGCAACTGCATCAATATCAGGAATATCTGCATTAGGATTTCCAAGTGTTTCCAGATAGATTGCCTTAGTATTTGGCTGTATCGCCTGCTCTATCTCTGCTAAATCATGTGCGTTTACAAAGGTTGTGTTAATTCCATACTGTGTTAATGTATGTGCCAAAAGATTATAGCTTCCTCCATAGATTGTCTTCTGTGCTACAATATGCTCGCCAGCCTGTGCCAACGCCAGTATTGCGTATGTAATCGCTGCTGCTCCTGAGGATAATGCAAGTGCTGCAACACCGCCCTCTAAGGCTGCAATTCTCTTCTCTAAGACCTCCTGTGTGGAATTCGTTAATCTTCCATAAATATTTCCTGCATCTGTTAAGCCAAATCTTGCTGCCGCATGTGCTGAATTCTCAAATACATATGAAGTTGTCTGGTAAATCGGAACTGCTCTTGCTCCTGTTGCCACATCAGGTGACTCCTGTCCTACATGTAACTGTAATGTCTCAAATCTTAAATTCTTCTTACTCATATCAATATCCACCTTTCTTATTCTTATGAAGCTAAGTCTTTCATGTTATCTTAAATCGTTTCTATATTTTTCCTACCGTTTTAGTATGATATGAGTATAGCACCTATTTGCTGGCTTGTATAATACAGACTAGCTTTCGCTTGTTATAGTCTATACCTATATCAAAGTGTTGCCTATCAGCAACACCTCACAAGAATTAGCAAAAGCAAATTCTTGTCTGAATAATCTATCAAGTGTATTTATGCTCAAAAAAGACCATAGACATTACATCTATGGTCCTAATCATTACTTTTTAAACAACTTTCCAAAGAAGCCCTTCTTCTCCTCTGTCTCAGCGGAAGCTTCTTCTGTCTTCACTGCTGCCTTTACAGCGGTCTGCTTCTTTGCCGCACTTGGGTCACCCTTAAGACCAAGAAGCATATCATATGCCTCTACTAAAGACAATCCCTTCTCTGTCGCAAGAGTCTCAGCAGTATAACCAGCCACCTCGATACCAGCCTTTGAGTACTGTCCGTTTCTCATAGAAACCGTCAGCTCCTTAAAGATTTCTCTATCAGTCTTAATACGATTGTAATAACGCTTTGCCTCTGCAAAGGACATATCGCAACCCTGTGTCATATAAATCAGCATCTCTTCTCTCAGAGCCTCTTCCATCTTACGCTGCTTTACAATCTCAATTATCAGTCTGATGTCTAACAGACACATTACATTTGGTCCATCTGTTACGACTACTACCTGACTCTTCTGCGCAAGCTGCTCAAGGAATGCCAGATTCTCTACACTTGCAGGTGCAAGCTTACCCTCGCCGCTTCTAGATGATTCGTAACGGTTCGTAATGATAATATACGCCAACTCATCCTTGGTATAAATCTCACCCTGCTCATCACGAAGTGTAAAGATAATCGGCTTATCACATAACGCATCTGTCAAAATCAAAGATAACTTATTCATCAACAGATTACAACTCTTAACCTTTGCCTCATCCTTTGCCTGTCTTGCCGCATCAAAATCCAAAGTAGCTGCCTGCATTGCAAGTATCATCTCTGAGATAGTCGCATCTCCCGCAAGGTAAGAAACACCATTGTCAAAGTCTTCCTTCACATGCTTAAGGATTTCATTCTTTCTCTCTTCTGAAATCACATATGGCTTTTCCTGATTCACAAACGGAATCGGATAGAACTGTTTCTGCTCCTCAGGACAGTCCACAGTATAACCTAATGTCTCAATCAGATAATCCACCTTACAGCCAATTGCCTTTGGTGTATCCATATCAAAGTTCACACCTGTTACATTCAAATGCTTCGCAATACACAAAAACTTCTCAAAACTGCTATACTGATTACCCTTCTCAAGCACACCGACTGGATATACTCCATCTATAATTGGTAACACCATAGGATTCTGCACAGTATAATTCACTGCATCCTCATACTTCTCAAAAAGCATAAGCCCTACACCCTGACCATCCACTCTCATGGCATATGGCAAGCCCAGATTACTCTTATAATCTGAATGCGATGCTGCCAATAAGACATACACCTTATCCATCTGCGCATACTCAACTACTCTCGCCTTTACTCTGTCAGCAGTCCAAAGCTCACCTGTAAACATTGCCTTCGCATCAATCTGCGTAGGGTCAAACTCCAGAAAATAATTTCTATGAGGCTCAATGATCACCTGCAAACGTCCTCTTACAAACTGTGAAAGCATACCAAGCTTGTACTTATTTACAGGCTTCTTATCAGGATTAAACTTCATAGCACTCTGACCTGTCAGAAATACCTTCAAAGCCTCGTATTCTGTCTCATCCTCACGCTTACGCTTCATTGTCATCAATTCAAAGGTAATCTTCTGCTCAGGATTCGCAGGCTTCTGCATAGGAGGCAAATTACCGATAATAAATACATCCTTAGACCAAAGTGAAGCAATTACCTCCTCCTTTGTCTTTCTCTCGGTTGCTGCCGCAAACATCATATGATAACTGTCTGCGATATCCGCTACCTGTCTCAAATCCTCTTCCGATAAGTATCTTTCTTCAAAAAGAACATTCTTAGCAACCTCTGCCTGTGCCTGCATGTGAATTACCATACCAGGAATCTGCTCATCAAATACCTGATAAATAACCTCTCCCATCTTATCCTCATGATATGCATAGCGATGCTTGCTATACTTAGCAGCCTTTGCCACATAAGCATCATAATATTCCTTCTCTAAGAATACATGAATCGCCTCATCAAATACCTCTTCCTCATCTCTCTGCATTACCATGACGTCTCTATCAAATGCATCAAACAGCCCAAGCTGCCATGTTGTTATGTTTGATTTTCTTTCCACTTCTTTACACCTTTTCCAATCTAATATATTTCTTTCAGAATACCCTTATTTGCAAGTATAATCAAGCCTTTTTACAGAACTCTGGCTAAGAATTCCTGCAATCTTGCATTCTGTGGCTGTGTGAATAAAAGCTCTGGCTTATTCTCCTCCTGAATATTTCCATCGTTCATAAACACAACTCTGTTTGCAACCTCTCTGGCAAAGCCCATCTCATGTGTTACCACTACCATGGTCATACCTTCCGTTGCCAAATCCTTCATCAATCCTAATACCTCACCAACCATCTCAGGGTCAAGTGCCGAGGTCGGCTCGTCAAATAAAATGATATCAGGATTCATCGCAAGAGAACGGACAATCGCTACACGCTGCTTCTGACCACCTGACAACATTGGCGGATACATATCAGCCTTATCACTAAGTCCGATTCTCTCTAAAAGCTGCGTTGCCTTCTTATCAGCGTCCTCTTTCGTCATCTTACCAAGCTGAACAGGTGCCAGCATAATATTTTCCTTAATCGTCATATTGGGAAACAGATTAAAATGCTGAAATACCATTCCTATCTTCTCTCGAATCTGGTTAATATCTACTTTACTTTCTGTAATATCAGTTCCCTCAAAGATAACCTGCCCCTTTGTTGGAACCTCCAACAGATTCAAGGTTCTAAGAAATGTCGACTTACCGCATCCGCTCGGACCGATAATTGCCACCACTTCACCTCTGCTGATGGTTGTATTGATACCCTTTAATACCTCCTGCTTTCCGAAGGTTTTATGCAGGTCTTTTACTTCCAGTATAATATCACTCATCTCTTTCATTGCTGCGTAAACTCCTCTCAAGCTTATTCATTCCATGGGTTAAAAGCATAACTATCACCAGATATACAATTGCTACTGCAATCAATGGCATAAACGCATCAAAGGTAACACTTCTGATAATATCGCCACCCTTAGTAAGGTCTGCCAGACCAATATATCCACTAATAGAAGTTTCCTTCAGCAAGCTGATAAACTCATTGCACAATGCAGGCAGAATATTCTTAACCGCCTGTGGTAAAATAATAAATCTCATGGTCTGATTATAGGTAAGACCCAAGCTTCGTCCTGCCTCGAACTGTCCCTGGTCTACTGCCATAATACCTGAACGAACTACCTCAGCCACATATGCTGCCGAGTTAATACCGAAGGCAATAATCGCTACCACAAGCTTATTGATACTTGTACTTGCAAAGATAACGTAATAAATAATCAAAAGCTGTACCATCGCAGGCGTACCTCGAATAATCGTCAGATACACCTTACATATTGCATTCAATATGGTCAGTCCGCCATTTCTGTCATGACTGGTTCTTATAATTGCAATAATAAATCCAAGAATAATACCAATGATTACTGCAAAAATGGTAATAATCAATGTATTAAAAAATCCCTTTACCAGATACATATAACGGCTGTCTTCGATAAAGTTAGAATGGAACTTCTCTGCAAGAGATGCTGTTGCCTTCTCCTCACCGCCACGCACAATGATTACCTGCTTAGCAGTGGTATATGATGTTGTAAAGTTAATGTTCTTCTTACGCTCCTCCGTAACTGTAAGACCTGATGCTCCCACATCTGCCTTGCCCGATGCAACAGCTGTGATGACAGAGTCAAACTCCATATCCTCAATCACCATCTCCATGCCAAGCTCGTCACAGATTGCCTGCATAATATCAATATCTATACCAACAATCTCACCGTTCTCATAATATTCATATGGCTTAAACGCTGCATTCGTCGCTACTACAATCGTTCCGTTACTACGGTCAACTTCCCTTTTCTGATAAGGCTTTGTACCCTTTACCTCATCAGAACCAATATAATTCTCATTAATATCATCCAATGTTCCGTTTGCCTTAAGCTTCTCCAACGCATCATTCATACTGTTCAGTAATGCATCATTCTCCTTACCAACAGCAAATGCATAATCCTCAAGGGCAAATTCTTCATCAAGTATGGTTAATCCGCTGTTTAGCGCCACATACTGAATCGCAGGCTGCTCGTCAATCAGTACGCAGTCAATCTTCCCCTGCTTGAGCGCCTGTATCGCATCCGTACCCTTGTTGTAACGCTCTACAACAGTACCTGCCGCGTCTCCTTCATAATCTGTTACATAAATATCACCTGTTGTCCCCAGCTGAACACCGATTACGGAGCCTTCCAAATCGTCCACTCCGAAAACCTTGTTCTCAGGAATATCATTCCCGCAGCCTGCAAGCATCAAAATACTTGCCGCCAGAACCAACAGAACCTTTGTCAGTTTCTTCATTTTGCCTCATCCTTATATATTATTTTAACAACGAAAAAGCTCCCTGAAGCATATTCAAGGAGCTTCATAACATACGCCTATCTTATCACAGATTAGGGTTGTCTTTCCACATATTTATTCATTAGAATTCATAAAAATTAGCTTTCCACAATAAGATATCTTCCATCGCCAACATCAAATACCTCAGCGGCATCAAGAATCTCTTCCTTAGACTGTCCCTCAATGTCCATGCCTTCCTCGTCAAAGTACTCCCATACCTCATCTACAGAGTCTACAACAACTGCCATACACTCCTCCAGGAAAGCTTCTGCCTCATCAATATTATCAGCTACCTTCTCAGGTAATAACTGCAACTGGTTCTTTAAAAAACATTTTAATACTGCTTCATCATATTCATGCATAATCCTCGCCCACCTTTCTAGTTAATCAGTCCCTGTCCTACCAGCTCCTGATATAATCTTCCTACAGGAAGTCCCACAACATTGTTATAATCGCCTACGATACCTTTGATATAAGCTGCACACCTTCCCTGTATGCCATAGCTTCCTGCTTTATCCATCGGATCTTTCGTGTCCACATACGCCTGAATCTGCTCCTTCGTCATCGGATACATCATAACATCTGTCTTCTCGTGGAAACGAATCACACGTCTGTCGCCAAGTCCTAAAACAATCAGCGTTACTCCTGTATACACCTGATGTGTATTATTCTGCAAGGCACTCAGCATACGCACCGCATCCGCCTCATCCTTAGGCTTTCCCATAATCTGAGTTCCAAGTGCTACAATCGTATCTGCACCGATGATTACAGTAGGTCTGCTGACAGTAGAATCTGCCTCATAACGGTCTGCCACCTCTGCTGCCTTTTCATAGGAAAGCTCCTCTACAATCTCTGACGGCAGTGTCTTAGTGATAATCTCCTCACCATCTGCTACCATAATTTCAAAAGAGATTCCTATCTGTCCTAATAATTCCTTTCTTCTGGGTGACCCCGAAGCTAAAATAAACTTTATCATTCTTATATCCTTTTCCTAAAATACATCAGCTTCATACGCCGTACTATTCAATATGTGTCTCAGGCTTGAAGGTTCTCGCCATCTGTGCTTCCTTCTTCTGCGTCTGACTCCTTGCCATATATTCCTTACAGAATTCATCCTGAGCAATCACTGCTTCCTTGCCTCTTCTGTCAAGCTTCTCATAGGTTCCGTCAGGCTGCATAAACTGCGCCTTTACCGTATCTCTTAACTGTGTTTCCAAAATGTGATATACCTCATCCTGCAATCTTGAATCAATTACAGGGAAAAGTATCTCTACTCTTCGCTCTAAATTTCTTGGCATCCAATCTGCACTGCCCATATAAAGCTCAGGCATTCCGCCATTCTCAAAATAAAATATTCTTGCATGCTCAAGGAAATTACCAACAATAGAACGTACTGTTATATTATCATGTGTACCAGGAACGTCAACCCTTAAACAACAAATTCCTCGTACAATCAACTCAATCTTTACTCCTGCTGCTGCCGCTTCATAGAGTGCCTTAATGATATCAAGGTCGCAAAGAGAATTCATCTTTGCAATAATCTTTGCAGGTCTGTTCTGCTTTGCATTCTCCTTCTCTCTTCCAATCAGATACAGGAACTTATCCTTCAGCCAAAGCGGTGCAAGAGAAAGCTTATTCCAGCTAAGCGGCTCTGAATATCCTGAAAGCATATTAAATACGGCTGTTGCGTCCTCACCAATAGCCTCATTACAGGTCAAAATACCCGTGTCAGTATAAAGCTTTGCTGTCTGGTCATTATAATTACCAGTTCCAAGATGCACATATCTTCTAATACCCTCTTCCTCTCTTCGAACGACAAGAGTAATCTTACTGTGAGTCTTTAAGCCCACCAGACCATAGATAACATGGCAGCCTGCCTGCTCCAGCTTTCTGGCCCATACGATATTATTTTCCTCATCAAATCTTGCCTTCAGCTCTACCAATACGGATACCTGCTTACCATTCTCTGCTGCCTGGGCAAGTGCTGCGATAATCGGCGAATTACCACTGACTCTGTACAGTGTCTGTTTAATCGCCAATACGTCAGGGTCCTTTGCTGCCTGCTGAATAAACTCCACTACAGGAGCGAAGGTCTCATATGGATGATGTAACAAAATATCCTGCTTACGAATCTTATCAAAAATACTTCCATCCATGCTGGCAAGCGCTTCTACAGGCTGTGGTGTATATGGCGCTGTCTTATGCTTCTCAAAGCCAGGCAAACCATACATCTTCATTAAAAAGGTCAAATCAAGAGGACCTGCTATATTGTAAATATCACGTTCTTCAATCTCAAGTTCCTTTTTAATAATCTGTAAAAGCTTCTGGTCAATTCCAGCCTCTACCTCTAATCGAATCGCCTGTCCCCACTGACGCTTCTTAATCTGACGCTCGATTTCCTTTAATAAATCTGCTGCATCATCCTCATCAATGGCAAGGTCTGCGTTTCTCATGATTCTGAAAGGATACACGCAAACGATATCGTAATTCAAAAAGAGCTTATCCATATTACGCTCAATAATCTGCTCCAGTAAAATAACACGCTTTACACCTGCCTGGGCTTCTGGAAGCTGTACAATTCTTGGAAGTACACTCGGTACCTGAACTGTTGCAAATTCAAGCTCCTTCTTATGCGCTTCCTTTTTCTGTCCGTGCTTTTCAGCTCCCTTTTTCGACACAAGCGCCCCCAGATTCAGCGATTTATTACGAATCAGAGGAAACGGTCTTGAAGAATCCACTGCCATAGGTGTCAATACAGGATACACATTATCCTGAAAATATCTGTCTACATATCCACAATCTTCTTCACTTAATTCCTCATGCTTTTCCACAACCACAAGACCATTCTGCTTTAATAGAGGAAGCAAGGAACGGTTATAAGTTGAATACTGCATCTCAACAAACTCGTGCGTTGCCTGATTAATCTTCTCAAGCTGCTCTCCTGGTGTCATTCCTGCAATATCCTTCTTCACGTAGTCCGCATTCACCATATCCTTCAAGGATGCTACTCGCACCATGAAAAACTCATCCAGATTCGATGATGTAATACTTAAGAACTTTAATCTTTCAAACAACGGATTACTCTTATCTCTTGCCTCACCTAATATTCTATTGTTAAAAGCAAGCCAGCTTAACTCTCTGTTCTGATAAAACTCTGATTTTCCATAATCAATTTTCTCTCGCATTCTCTCATCCCCTTTTCTCTATCCTAAAATACACTACTCTTTTTCTGCTTAATAACAGGCTTAATATTATAAACCTCCTCAAAGAAAACTGCATTACGCTCAAACATTCCAAGCTCCAGCGTAAGGTCTGCAGGTGTCTCTAAGGTAATCATCATCACATCATCCTTAATTACCAGCTTCACATCATCGTACTCAGCCTTATGACTGATATCCAGACTGCTGACAAGGCGGATAATTGCTGTAAGCTTTGCAATCTTAAGATAGGACTCTCTATCCATCGTAGTCGCCTTTCGCAGGGTATCATAATACTCAAATGGCACGGTTACATACTTAACAATATTGGCTACAATCTCTCGTTCCAGATGGGACAAACCAATCATCTCTGTTGCCATTACAATACTGTAGGAACACTCACCTACGTTATTCAGGCTGATATATTTGCCGCAATCACACAAAATAGCCGCAATCTGTAGCAATAAACGTTCACGCTTTGACTGACCATGTATCTTCTTCATATTATCAAAAAGTCTTAGCGCCACCTTTTCTCTTGCCCTTGCACGTTTGTCATTTCCGCAGTAACGCTTATTAATCTCTCTTGCACAAGCCACAATATCCTGCTCGAAATTATGTGTCGCACGCAAAAGCTTACTCTTCTCCGCATACTCATAAGCGATACCGTCGCACAGGGAAACTCCTGGCGCCCATAACATCTGGGCCCCTAACAGCTCTATCATGTGCTGTATCATCAGTGCTGACAAATACAAGAGCGATGTATTCTCCTGTGGAATTCCAAGCTCTTCCGCAATCTCCTGAGGCTTCTTCTGCTTTAATCCACTTACAAAGCGCAGGAAATCCTTGGTCTTCATATGTCCCTTATCCACATTCTTCAAAACACTCTTTTGCAGAATGTTAGAAACATAATCATCCACCAATATGATATTCTGAATCTTACTGTCTCCTACAAACAGTTCCTTGAAGGACTGCAGGCTTCCGCCAATCATCTCCTCCACCAGCTCTTCTAACTGGTAAGAACGATAAGACAACTTACCAAGCTCCTCACGCATACGAAGAACGCCTGGACGAATGTTCTGTGTTGTTACCAGACTATCCTTATCAAAGAGGGAAATCTGAATACTTCCACCACCAATATCAATAAATGCTGTCGGCTGTTCAATGATATCCGCAAAAGACTGTCCCTTAGACGCTACCGACTTATAATCCAAAAATCTTTGCTCTGAGTTGCTCAAGAGACCGATATCGATACCTGTTCTGGTACGAATCTGGTCTAATAAAATCATAGCATTCTCAGTTTCACGAATCGCACTCGTACCATATGCGCGATAGCTCTCTACCTTATAGGAGTCCATAATCTGCGTAAATTCCCGCAGCATTCTGCATAATTCATCAATTCGGTCATTACTTAACTTCCCCGTCAGATAAGAATCTGTTCCTAATTCAATCTTATGTCTGATATGGTCAACTTCCTTCATGCCATTCTTGGCGGAAATCTCAAATATCTTCATTGCAAGCTCATAAGAGCCTACATCAATCGCTGCAAAAGTCTTATACGCCATAACCAATCCCCTTTCTACGTCCTAGTAAAATCGGACTTACTGCTGTCCCAGTAAATAATCAATAAACTGCTGTGCAGTTCTTCCTGACAAGCCGCCATGAGACAGCTCCCATGCATTTGCCGCTAATAATAGCTTTTCCTCTTCCATCTGAATACCATTTCTGGCAGCAAGCTCCTTAACAATCGTCTGGAACTCACGCTTATCAGGCGCACAGAAGAAGATGGATACACCAAATCTTGCTACAAGGGAAAGCTTCTCCTGTACAGTATCTGAAGCATGTAAATCATCTCTGCGTTCTTCCTTATCCGAGAACTTCTCTCTTACCAGATGTCTGCGGTTAGTCGTTGCATAAATCAACACATTATCAGGCTTAACCTCCAGACCACCCTCTATAATCGCCTTTAAATATTTATATTCGATTTCAAACTCTTCAAAACTTAAATCATCCATATAAATAATAAATTTGTAATTTCTATTCTTAATCTGTGCAATGACATCATTCAAATCATGGAACTGATGCTTATACACCTCAATCATACGGAGTCCCTGGTCATAATAACGGTTAATAATACCCTTGATGCTGGAGGACTTACCTGTTCCCGCATCACCAAAGAGCAGACAGTTGTTGGCAGGCTTACCCTGCACAAATGCCTCTGTATTATCAATCAGCTTCTTCTTTGGTATCTCGTAGCCTACCAAATCCTCAAGCTTCACATGGTCAATATTCTTAATCGCCTTAATCTCCATCTCCTTACCCTCAGGATGGGAAATTCTAAAGGACTTGTTCAGACCAAACTTGCCTACACCATAAGTGGTGTAAAAGTCTGTCACTATCTGCTTAATCTCTTCTGCTGTTGTTGCCACACCAATCTTACGTGCCAGCTCACATATCTGATTACGAATTCGGCTGTTATACACACGGCTCTTCTCGGTATTGCCTTCAAATGCACTTAAGTAAGAAAAGCACTCGTTTCCAAACACCTTACCCATGGCACTAAAATCATAATCCAGAAACTCTTTAATAATCGCAAAATCATGTAATGCGACTGCGCTTAAGGTTCCTGGCTGCTCTCCCTTTATCTCACAGGAAAGACTGTAGGAATTCTCATCGTTTACCAAAAGATTTGCTAAAAAGCAATGCCACAGATTCCCATAGAATCCATGATGCGCCGCCTTATCCAAAAGCTTATGTACACAATCATAGAACAGCTCTTTTCTGTCCTCTTTGTTATAATAATCATCCTCAAAATGCTCCATCAGCCATGCCATATCTCTCAGGAGCTTATCTTCCTTTAGATTGCGATATACAATCAATTCCTTTTCTCTCATTGCAACTATGTCCTTTTGTTAATCTATTAGTAATTTCAGAAATTAATAGTTTCCTAAAATTTTCATATTTCTTGTTTCTTCTCTCAAGCCTCTTAATGCATTCTTTACGGCAGGGTCATTGAGATTTCCTTCAAAATCAAGGAAGAAACGATACTCCCAGTTATGTCCAGAAAGCGGACGGCTTTCTATCTTTGTCATATTCAAGCCATTGAAAATCAAATGAGACAAAGTATGATACAAAGCACCACTCTCATGATTCACCTCAAAGCAAAGACTAATCTTATTGGCATCCTTGGCATATACCTTCTGATTGGTGATGATGATAAATCGGGTAGAATTATTCTTCTCATCATTCACGCCCTGCTCTAATATCTCTAACCCGTAAGTCTTTGCTGCATGCGCACTTGCAATTGCCGCCTGTGACTTATCGCCATCTGTTGCAACCTTCTGTGCTGCAAAAGCATTATTCTTCATACTAATCTGTTGCCAGCCTGTATCCTGCAGATAATGTGCTGTCTGCATCAATGACTGAGGATGGGAATATACCATCTTGATATCCTCCTTCTTCGCACCAGGACAGCCAAGCAGACAATGTTCCACCGCAATAATCTGCTCACCTACGATAAAATTCTCAAACTCTACTAGCAAATCATATATCTCACTTACGATTCCTGCTGACGAATTCTCTATCGGCAGCACTGCAAAGTCCGCACTTCCCTCATCAATTGCAAGCATCGCATCACGGAAAGTGTTCACATTAAAGCAATTCACATCATCTCCAAAATACTGAAGCATTGCCATCTGAGAGTAAGCACCCTCTGCGCCCTGAAATACAACTCTTATCTTCTTAGGGTCATAGTCCTGCATCTCTAAAAATGCGAGATTTCCTCCCTTGCCATTCTCTGCAAGAAGCTGATACTGACGCTTACGGCTCAACGACATAATCTGCTCAAACAGCTCCTTAACGCCCTTTGCATTAAAATCATTATGTGTCAGCTCGCTGACTGCCTTCAGCTTTGCCATCTCTCTTTCTTTATCAAACACGCGCTTACCTGTCTCTATCTTATAAGCAGCTACCTGTTCACATACTTCCATTCTCTTCTCATACAAATCCACAATCTGTCTGTCAATCCCATCCAATTGTTTTCTCAAATCCAGTAAATCCATTTTCATCCATGCCTTTCCGCTAAAACTCTCTGAGCGTTACACTCCTTTTCAGTATAACACATCCATTTCTCCCATGCCAAAGAAGTTTACAATTTCTGCACATTTTATTTGTAAAATTTTATTTACAATTATATATTTTGTTTTATTTTTAGCAAAAGTCTTTTCTTTTTTCTGAAAATAATGTAAAATTTTTATATACGACTTATGTAAATAACAGGGGGCTTATTCATGAACAAGAAAATCATTGTATCCATCTGTGTTGCCGTAGTTGTTATACTTTTTGCTGCAGCACTGGTGAATGTATATCTAGAAGACCGAATATTGGAGAATCCGCAAGGTACAGTTGGTAATTCCACTGGCAATCTTTACAATGGCGGACTTTTCTGTGAAACCGACGAATATGTATACTTTGCAAATCCATATGACAATTATGCACTGTATCGTATGCTGCCCGACGAAACTCAAATAGAAAAATTAATTACCACTCCTTCTGCCAGTATCAATGCTGCGGGCAATCACGTTTTCTACTACCAGTCCAGCAGCGGCTCTGGTTCAGGACTTGGATACGTCATCAATACCTATGGTATTCGTCGTTTCAGTAAAAATAATAAACGTACGGTATCAGGTATTGATAATGCCTTAATCGAAAGCTTTGTGTTGGCAGATAACAGCCTATACTATCAGGTGGCTGATATGGGACAGCATGTAAATTATATTAAAGAAATCAGTTTAGACGGTGAAAACTCAGAGCAGATTGTACTCCCATCGGACGCAATGCTTGCCTGCGTTGACCATTCTACCATGTATTTTACCAATGCAATCGAGAACTTCCATTTGCTGGCAATGGACTTAAATGACAAGAGTCACACACTAAAGGAAGTACTTTCCGAAGATGTTTATATGCCGATTGTTGAGGGGAATGACGTATACTGTATTGATATTCATAATAATTATGCATTAGTACACTATAATCTGGCGACACAACAAAAAACAGTGCTGGACGCATCCCGCACTGATATGTTAAATGTAGACGATAATTATATTTATTATCAGACCTCTGGAGAGAATCCTCAATTAAAGAGAATTACCAAAGACGGTTCTTCTATTGAAGTTATTGCAGATGGTGCATATAATTCGATACATACCACTTCAAAATATGTATACTTCATGAAATATGGAGATAAATCGACGGTTTACAAGATACCTGCAAATGGAGCACCTGTTATTTCAACCTTTACCGCCGCACAAAGTGCTGTAACTACAGCTAAATAAATTATAAGCGATACTCCGTGGTGTCAAATGGCATCCCATGGGTATCGCTTATTTCATTCATTATAAATCATCAGGTACATCAATCGCCTGAATCTCTTCTGTATCCGCACCAATATCAAGTGTAGCCATCGTGCGGCGCTTTCTTCTAGCCACCTCAGACTGCTCAAATATGTACTGCTTAATCTCCTTAGAATTCTTAACATGCTGAATCACCAGCTCAGGACTTGTCGTATCACCTGTATAGCATACAATTGTTCCCAAACCAAACATTCTCTCAAATAAGGAACTCTTCAAGGTTACATCCTGAATCTTATACATGTAACAGTCATTCTCCACCTTATTCAAAAATCCCTGATTCACTGTTACAGTCTCCTCATTTACTGAATAAACTGTAAAAGTAAACGGTAAACCTAAAAATACCCATCTCTTACGCTCTCTAAATGCCATGTGAATTCCTCCTTAATATAATTAACACAATTAATATAATAGATTACGTAAAGTATATCACGGATTTTTGCAAGAGAGAAGAAGATTATCATAAAACTATGCTCCTTTTAAATTTCATACAAAATTTCAAAAATTTATCATTGAAACACGAATGCCAATGTGCTATGATAGTAAAAATGTATGGTGGAAGGGAGCAGATGAAATGTATATAGCAGCATGTTGTATTAGAAAATCACATATTGCAAAGCATTCTATTTCAAAGGCTTCTTTTTTACATTCCAAAAATTCTGTATATATCGACAATTTTCAGAAGAGATAATTTATATTATCTCTTTTTTGATGTTTAAAACCAAACAGAAAGGATGAAAGATTATGAGACATTTAATGAGCCCATTGGATTTTAGTGTTGAGGAATTAGACAAGCTCTTCGACCTTGCCGCCGATATCGAGGCAAATCCACAAAAATATGCACACGCTTGTGCAGGTAAGAAGCTTGCAACCTGCTTCTATGAGCCAAGTACCAGAACACGTTTAAGCTTCGAGTCAGCTATGTATAACTTAGGAGGTAATGTATTAGGCTTCTCTGATGCAGGCTCCTCTTCTGCTGCAAAGGGCGAAAGCGTATCTGATACCATTCGCATGATTTCCTGCTACGCAGACATCTGTGCTATGCGTCATCATAAGGAAGGTGCTCCTATGGTAGCTGCTACCAAGTCAAGTATCCCTGTTATCAACGCAGGAGATGGCGGTCACCAGCATCCGACACAGACCTTAACTGACCTGTTAACAATCCGTTCTATTAAGGGACGTTTGAATAACTTTACCATTGGATTATGTGGAGACTTGAAGTTTGGAAGAACTGCTCATTCCCTGATTCATGCATTAACACGCTATGCAAATATTCGCTTCATCTTCATCTCACCTGAGGAGCTTAAGGTTCCTGAGTATATTACTGAGATGCTTCGTGAAGAGAACATTCCTTTTGAAGAGGTAACTAAGCTTGAAAGTGTTATGTCAGAGCTTGATATTCTCTATATGACTCGTGTACAGAGAGAGCGTTTCTTCAACGAAGAGGACTATGTAAGATTAAAGGACTTCTATATTTTAAATAAAGAGAAGATGGAGCTTGCAAAGGATGATATGATTATCCTTCATCCACTTCCAAGAGTAAATGAAATCTCCGTTGAGGTTGATGATGACCCTAGAGCAAGATATTTCCAGCAGGTACAATACGGTGTGTACGTTAGAATGGCTCTCTTGCTTACACTGTTAGAAATCGAGGTATAATAGGAGGTATGTATATGTTAAACGTTGGAAAGATTGAAGAAGGCTTCGTATTGGACCATATTAAGGCTGGCGAAAGCTTAAATATCTACCGTCATCTTGGTTTGGACAAGCTTGATTGTACCGTAGCAATTATCAAGAATGCCAAGAGTGAGAAGATGGGTAAGAAGGATATCCTCAAGGTTGAATGTAACATTGATACTCTGAACCTTGATATCTTAGGATTCATTGACCACAATATCACAGTGAATGTGGTACAGGATAGCAAGATTGTGGAGAAGCTTCCACTCTTCCTTCCTAAGGAAATTAAGAATGTATTGAAGTGCAAGAACCCTCGATGCATCACTTCCATCGAGCAGGAGCTTCCACATATCTTCGTCTTAACAGACGCAGCTAAGGAAGTTTATCGTTGCAAATATTGCGAAGAGAAGTATGGTAATTCAGATTTCTAATTGAATAAATGTGTACAACAAACGAGCAGGATTCACCTCCTGCTCGTTTGTTGTATAAGAGGCAGTTATATAACTGCCTTACCATCTTTAGTTAAAGCTGATAACATCATCCTTTGGCTTCTTAGCAGGCTTAACGCTGACTGCATGAAGCACAGGTCCTTCACCATTATAATCCTTCCAATATTCCTGAGATACAGTCGCTGTTACCTCTACCCAGTCCTTATTGGATAATTCACCGCTCTTGTCATACTTGCAAACATAGCCTAAAAATGCCATATCGTCAGCACAACAGGTCATCGCCATTCTGCCTGGCACAAAATAATCATCTCCTGAACCCTTCGGACGAAGCACCATCGCTGTAAACTGAATCGTCTTACCAATATATCTTCCAAGATTCTCCATAGAATCAAGATACCAGATACCATAGCCTTCATTATCCAGCTTGATAATATCCTGATTCAAATCATATGGTAAATCTTCCTCTAAAATCTGATTCACCTCTCCGTCCTTATCCTCGAAGATAACATCTGCCTGCGGATTCACTGCCTTTACATTTCTCTTGAAATTGCCAAGCTGGTCATTCAAGCCGTCACAGCGATTAAAGATAATCAACTCTGACTTACGAAGCATCTCTGCCAAGAGTGAACGCATATTGGTGTAATAATTCTGGAATGTAGACGCATCGATAATCGTAATCTGCTGCTCTAACTCCCAATGCCAAGGCATCTTCATATCCTTGCAGTTCCATACACCATTATACTCGATTACAATTCGCTCAGGCTTATGAGCCTTCTCAAGCTCTAACAGCTTCTCTGGAGTGAAATCCTCTTCCTCATCAATAATCTCCATGATTGTTCCACTCTTTTTCAGGAGAATCGGGTCATATTCGTTCTCACCCTCTTCACATACAACAAGAAGAGTCTTTCCCTTTATCTGAAAGTACGGCTGTGACAAAGTATAAGAAATAAACTCGGTCTTACCGCTCTCTAAAAATCCATTAATGATATAGACTGGTTTCATTTTCTTCCTCCTAAGCATATCTAGTCACCTATTTAGAAAACAAATTCTTAAGGTTCTCTTCATTGAGCTTAGAACCAATCACGCAAATCTTGCCTGTCACCTCAGGTGCGCCCTGTCTTACATTGCTCTCACCAGGTACATAGTCAAAGTTAATCCATGTGCCATCTCCTGCGGGAAGCATACCCTTTGCACGAAGTACAAAGCCGTACTTGCTCTCGTTCTCAAGCTCTTCTAATATATCTTCAATTGCTTCCTTACTATATGCAACAGGAGTCTCTAAGCCCCAGCTTGTAAATACATCATCTGCGTGGTGATGTCCATGCTCATGATGTCCATGACATCCACAGCTGCATTCCTCACCATGCTCATGATGGTGATGCTCGTACTCATGTTCATGATGATGCTCATGGTCGTGGTCATGATGACAGCACTCATGGTCATGCTCATGCTCGTGATGATGCTCATGGTCATGACATCCGCATGTACACTCCTCACCATGCTCATGATGATGGTGATGGTCATGATGATGCTCCACCTCTGCCATAAGCTCAGCTTCTAAGTCCTTTGCATTCTCGATTGTCTCTAATATCTTCTTACCGTCAAGCTCATCCCAAGGTGTTGTGATTACAGTAGCCTTGTTATTATGCTCTCTGATAATCTCAAGTGCTGTATGAAGCTTTGCCTCGCTAATATCTGCAGTTCTACTAAGGATAATAGTTCCTGCATGCTCAATCTGATTCAAGAAGAACTCTCCAAAGTTCTTCGCATACATCTTACACTTATTAGCATCTACCACTACAACTGCACTATTTAAACAAACCTCAACGTCAGAATTCACATCCTGTACCGCCTTCATAACGTCTGATAACTTACCTACACCTGAAGGCTCGATAAGAATTCTCTCAGGATGATACTGCTCTAATACCTCTGCCAAAGATGTTCCAAAGTCACCTACTAAGGAACAGCAGATACAGCCTGAATTCATCTCCTTAATCTCGATACCTGCTTCCTTCAAAAAGCCGCCATCAATACCAATCTCACCAAATTCATTCTCAATCAATACAACCTTGGATGCATCCAAAGCTTCTGTTAAAAGCTTCTTAATCAGAGTTGTCTTACCAGCTCCTAAAAAGCCTGAAAAAATATCTATCTTTGTCATATTAGCCTCCTAACAAATCGTGTTACTACAACTATTTATAGTAACACGATTATTTTAATATTGCTATAGTCTTAATGATTAAATATTTCAAAACTCTTTATTCAAACACCCTTTCACCATACATATCATAGATATTTTCACAATTGTATTATCTTCCAGAATAATTCTGCCTTCATACTCATCCAACTTCTTTACCCTTCCTGTGACTGTCACATACGAACCGCCATCCTTACGCTCATCGGGTACAAAAAAAGTAATCGTAACCTCTGGATGCTCAGACAAATGCGCTCGTATCTCCTGTAGCTGCCTGTCCAGTTCTTCTTTTCGTTCCTCATCCAACTCCACCTGCTCATCCGTAAGCCTTGCGGTCTCCTTAATAGCTGCATCATGCCCTGTTAAAGCCGCAAAGGGCGAAAACTGCGCTGCCCTGTCCAATGCTGGCATATGAGGATGCTTGGAGGATACATGATGCGGTAAATTTATAATATCATCATAACGGTGTTCATCGTAATTACTCATGCCTTATGTCCTCCTATCTGATTATTACGCTCTATCGTCATCGCACCTTCCTGCAAATTTGTTCCCTTAAGAATCGCATTCTTCCCGTACTTCTTCTTTACTGAAAGCATCGCCTCCTGCAGTCTGCGCTCCTTTGACAATGCCTCCTTCTCTTCTTCCTGTTCCCTCTGTCTCGCCTCGTAGTCAGTAAAGAAATTCAGTTGCTCATAGTTTTCCTTCTCCACAACCGTACTCTCATCTACCAGTCGGTTCGCAGCTATCGTGACTCGTCGCACCAATAGCTGAGGATTCACAATCCTGTCATACAACTCCATCACCGCATCTATAATCAGCTTGGTAGAAGATGTCTGCCTGTCTAAGTTCACACTGCCATGCGCTGCCTTTGGCACCTGTCTCCCATAGTGGTCTGTCGTAATCTCTCCATGATAACTGCTCCTAATCCTTGAATCTGACAAATTCTCAATATCATATCCTACCGTTAATACCATCTGGTCTGTCACCAGTCTCTTCTCTACCAAATCAAGCACCAGTAAATCCGTCATCTCCCGTACAATCAGCTTTCCCTTTTCAAAATCATAAGGACACTGCAGTACCTGACCCGAACTTAAGCTATTTACACTCGGCTTATATGCCTTAATCAGCTCAATCGTCGTAGGCTCCCAGCCCCATGCATGGTCAATCAAAAGCTCCGCATTGACACCAAATAGCTTATATAGTAAATCCTCATTATAATAATCTCTCGGTCCACCAATAGAACATCTGGCAACATCGCCCATAGTAAACAAACCAACCGACTCCAGCCTCTTCTGATATCCTCGACCAACACGCCAAAAATCCGTAATCGGTCTATGACTCCACAGAAGTCTTCGATAGCTCATCTCATCCAACTCAGCAATACGCACACCACTTTCGTCAGGCTTAACACGCTTTGCTACAATATCCATAGCTACCTTACACAGATAAAGATTTGTTCCAATTCCTGCAGTTGCCGTAATCCCAGTCTCCTCAAGCACCTGCTGAATCATCTTCTGTGCAAGCTCTCTTGCTGTCAGCTTATAGGTAGCCAAATACTGTGTCACGTCCATAAATACCTCATCTATGGAGTATACATGAATATCCTCTGGTGCCACATACTTCAAATAAATATCGTAAATCCGCGTACTATACTCCATATACAATGCCATTCGCGGAGGTGCCGTAATATAAGATATCTCTAACTCAGGATGCTCATCCAGCTCTGTTGCCAGATATGACTGCCCCGCAAAGCTTCTCGCAGGCGCTTTATTCTTACGCTCTATATTCACTTCCCTTACCTTCTGAACTACCTCAAATAGTCTTGCTCTTCCTGGTATCCCATAACGCTTAAGTGATGGCGATACTGCAAGACATATCGTCTTCTCTGTTCTAGAAGGGTCTGCTACCACCAGATTCGTAGTAAGCGGGTCCAAGTCTCTCTCCTTACACTCCACGGAAGCATAGAAAGACTTCAGGTCAATTGCGATATACTGTCGCGGGACATAAGAGTTTTTATCGTCTTGTAACAGCGGTTTTGTATTAAAATCCATCTATTTTCCCCCTTCTCTGCTTAATTCTCTTGACATTTTCATTCACACGCTCTATGATATATATCAAGAGAAATGGGTTTTCACCGTACAGTATGTTACTCAAGCGGGCTGCTCGTTTCTTTTTTTATTGCTAACAAATCATATAAATATTTCTTGCCATCCTCATCATGACGAACCAACATCCTTGCTCCATATATATTACGTCGAATCATTTTACCTGATTTATCATCATACACTGGTAATGCAAATCTCACATCGTATCTATACCACCCTAACTTTGCATTCTTACTATGCTTCTCTTTTACATTTTCCGAATATTCAACATTATTAGCAATTTGTATTAATTCAGGAATACCTTGTGATGCATTTGCTTTCGCCTTAGCAACTGCTCCTTTTAATGCTAACCTGCTATTAGAACTTGCGTATTCATCAGGAAAATCTCTCGATATATAAACTTTCTCCGCCGATTCTTCAATCTCATAAAACTTTCCTACATACTCCTTTAGAAAATTCTCTACCTCATCCCAATCTTCTCTATTCTTGGCTTTAAAACGCACATCATTTATTAATACAATACTCTTTCCTTCGTAATCCTTCATAATTTTTACATTTCTATCCATATATGAATCAACTCCCTTTGTAAGAACATTTGTTCCTACGAAAGGAGTATATCATTTATTCAACAATAATACAATAGCCAAGCGGAACTTATGTTCTTATTTTTAAAAGGCTCCGCAGTAAACCGCGAAGCCTCTCTTACATCCTATTCCTTTATATCATCCATCGTTTTCCACTTCTCCAGTGCTTCTTTTAAAGGCATTCCTTCTGCAATCGCGTTCTTTCGAACATTATTTACAGCCTGGATTTCCTTCATGCGGGTTCCCGTCAAAGTATACCCCTTCATCGCCCACAGTGTCGCAACCCATGCAACCATCGGAACAACACAGAACAATACAACAACAACGCCCTTCATTCCAGGTGCATACGGTGTTGAAGCATCTGGTAACGTATTAATTCCAATCATCGCAAGTGCAACGCCCACAATGGTAGAGCCAAGAGCACTTACAAGCTTATCTACCAGACTGAACAAAGTTCCCATGATGCCTGGTACATAACGTCCCGAACGATAGGTCTCGTAGTCGGAACAATCTGCAACCATCGGAATCGACATGTCCGCTGTCGCATAATAAGCACCATATCCAACACCAAAGAACAGAACAAATAATATCGTATACAGATTAATACTTGTAACAGACAATGTTGTGGCTGGATTTCCCTGCTGCCAGACTAGTAGCAATGCCAAAACTCCCACATACATCACAAGCGCAATCATCGTATAGCGAACCAGAGACGCCTTCTGTCCCAGCTTCTGCGAGGTACGAACCGTTAATAAGAAAAATGGCACTGAGAATATATAACCTACAATCATCATCGGAAGATACAATGTACTGTAGCTTCCCATCATCGCTCCATAAAGCATACAAAGCACTGTCATATTCGTTGCAATAGAGAACGCCAGCTTACAGCCCGCTCCTGCAACCATCAGACGTTGCAGCTCCTTGTTGGCGCCAAGAATAGAAAGATACTCTCTAATCTTAACCTTCTCCTGATTTCCTCCAACACCGAAGAACTCAGGTCTGTCCTTCTCCCAAATACCGATTACCGCAAGCACTGTAAGGACTGCAGATACCACAATTGCAAGAGGAATCATAAAATTAAAGAATCCCTGGCTATTATATCCCCCCAGTTTTCCCTCTAAAATCGGTGCAAGGAACTGAACCAATCCCATTCCTAATAAGCTTGCAATTGTATTAAAAATAGTAAACATCGGTCTCTGCTTCGGGTCATTGGTCAGACAGGTCTGTCCTGAACGGGTACAGGCTGTCTGAAAGGTATAACCGATTACATACAAAGCATAAAATAAAATAAATAAGGTGTATCTTAACCACATCCAATCCTGAGATACCAGACGTGTTCCAAAATACAGCAGCACCGCCGACAATGCCATAATCGCATTGCCAAGAACCATGTATGGTCTAAACTTACCAAACTTGGAATTGGTCTTATCAATCAACATACCAATGATTGGGTCAGTTACTGCATCAAACAAGCGCATCACGGTTACCATAGTCGTTGCAAACATCATTGCAAGTCCCAGTACACCATTTGCATAATAAGCGATAAAGTTCAAAGTCAAAATATAGTAAACATTTGTTGCACCGTTATTAAATGGAAACAATACCAGCTGATAAGGCTTTGCTCTGTTCACGGTGTCATTTGTTTGCTGACTCACTTTTATACCACACCCTTCTTTCAAATTCGGAAATACCCCCACCATAACGGTGGGGGATATCATCACCAATTATTCTTTCTACTCTACAGGCTTATATACATAGGACTTTTTAAATGCACTTCTCTTACGAATCCACATTACCAGTGAAACAACAAAGAGTAAGCTAAATACAATCGCAATTGCCTTGCAGGTTGTTACTATATTAATCTCCAAGATATCAATGGTTGTATCAGGTCCGACACCATTCATACCGCTTGAATTCGCTACTGAATACAATGTCTGGTGACAAGCCTCTACCATTGCATTTACAATAACAGGATCATCCTTGTATTCAGGAAGCTGATTTAAGATATATGGCATCATCGCATCAAAGGCTGATACACCACCTGCCATAATACCGTCAGTACCTGTTACATAGGTTGTGATAACGTTATCTGTAATGATAAGACCTTTCTTGCCCCACTCTTCACGAACAACATCTGTCATCAAGCCTTTATTTCCGCCTGACCAGATAGCACCCCAACGTGTATAAGCTACCATTAAGCCTGCATCTGCTTCTTCTACAGGTGCCTGGAATGCCTTCAGGTAGATTTCACGGGCTGCCTGCTCGCTCAACCATGCGGCCTGACCGATTCTGTCCTGCTCACAGTCATTCAATGCAAAGTGCTTCATTACTACAAATACACCCTTGTCCGTCATAGCCTGAACTTCGTTCTTTCCCATCTCTCCTGCAAGATATGGGTCCTCTGAATAATACTCAAAGTTACGTCCGCCAAATGGTGTTCTGTGCATGTTACTTCCAGGTCCATACAAGCATGCAATCTTTGCATTAATACAGTTATTAGCGATTACTCTACCAACATCATAGATTAACTCTGTATTAAAGGTCGCTGCCATAACATCCTCAGATGTGAACGCTGTTGCCTCTAAAGCTGTACGGCCGTCTGATACATCTGTTGTAAACAGAGACGCTGTAAGTCCCTGTGGTCCATTCTCATCACGGGTACCTGGTGCTTCGATTGACTTAATTGGCATTGTCCAATGGAATGCATCACCAATCAATGTCACCATTTCATCAAAGCTCATCTGTGCTAAAAGCTGATCCCACTTTGGATCGTCATAATCAAGACCAATCATATCGTAAAGCTTTAATCCATAATCTGCATCTAACTCAGGCATATCCATGGTCTCATAATTGTCAGCATTATACTGAACCTCCTGTAGCTTCGCAATCAAGGTCTCTGTTAATTTCAGCTGCAGAATCTTGGTTGGGAAGGTTCCCTGCCAATCATTTCGTGAAAGGTAAGTAATCTTCTGCCCATCCAAATCATTGGATAAATTGATATCTGAATCTGAAAGCTGATTCTCAATCTTTGTACCATTCAAAGTGGTTGAATACGTGGTTGCATCAAACTCAGGATTATTCCACTTATATGATAATGCTGCATTTCCATCTGCATCCATACGTCCATCTGTGTTAGCAACGGTATAACCCTTTGCTGCCAATGTATTATTTACAGCACTGTGTGCATCTGTTGCTACTGTCAGATAATAATCGCCTGCATCTAAGATATAAGTGCCTGCACCGTAAGCATCATAGGATGCCATGTCTCTCTTATCTACATAGATTGTCAATGTCTCAGAAGCACCTGGAGCAAGAAGCTTTGTCTTACCAAATCCACAAAGCGCTACAGAAGACTTCTCTACGCCATTATCAATATCATACTGTGTATATGGCGACTGAACATATACCTGAACAGTCTCCTTACCCGAATAAGTGTCACCTGTGTTTGTAACTGTTACCGTTACTTCAAATTGGTCTGTTGAAGCATTATAATTTACAGACATATTGCTGTATGCAAACTCTGTATAGCTAAGACCGAAGCCGAATGGATATGCTACATCATTATGATAAGCATACTCACCTGCATTACCTGTCTGCATTACATAGTCTTCATAACGTGTCTCATAATATCTATAGCCTACATAAATACCTTCCTGATAAATCATATAGGTCTTAGCTGACTCAGGAATCAATCCCTCCTCATAACCTTCATAAACAGTCGGTGTAAAGTTTACCATTGCTGGAGAAGAGTAATTGTTATAGCAGTAGGTATCAACAAGACTTCCTGAAGGTGTAACATTACCTGCAAGAATCTCTGCTACTGCATCAATACCTGTAATACCTACATCGCCAATCCAAAGACAAGCGTCAACACTATACTCATTATCCTTTAAGAAATCAACCTGTAATGGGTTTGCTGAGTTGATTAATACGATAATCTTCTTGATGGTTCCATTTGCCTTCATCGCTGCGACATTCTCCATCATTTCCTTTTCATTCTCATCTAAGGCAAGATAATTGAGTGTATCATAGGTAAGGTCGTGTCCCTCACCACCTACTCTTGAGAAGGTAACGATTGCCGCATCCCCATAAGAAGCTACTGAGTTCTTAACATCATCTGTATATACATCCCAAGGACACTCCGATGTAGTTGCAGCTGTCATTGTAACCACACCGCCAACCTCTCGCAAATAGGTTGCTGCCACTTCATCCTTCAGATAAAAGTCCCAAAGGGTTGGGTTTACCTCAAAACCTGAGTTCTCTAACGCGCCCTTTAAGGTATTGGCTGTAGATGCATCAATATTACCTGAACCTGTACCACCATATACAAGATTACCTGATGAGTTTGAGAAACAGCTTACCTTTGAGCCTTTCGCTAACGGCAGCACATTGTTCTCATTCATAAGAAGCGCTGCGCCCTCTGCTTCTACCTGCTCGCAAAGCTCTAAACCATATTCCACCATCTCTTCCGCTGATGCGAAATCTGATTCGAAATAAATTGCGTTAGGGTCTTCATTTTCTAACTCATAGAAGTTACCTCCTACAAAGATAGAAAGCGTGTTATCAAACATGCTTGTAATAACGGTTGCCACTATACCGATAATTGCAATCGGTGCACTAAGAAATGTCAAACCCTTCCACGGCCTTGTAGCTTTCCGACGTGCCTTGCGATACGCTTTCTTACGCATCTTTTTTTCCTGCTTTGTCTCTTCCATAGTCGTCTCCCTTTCATTTACTTTTATTCGTTGATTTACATCCAGTTGGAGCTATCGCCCTTTTTAAGCTTATACTCCGGTTTTGCTTTCTTACATCTATAAATCACAGTGCTGTCTTTACAATCTCCTGCACGAACCTCAAGCTGATTTGTTTCCTGCATCGGAAGCTGAAACTTGAATACATGCTCTCCCTTTCTTGTTGCAATGAAGGTTTGGTTATTGTAAAGCGTAACTTCCTTTTGGTTGGAATACACTGTAATCTCGGTATACTTACCTGTACGATACGCAAATCTTCTACCTGCCAGATACACAAACGGCGTATCTGTCCAGTATGCTTTGTAGAGATAAAAGCTATCCTTTTTCAGCTTTCTGTCAAAGGTAACCATCCCCTTATGATTCATACCAGGCTCACCGCCCTGATTTCTGGCATCTGCCGCGAAATCAAACATATTCCATATATAGGTCGCCCACATATACGGATGCCGTTTGAAGCATCTGAGCATAAATTCATGATACCTATTCTGATATTCCTCCGTATTATCTCCACGTCTTGGATGTCTGCTATGGAGATTTGGCATGCCCTCTGCACCATACTCTGAGTAAGACAGACATCTGTTTGGATAGATTAAATGATAAAAGCCTACCCACAAATCATTTAAGAAAAATCCTGGTACATACCAACCAAGATATAAATTCCAGCCAACCAAATCTGTAATCTTCGATACAGGATGGAATGGGTGACACATTGCAAAGCATGCCAGTGTCGTTGGTCTTGTCGGGTCCATCTCCTTACATAGCTTCTGTAATGCATGATGATTGTCCAGCATATCCGCCCTATGCTTTTTTCCCGAAATGGTAATCTCATTGGAAATTCCCCATGTCACAATGCAAGGATGATTATAATTCTGTACAATCAGCTCCTTCATCTGCGAAAAGGTATTCTCACGCCCATTTGGTAAATGCTCCGAAATATAAGGAATCTCTGCCCATACTATCATTCCATATTTATCGCATAAGTCATAGAAATACTGATTATGCTGATAATGTGCCAATCGAATGGTATTCGCTCCAATCTCACGAATCAATTCCATATCCATATCCATTTTCTCTGTATCTATCGCATTTCCAAGGTCTCTCCAATCCTGATGTCGTGATACGCCATGTAGCGGATACGGTCTGCCATTCAGGTGGAAACCATCCTTTGGGCTAAATTCAAAGGTTCTCACACCGCAATTACAGCTTATCTCATCCACTACAATCTCATCCTTTATAAGCTGTGCCTGCAGCTTATAAAGATACGGGTCTGCAAGTCCATCCCACAAATGAACGTTTGCAACAGTCAGTATCACATCGCGTCCCTGATTCTCTGCTACCACTTTCCCTTGGGCATCCAAAAGCTGAACCTTAATATCCATACCTTTTGCCATGTCATTCAAATACAGCTGGGCATGGATTTTTGAAGTAGTGCCTTCCACTTCTGTAGTATATTTCATACCTGAACCACCATAGTAATCCAAGTCAAAATGTGCCTCATTTACAATAAGGTACTCTACATCTCTGTAGATACCGCCATAAAAGGTAAAATCTGCTTTCTGTGGATATATGCAGTCATTTACACTATTATCTACTTCTATCTTCAGTTGATTCTCAGCCAAAAGCTTATCTGTCACATCCACACGGAAGGTCGAATAGCCTCCATCATGGGTGCAAATCTCCTGCTCATTCAAAAGCACCCTTGCTGATGAATTCACTCCATGAAATTGCAGATATACTCTTTCGTCTGCCTTATGGTCAGGCTTTGCAATCATACGTTCATAAACACAGGTTCCTCGATAATAATCATTTCCGCCATCCTGCCCATCCCTACCATTCCATGTATGTGGCAAATCAAGAAGCACCGTCTTTCCTTCCTGATTAGTAAAATTCCAGCCATTCATCAATTTTTCAATTCTTCTCATTTCCTCATCCTCTCATAACGCAGAGTTCTCTCTCCATTGTACCACTTATTTTCTCAAATTTACAGACTTTTTGTGTGTTGTTTTTTGTTTTATTTGTCAATTCTTTCCATTTTTATACAAATTCAAGTTTGTCGAGCTGTTCCCGCTTCACTCGCCTGCTACACGACCAAACTATATTTTGTCTCAAAAGTTAGAGTTCCGAGCATAAGTGGTACTAGATGTTTTTATTTAAATGTTCTAAGACGTACGCAACCGAGGCATATTCGTGTTCAGCTGTATACGGCGATGCCATACATGAGGAAGTAGCCCGCAAGGGCGGATTCCGAATGTAGCATGGTGTCGTCTATCACTATTATTTAGAGAATTATGTATTTTGGTGTACCACAGCGATTTTTGCTCTCCTGTACACCTTTTTTGCTGTAATACAAGCATATCTGGTGTACCACAGCAGTTTTATGCTCTCCTGTATACCTTTTTTGCTGTAATACAAGCATATCTGGTGCACCACAGCAGTTTTACGCTCTCCTGTACACCCTTTTTGATGAAATACAAGAATATCTGGTGTACTACAGCATGTTTTTGTTCTGCTGTACACCATTTTAGCCGATTAAATAGTGGTACAACAAAGGTCAAAGTACTTATAAACAGACCCAACTATCTATGCGTACTGCACAAACCTTGTTAGCGCATGCGCCTGAGTAGTCAGACATTCCAAAATGTGACATATGAGGTACAGGCAAAATAATTTAAGCACAAGATATCGAAAACTAGCAAAACCGATATCCTATGCTCGATAAAAGTGTTCCTGTACCTAAAAATCTTATTAAATGGATATAAAATACCTAGATTCGAGGTACCACGACAGGATTTTCGTTACAGTACCTCGCAGG
>JAFUKJ010000079.1 GCA_017467805.1 Lachnospiraceae bacterium
CAGATTGCTGCTATTACTTACGTTGCAGGTTATATGTGTTTGTATATGAAAATGAGATTTATAAAAGCAGAAATTCTGGCTATATTATTTCAAGGGTTACTGGGGCTTGTGGATTACATTATTTTATTTTTGCAGGTCGCTTTCTTCGGAAGTATGGTAGAGATGCGGGATTCTTACTATGTGCAGGGGTCATTACTTATTGTTTTGGGAAAGATGTTCCTGTTTGTGATTATTCTGTTGATAAGAAAACTGTTGAAAAAAGAATCGCTGGCGTATTTACATGATATGGAATGGATTCGATTTCTAGTGTTTCCCATTTTTACGATTCTGGCTATTGTAGGTATGGTTTCTACATCGGGAAATCTTATCAATCAGACGCAGAAGAATGTATACATCTCAATTGCCTTTGGTCTGGCAGGGATGAATCTGGTGGTGTTTTATATGATTCGCGATATTTCAACCCGTGAAATGCAAATTAGTGAAGCAAAGATATTCCGCTTACAGGTGGAGAACCAGACAAGAATGTATCGTTCGATATCTGAGAATTTTGATAAGCAAAGAAAGAAAACGCATGAGTATAAGAATCAGATTATGTGTATTGAGGCATTAATCAAAAAGAGAAGGTTTGAAGAACTGGAGGAATACATAGAGGGTATACAGGAGAATCTAAGAGAAGAAACGGATGCCATTAACACCAATCATGTCATTGTTGATGCCATTTTAAATACAAAGTATCGTGAGATGATGGTGAAAAATATCGTTTTTATATTTAAAATTAATGATTTGGCAGAGATTAGTATAAGTGATGAAGATATTGTTACGATTCTTTCTAACTTGCTCAATAACGCTATTGAAGCATGTGAACAGTGCAGTGGCAAAAGAATCGTCAAATTAAAGATGGTAAAGGAAGATGATTTCCTGACCATTTCTGTACGAAACACTTATGGAAATCAGATTGTTGAGAGTGGTGAAGAATTATTAACCTCGAAAAAGGAGGACGTGGAGGAGCATGGGATTGGCGTAAAGAATATTGTTGAAACCATCACTAAATATGCAGGCTCTTATGTTGTAAAGCATGACGAAGAGGAGTTTTGTTTTTCCATTTTGATTCCGCAGTAGAATATTTGGTGTCATTTTCTGCAATAAGCTGATAGTTTCTGCAAGTAATCTTGTAATAGAAATAAAGTTATGTATACTTGTGGATGAATGCGCCACAGTGATAGAAAAGAATAAAATATATTGAAATGCAGTGCTGTCACAAGGATGAAATGTGTCGTTGTGATAGCACTTTTTGTATTTGTGGGGATTTTTCAGAAAATACTTGTAATGCGTATTGATGTTATGGTAACATGGTAACAAGATTGTTACCAAATGTAAAAAGAGATGTGGGAAGGCAGGTTATTGAGATGAAATACGCAATTACAGAATCAGAGCATGTGATATTAGAACAGCTATGGGCAAATGGCGAGATGTCAGTGATGCAGTTAGTAGAAGCATTGGAAGAAGTGACAGGCTGGTCAAAGCATACGATTATATCCTTTTTGAAGCGTATGGAAGAGAAACATACAGTAAGTTTTTGCGTGCAGGGACGTACGAAGTTGTATCGGGCGATTCCAGAGCGTACGGAAGTGGTAACGGAAACGACAAAGGGCATATTGGACCGCTTCTTTGGCGGACGTATGGGAAAGATGGTTTCTTATATGGCAGATGCGGAACAGTTAACGGACGCGGATATTGATGAGCTATATGATTTGCTGGATAAGCTGAAGGAGGAAAAGAACGGTGACAGGTCTTGAGATGATATTAAGTAGTTCTTTGGCGATAGTCGTTGTTTTGTTATTGAGAAAGCTTTTGGGGAAGAAGTGTAATCCTAATATCAGATATATGCTGTGGTTTTTGGTGGCGGTTCGTATTCTGCTTCCGATAGAGTTTGCGTTAGAGGTGGAGCAGGATTCTTTTGTTGCGTCTGTTGTGGAAACGGGGGAAGAGACGAGAGAGCAGATAGTAGAGAATTTTGTAAGAGCAGATGTTGAGCGACAGGAGTTAGTAGAGGGGAGAACACAGGAGCAGCGGGGTAATATATCGGAAGAAAAGAACTTTGTGACGGGCGTATCAGATTCTGAATTCCCACAGATATCAGAGGACAAGCCTGTTGAGAAAGGTCTTGACCTTGTAAAGCTTTTTGGTGGCATGTGGATAGTTGGAAGTGTAGGTCTTGCATTGTTTTGGATAGCACTTAATATTTACAGCTTTTCAAGGATTAAGAAGAGAAAAGTTGCAGATATGGACACCCCGATTCCTGTGTATGAAGTAGAAGAAATTAATGGTTTGGTCGGTGTTATGCGACCAAAGATTTTTATATCTACACAGATTGTAGAGGATATAGAGCGAAGAGGCTATGTACTGGCACATGAGTTGCAGCATTATAAGGCAGGCGACCATATTTGGCAGTTTGTAAGGTGTTTGTGTGTGATTGCGCAGTGGTTTAATCCATTGGTGTGGGTGGCATACTTTAAGTCACAGGAGGACTGTGAGCTGGCATGTGATTACAGAGTGTTAAAGGGACTTGAGGAAGGTGAACATGCTAATTATGCGGAGACCTTGTTGCATATTTTGCGTGTGAACAAAGGACGCAGTCAGGTGCTGATTACGGCGATGTGTAATGATAAAAAGAGCATGAAGACTCGTTTAGAGGGAATTTTGAAGAAACAAAACAGAAAGCCGATGGTAGCTGTTGTGGTGGCAGTAATTGTGCTGGTGGTAGTAGGTGTGTCATTTTTGACATGGCAGGTGAAAGCGACATCGGCGGAGGAGTCTGAGGATATAGCTCAAGAGGAAAAGGAAACTATTTACGATTTCCAACAAGAGGATTTGGATGGCGATGGATTAGGCGATAGAATATACAAGACTATGCTGGGAGAGAGCGTATGTAATTATCGTTTGGAGCTTGGAAATGGTGAGAAGATTGACTTAGGAATTGAGGCAAGCACCTATACAGTGCCAATCTTTGAGTTTGTGGATTTAACAGGGGACGGAAAGCAGGATATTATTTATAAAGCTGAGCCGCCTTTTACTGCAAATGGTGGTTTCTGGACACTGGATTTTGTAATTTTAGTGGCAGGAGAAAATGGATATGAGGTAACGCAGTTGCCATTTTATGAGGGCGGCGAGACAGGTTTGTCGAAGTACCTAAGCTATGAGTATGAGTTTGTGGCAGATGATATGGTAGAGGTAAGGGTGCCTGACTATGACTATGAGATTATGATTCCGTATGGAGAGAATACGCCGCTGGAATATTATTATGAGGCTGGTATCACTATGGATTATTATGTGGGCGGACCTGATAACAAGCCAGTGAGCGGTATATGGGATTATTACTTAGACACAACCTCAACACCTGCAAAAGTGGTATGCTGTAATAACCTCTTTGACCAGTGGTCTGTATGCGGTCTGAATGTGGTACTTGGCTATGAAGATGATGTGTTTGTGGTGGAGGAGATACTGTTTGATGAGAATGTGTATGGGGATGAGGCATATGCAAATGATATCAAATGGGTGTACGACAAAGGAAATTCCAGTGATGAAGTAGTTGCATTTACCAATGAAATAGAGGTGCATTTGCCAGAGAATTGGATTGATAATTATAAGTTTGTGATTGACAATGCAAGCGAAGAAGAGCTGAGTGTGTTGTTCTATGATAAAAAGAATGTAAATGCAGGCGAAGATGGTTATTTGTTTTCTCTGAATTTATATAAAAAGGGAATTGTTGAACCGCAGCTTTTAATATTTAGTAATGAGAAGGTATTTGGTATATACAAAGATGGCAGTTCAGAATATGCCTTGGTAATGAGACCGTGTAGAGAGGGCGGTGTATATAGCGAGACGGATGAAGCACTAAAACAGTCTTATATGGACTTATATAATAGTATTGGAGAGGTGCGCATTATTGCAGAGAATATGAATGGATTTATACCATGTGGTATCGACGCGATAGAGTGGATGGGGTACGTAGATGGTGACTATGAGAAAGAGCGGAAAGATGAAGTTAGAGGAGAGAGTGTAACTATTAAGGATGATTTATTAATAGGAACACAGGAGACTCTTCAACTGACAGCAACATGCTCAACGGAGAGTGCTGATTATTCGATTGAACTTAAGGACATAAGTGGTAATACTGTTCAAACCATAGAGTATCATCCAGAGGACTGGTGGGCGGATTCCTATGAACCAAAGATACAGCTTCAAGATGTGAATAATGATGGAGTGGATGATATATGGCTTTATCTTGGATGTAGAGGGAATGCGGTAATAGATGGCTGGACTTGCTTTGTTTATGACGAAATATTGCAGCAATATATAGAGATAGAGGGATTTGATGAACTAGCCAATCCATTTATGAACGAATGGCTTAAGACAGGCTCAAAATATGGCTGGGGTGTATATGTCAGAAGTGTATATGAAGTGGAAGGAACGAAGCTTGTATTGCTGGAAAATTTGACAGAAACCAATGTGGATTACGAAGGCAAAGTTTGGTTATATGATGAAGAAATCTATGAGAATGGGGTACTTGTTTCCAAGAAGGAAGGCGTTTATGCAGATGAGATTACCTCAGGGTATTGGGATTCTGTGCTGATGTATACGGAAGATGAGAATAAGGAAGAACGTTATATTCATGTATTTCCAAAAGAGGATGTTGTAGTGGTGCCAGAGGTTCCAATGTATAGCTTCGAAAATGCAAAGGAATTGGGAGAAGTAGTAACAGTTGACGATTACTTACCTGGCTTAGGCTTTGGAACGTGGTATACAGTAGAGATAGATGGTATTGAGTATTACTATGGGAAGTATGACCATAAAGAAGAGGTAGAAACTTTTGGGTCAGGATATTCCATTGTGGGTGGAAATTATTCTTTGGAAAATGGTATTTATGTAGGCATGGCAGAAGAGGAAGTATTGAGAATATATCCTAATATGGCAGTGATGGATTTTGAGGGAAATTATATTTATGAAGATGTCACAGGGCATCAAGGATGGAATGGTGCGGCATATCCTTGTATTAAACAGGAAGAAGCAGATGGTAGTGTGGCACATGTGCCATGGAGTAGTCAATTCGATTACGTTATGATTGGCGACATCGACCTTGGAACCTATGATACGCTTCCACTATATGTAGGTCTGATGATGAAGGACAAGAAGGTGGCAGCGATAACATTTTATTATCCGACGGCAGGGTGATTTTAGAACTGTAACGGTGGTATGCAGTAAGGAGTGAGTAAGTGAAAAAGAGAGCGATAGTAGCGTTAGGTGTAGTCGCTGCGATATTATTAACAGGTTGTGCAGATACAAGTGTAAAGAATGATATTATCGTAGTTTCTGACGTGAAGATGGAAGAGCGCACAGAAGAAAGTGTTTCGAAGGAAACAGAGATAGAAGAAATTACAATAGAGGAAATGGAACAGGCGGTTCCAATGGCAGCCAGTACAGAAGATTTGAGTCCAATACTAGGAACATGGAATCTCGATGGTTTAAAAACAGACCAAGAGATGGAAAAAACTGGAACAGACTGGATGTATGAATATGGTAGCGGAGGAAAGTATGGTGCAGGTGCTACACTTCGGGAAGATGGGTATTTTTCGTACTATGTAGCAATTGGTATTGGCGGTGAAGGTAGTTATGTCTATGAAGATGGTACGGTAACAGCAACCGTAATTCCTTATGAAAGAATTACAGAAGAGCAAACGATAGAGTTGTATCCTAAATCAGAGGACGGTCAGTATTATCTTGTATTGAAGATGGATAATCATGAGATATATTTGGTTAGGGAAGAAGGATGAATGTTGGAAGGTAGCATATGAGAAATTTTTTTGAAAGAAAAGAAAAAAGTATTATCGCTGTTTTGATTTGCATTATCGGGGTGCTTTGGGTAGTGATATTTGCAGATAGGAAGGAAAGTGCTGTGGTAGAGACGGACACTGTACTTTCTGAGGTGGAAGAGATAGAGGAAAGCGAGATAGAAGTAGAGGCAATAGTTGAAAGTGAAAGCGAAGAAGTAGAAACAGTTGAACAGGAAATTGAGCAAACAGAGACAGGTGTAGAGTTACAGGAAACAGCTGTTGAGGATTGGGGCAGTTTCGAGCAATATTATATGGATAACCCAATTGATAATATCTTAAGCCAGCAGCTTGAAAAGGCATTGGTGGAAGCGGAAAGAAGAGATTTGCAAGAGCTTTATAAGGAATTGTGGTTAGAACAGTATCGGGGAATGATGGAATTTGTTCAAAATCATTGCATTTATGAGGAAGAATTAGAAAATTATGAACGTTTTGCGGGCGAGATTGAGAGAGGGTATGAAGAACTACAACCATTGATTAAAAATACAATGCTCGATACCTTTGAGGTGCCAAGTGATTCTCCTGAAAAGGCAACATGGGGCTGGGGAAATGGAACGGCTGCACGCTTGGCGATGCATGAAGGGATGTATTATCGTAATGCATGTATGCTGCTGATACCATTTTTAAATAATATAGATGGCGGATATGATTTTATTACGGCTGAGGAGGTATGGGAGAGAGTAGAGGAGCTTTATGAAGTGCCTACAACTATTACATCAAGTGTACCGACTTCCGTAGAAGAGACGCGGCTAGCTTTTGGGAAGGCGCTATGGGATGTTTATCAGAAAGGAATTCTTCCCGATGGAGGTGCATTGGACTATACTAGCATGGAATCTGCCAGAGCGAATAGTTTTTCAGTAATTGATATAGATTTCGATGGAAAAGAGGAATTGGTACTTCGTTGGGAAAATGCTTGTATGGCTGGAATGATGGAAATCGTTTATGGCTATGAGGATGGAGTGATTTTCAAGGAGCTATGTGAGTTCCCAAGTATGAGATTTTATGAAAATGGTATCGTGGAAGCGGATTGGTCTCATAATCAAGGATTGGCTGGAGATTTCTGGCCTTATGATATGTATCGCTATGATGCTGCTTCGGATAGCTATCAGAAGATAGGAACTGTGGACGCATGGGATAAGAGTCTCAGTGAGAAGAATTATGAGGATGAATTGTTTCCTGCTGATATTGACGAGGATGGAGATGGTGTTATCTATTATGTTCTTCCAGCGGAATGGGATTGGCCTTATAATGAAGAGTATCTAATGGATGGAGCAGACTATGAGACGTGGAGAAGTGCTCAAATTGAAGATACAAGTGAAATGGATATTCCTTTTGTGAATTTAACAGAAGAGAAGATTGCAGAATTAGGATATCCCATGCCATATGTTTATGTGCCAGAGCCTAAAGGATGATGAGGAAGTAAAAGATGAAAACATACATATTTTTATATCAGGAGGTTTCACTCTTTGAAGTAGATTTGGTAGCTTATTTTATGAAAACAAAGGGTGAAGTATATATTGTAACAGAAGGGGATGAAGTGATTCATACCAATGAAGGGATTAGAGTACTTGCGGATAAGAAGTTGGAAGAGGTAGCTGTTGACGATGTTGATGTGCTGGTAATCTGCGGAGGAAATGTTGAAAATATCAAGGATATGCAGGCGATTCAAAAGGTGGTAAAGGATTGTAAGGCTTCGGGGAAAATAATTGGTGGAATCTGCGCAGGTAGTCGGATTGTGGCAAAAGCACTTGACATGAATACAAAGATTGATAAGACCATGGTAGTCAATCATCAGGTTGTGTTAAGTCCTGGCAATGAATATGTGGATTTTGCCCTTATGCTGGGAAAGGCAGCAGATATTTATGAGGATGATGCAGACTATGAGGAGACGGTTCGATATTTTAAGGAGTTTCGGTATTTGGGATAGAAGGTAAGGGGGGAAAGTATTAGTTGTTTAATAAATCTTAAAGCGCCTTAATGATACCAGTTATTGAAAAACAATTCTGAAAATGATAACATGAGTACGAAGATGCCATACGATGGCAGGTTTATATGACATAGGACGTATGATGAGAGGAATAGTACCATGGTGTTATTAAAAAAGATTAATATGGAAACTATAAAAAGGCATTCAGCGATGACAACGATATTTGTTTTACAGATAGCGGTTATTGCGGTGCTTTTTTTATATTCCTGTGTTTCACCAAGACGTGTTGTGGAGATAGAAGCACAACGGTTTAATGTATCTGCTGATAATGTATCCATTCAGGATGAAAAGCTTGTGATTAGTGAGAAAGATTCTGTTAATGCAGATAATAAACAGTCAATCACAACTACAGAGTTTGGATTAACTTCAGGTGCTTACGAGATTTCAGTACCTTACGATTCACAAGTAGGTAAGGGACAGATAACTGAGTATAATGCTGATGTTTCAATTTCCAGTCAATTTAAGATTTATACAGATTCTATTAGATTAAATGATCAGGATAATGTTTTGTATGGAAAAATATGGATTCCAATATTATCAAACTGCGATGATTTAAAACTTAAAATTTCCTATAACGGGAGCGGTCCTTTAGAAGTTGGAACAATTACATTTACAGAATCGGTTTCATATAGATTTATAAGAATGGTTGGTTTTATATTACTTTTTGCTTTTGTGGATATAGTGATTATGGCATTATTTACCGACATTCAGCTTCCGATTAATCGTGTGAATGTATCTCTTGCGGCAATTGTTTTTGTTGCGAGTATTCCATTTACGGCAAAAGTTTTGTTTTCGGGACATGACCAGTGGTTTCATTTATTGCGAATATCTTCATTGGCTGCTGAAATTGAAAATGGACAGTTGCCTGTTCGTATGTCAACAGTAATGAATAATGGGTATGGCTATCCGAATTCTATTTATTATGGTGATATTTTTCTTTATCCTTCTGCACTTTTATATTTGTGTGGAGTTCCGTTAAGGGTTTGTTATCAGGCGTATGTGATTTTTATTAATATCGCAACGGCCGTGATTACTTATTTTACATTGGGAGTAGTAACACGGAATGTTAATCTTCGATTACTTGGAAGTGCAATCTACACATTATCTATGTATAGAGTAATTAACTTAAATACCCGTGCTGCGGCTGGTGAATACACAGCAATGGCATTTTTGCCATTAATTATAGCGGGTGTATTTTTGATATACACTAAAGAAAAGCCAAGGTTTAAAGATTGGGTACCATTAAGTGTTGGTATGGCAGGGGTAATCATGAGTCATGTGGTTACCGCAGAAATGCTGGTGATTAATCTGGCACTGTTGTGTATTGTCTTATTAAAAAAGACGATGGAGAAAGATAAATTTATGGCATTTGTGAAAGCCGTAGCGTTATGCATTGGCTTGACAGCATGGTTTATTGTTCCTTTCATTGATTACGTTACAAGTCAGAAAACCAAGGTGCAGGAGGATGACTTGAGATTGCTTGAGAACAATACTCAGGAACTGATATATCTGTTTCGAATGTTTTCGCCAGGCAATGAGGGCGCTAACTACTTAACCGTAGGACTTTCGATGATACTTGGAATTGTTATTGTTGTATATTGCTTGGTTAAGTATTGTAAGAATAATGAAGAAAACAGTTGGAAGCTTCGTGTGTTTGCTGCTTTTGGCCTTTTGAATCTGCTTTTTGTAAGCAAATTTTTCCCTTGGAGCAGAATACAAAAGTATTTGGATATTGAAGGGCTGGGTTATCAGATAGGAACGATTCAGTTTTCGTGGAGATTTCTTTGCATTGTATCTGTTGTATTGACATTTGCAGTGGTGATGGCTTTAGAAAGGATATCACTTGAGAATAAAAAGCTTTATGCATACTCATGTATCGCAATGCTGTTATGCATTACGCTTTCAGTCGGATTTTATTACTACAGATATCCCGATGAAGTAAGCAACAGAAGTCGAAATATTTATCAGCCATATTCTAATTCAGATTCGCTATATTTGCTTGAGGGAGCTTCAAAAACAGTGCGTAATGCTGCAAAAGTAAATGTGATGGAGGGGGACGCTGAGATTTCACGGTATTATAAAGAAGACGGAGTTGCCTACATCACAGTTGATAACAGAGGTAATCAGGAGTCGGTTATTTCAGCACCGATTTATGCTTACAAGTATTATAAGGTTTATGATAATGAGCAGGAGGTAGCAAGTGCAGTAACTGACACAAAGTGTATTTCGATTACGGTACCTGCGGATTATTGCGGAGAGTACCAGATAAGGTTTGAACCACCGATTAGCTGGAGAATTTCAGAAATCGTATCACTGATTGCAGCAGTAGGACTTATATGTGAGTTGATTAGGAGAAAACACTTTGTTAAAAAATAACCAATTCCTATGTTGCGAACTGCACAAAAACAAGTTATAATCAAACTTGCGTGAATACAATGCGCTATTTGCGATTTTTCTATTGGCAAACGGCGTTGTTATAAAAGAAAGATGAGGAGAATGAAAATGAGTAAGAAAACCACAGTTTTAATGATTCTTGATGGTTATGGCTTGAATGACAAGACAGAGCATAATGCGGTAGCAGAAGCTAAGACACCTGTTATGGATAAGTTAATGAAGGAATATCCATTTGTAAGAGGTAACGCTAGTGGAATGGCAGTAGGTCTTCCTGACGGACAGATGGGTAACTCTGAGGTAGGACACCTTAACATGGGTGCTGGCCGTATCGTATATCAGGAGCTTACAAGAATCACTAAGGAGATTCAGGATGGTACATTCTTTGAGAATCCAGCATTATTAGAGGCTGTTGAGAACTGCAAGAAGAACGATTCTGCACTTCATTTATTCGGTTTATTATCAGATGGTGGTGTTCATAGCCACAATACACATTTATATGGTTTATTAGAGCTTGCTAAGAAGAACGGATTAGATAAGGTATTCGTTCACTGCTTCTTAGACGGACGTGATACACCTCCAGCATCAGGAAAGGGCTTTGCTGAGGACTTAGAGGCAAAGATGGCAGAAATTGGTGTTGGTAAGATTGCTTCTGTTATGGGACGTTATTATGCAATGGACAGAGATAACAACTATGACCGTGTACAGTTAGCTTACAATGCTATGACAAAGGGCGAGGGCGAGACAGCAGTTTCTGGTCCTGCAGCTATTCAGCAGTCATATGATAACGATAAGACAGATGAGTTCGTATTACCTACAGTAGTAGTTGAGAACGGTGCTCCTGTTGCAACTATCAAGGATAAGGATTCCGTTGTATTCTTCAACTTCAGACCAGATAGAGCAAGAGAGATTACAAGAGCATTCTGTGATAATGATGCTGAGTTTAAGGGCTTTGATAGAAAGAGACCTGAGACAACATTTGTATGCTTCTCAGAGTACGACCCAACTATTCCTAATAAGTCTGTAGCATTCCACAAGATTGCAGTAACAAACGTATTTGGTGAGTGGCTTGCAGCTAACAATATGACACAGGCTAGAATTGCTGAGACAGAGAAGTATGCACATGTTACATTCTTCTTCAATGGCGGTGTTGAGGAGCCAAACCCAGGCGAGGACAGAGTACTTGTTCCTTCTCCAAAGGAGGTTGCTACTTACGACCTTAAGCCTGAGATGAGCGCATATGCTGTATGCGATAAGTTAACAGAGGCTATTAAGTCAGGTAAGTATGATGTAATTATCATCAACTTCGCAAATCCTGATATGGTTGGTCATACAGGTGTTGAGGCAGCTGCAATTAAGGCTGTAGAGGCTGTTGATGAGTGCGTAGGTAAGGCTGTAGAGGCTCTCTTAGAGGTTAATGGTACTATGTTTATCTGTGCTGACCATGGTAATGCAGAGCAGCTTGTTGATTATGAGACAGGTGCTCCATTCACAGCACATACAACAAACGAGGTTCCATTTATCCTTGTAAACTACGATGAGGCTTATACATTAAGAGAGGGTGGATGTCTTGCTGATATCGTACCTACATTGATTGAGACAATGGGTATGCAGCAGCCAGCAGAGATGACAGGTAAGTCACTCTTAATTAAGAAATAAGTAGATGAATGATTATAATGCCCGATATATCGTTGAGATATATCGGGCATTTTTGTGTTTGATAATGATATGAAAAGGATGAAATAACAGAAAAGATAAAATATAAGTAGCTAATATTCAGAAAAAATGATATAATTAAGCAAAGTATAGGCTTGTATGCGTAGAATATAGAAGAAATTTGAAAACTATAAGAAATGCTGGAGCTAATAGAACTTTAGGAAGGCATGGGAAGAGGTATGGAGGTCGAAATGGTTTTAAACATGCGTTTTAGCTACAATCTGTTAATTATAAGTATTTTACTTGTATGTACATGGTTCTTTTGGGAAAATGCAAAAAATAATGACAGATATCGCAAGGCATTTGTTGGGGTATTAGGGTCTGCTGGAATTTTGTTTGCAAATCGCTTGTTTAACATTGCGATGGAAGATGGGTTCATTCAGGCAAATGAGACATTAATGAATATAGAGCGTATTATTTATTACTGTATGTCAGTGATTGTATTCACGTTCTATGCGTATTTTTTGTTATGCTTACTGGAACAATTTCAAAATAAATCAGTCAAGACAAAGGTAATATTTTTTATACCATCAACGTTTGTATTACTGCTGATTATTACCTCACCATGGACAAAACTTATTTTCTATATAGAAGATGGTGTTGTATATTATGGTGTTGCCTATTTTATGGTGGTTTTAGGAAGAGCAGTGTATGAACTGGGGGCATCGATTTACGCCTTGCGTAAAAGAAATCTTTTGCCTGATATTTTTGGAAAAACCATTTTTATATGTATCATATTCCAATTCATGCAGTTTATTTATTTCTGTATAATGAAAGACAACACGCTTTTCTTTACATCATTATTAGTTTGTATTGTATTGTTGCTCATGATGATAATCGTTGTCGAGTTTTATAAGGACAGACTGACAGGATTCCTGAATCAGACGGCATTTGAGAATTATTGCTTGAAAGAAATCGGAAAGAGAAATAATAAAGCAGTATATCTGATTAAAGTAAAGAATTATCAGTATTTGAAAGAGAACTGTCGTGAGCTTCCATTGCAGGAGGCAATTAAGCAGTTAGCAATGCACATTAAAGAGTATGCACATATTACTTCGGTATATTATTTGGGAACTGGTCGCTTCTGCGTAATTAGCAGTAAAAATGACAATTTCCACGAGGATGAGTTTTTAGGCAGATTGGAGCAGAGAATCGGTGAACCGTTTGAGTCCAATGGCTTCAGTGTAAGCTTGCAGCTATTTGTGGCAATTATGAATCTGGAAAGTGGCAAGATTAAGAAGGAGAATTTCCACAAGTATTTCATGGCTTGTGATGATATGAAATACAGAATCAATAAGCCGATGGAAATCATTCATGGCGACCACTTTGGTATTGACCAGATACAGAGATATCATGATGTGGAGGAAGCAATCGAGAGAGCATTGGTTGAAAAGGAATTTAAGATGTTCTATCAGCCGATTATTGATACGCAGACAGGAAAGTTGGTTTCAGCAGAGGCATTAATACGATTAAATGACAGAGTGCTTGGCTTTGTATCACCTGAAGAATTTATTCCGATTTCAGAGAATAACGGAAAGATTCATGATATCAGTGATTTTGTAATGGAGAGCGTTTTCAGATTTGTCAGTGAACATGATATGGAAGTACTGGGACTTGATTTCATAGAGATGAATCTTTCGATGGTACAGTGTATGGATAAGCATTTGCCTGATAAACTGAAGATGTATATTGAAAGATTCGATGTGAATCCAAAGCATATTAATCTGGAAATTACAGAAACGGCTTCTAACATGGATGAGGAACGCTTACAGATACAGCTTATGAAGATGCGCAAGATGGGCTTTACCTTCTCGCTGGATGATTATGGAACAGGTTATTCGAATCTGGTGCGTGTGCTGGAGTATCCTGTGGATATCGTTAAGCTGGATAAAACAATTGTATGGTCAGCATTTCATGACAGAGATAACTTTGTAACCTTGAAGAATCTGATTTCCATGTTCCATGATGTGCGTAGAAAGCTGGTTGCAGAAGGTGTAGAGAGCGAAGCTCAGAGAGATACCTTAAAAGAACTTGGTTGTGACTACTTGCAGGGATATTTTTATTCGAAACCGATAAATGAGGATGATTTTGTTACATTTGTATCAAGGTACAATGATAAGTAACACCGTATGGGCAAATAAGATTTGTGCAAAAACTCCATAGAAATATGTTAAATTTTGTATTGAAAAATATGTGCAACTATGGTAATATTTTATTTGCTTGACATTAGGAGGTGTGAGAAATGGAAGTTTTAAGAATTATCCTTACGGTTTTATTAATATTAGTATCTATCGTGTTTACAGCGATTGTTTTATTACAGGAAGGTAAGTCTGCAGGACTTGGCGCTATCAGCGGAGCTGCCGAGACCTACTGGGGCAAGAACAAAGGTCGTTCTATGGAGGGCGCACTTGTACGTATGACAAAGATTCTTGGTGTAGTGTTCATACTTCTTGCAGTAGTTTTGAATATAAACTTTTAAGACTTTAAAACACTCATGTAACATGCGTTACATGAGTGTTTTTGTTTGATATTCTATCAAACAAAAACAGTATATGCACACTCGCACAAGAGGAATAGGTCGCAAATGCGACTGCGCTTGGTGCAGCGATTAAACTGCATTTAATCGGTAATACTATAGGACGGAGAGGCAGGTTAGAGAATGGATAAGAGAAAGAAAGTTATACTGGACTTGATGGAGGATGAGTTCTATGTTCCGATGAAGGAGAAGGAACTTGCGATTATGCTTCAGGTCAGTAAGGAAGATAGAAATGAATTAAACAGAATATTGAATGAATTGCTTGCTGAGGGTAAGATTTCGATTTCTAAGAAGGGCAAATTCACAAGAGCAAAGCATAGTGATAAGCTGTTAGAGGGTGTTTTTATCAGTCATCCAAAGGGCTTTGGCTTTGTGGAGATAGAAGGTAGGGACGAGGATTTATATATTCCTGAGTCCTGTGTAAATGGTGCTTTTCATAAGGATAAGGTAAGAGTTGCACTGCTTGCAGGTCAGAAGGGTAAGCGTCAGGAAGCACAGGTTATCGAAATCTTAGAGAGAAGCATTAAACAGATTGTTGGTATCTTTGATAAGAGTAATAAGAATTATGGCTTTGTTATCCCTGATAATGCAAAGATTGGTGATGATATCTTTGTGCCGACTGAGCGTTCTAAGGGAGCAGTATCGGGACATAAGGTTGTCTGCGAGATTACCAGCTATGGCAAGGATAACAGGAAACCAGAGGGAAAGATTACAGAGATTCTCGGTCATGTGAATGACCCAGGTGTGGATATTATGTCCATCGTCAGAGGCTATGAGCTTCCGATGGAGTTCTCCGATAAGATTATGAAGCAGGTAGAGAATGTTTCTAATGATGTATCAGAGGCTGATATGGCTGGAAGACGTGACCTGCGTGATGTTATGATGGTAACGATTGATGGTGAGGATGCCAAGGATTTGGACGATGCAGTTAGCCTTTCTAAAGAAGGAGAGCTGTATTATCTTGGTGTGCATATTGCGGATGTTACCAATTATGTACAGGAGAATTCGGCGTTAGACAGAGAAGCCCTGAAGCGAGGCACCAGTGTTTACTTGGTTGATAGAGTAATTCCGATGCTGCCACATAAGCTGTCCAATGGTATCTGCTCTTTGAATGCAGGCGTAGACAGATTAGCACTGAGCTGTCTTATGACGATTGACAGCAAGGGTGAGGTAATCAGCCATGAGATTGTTGAGTCTGTTATCAAGGTAGACAGAAGAATGTCTTATACCAGCGTGAAGAAGATTTTAGAGGATAAGGACGAGGCGGAGATTGCAGCATATGAAGGTCTTGTGCCAATGTTTGAGCTGATGGCAGAGCTTGCAACGATTCTTCGTAATAAGCGTAAGAAGCGTGGCTCCATTGATTTTGATTTCCCAGAGAGCAAGATTATTCTGGATAAGAATGGTCGTCCGATAGATATTAAGCCATATGAGAGAAATGTGGCAACTAAGATTATCGAGGATTTCATGTTGATAGCAAATGAGACAGTCGCACAGCATTTTTACTGGATGGAGTTGCCATTTGTATATCGTACCCACGATAATCCTGACCCTGAGAAAATAGCAAAGCTAAGTACTTTTATCCGTAATTTTGGATATACTATTAAGAGTAAGCAGGAAGAGATTCATCCAAAGGAGCTACAAAAGCTTTTGACAAAGATTGAGGACACTCCAGAGGAGGATTTGATTAGCAGATTAACACTTCGCAGCATGAAGCAGGCAAAGTATACCATTGATAGTTCAGGGCACTTTGGCTTGGCTTGCCAGTATTATTGTCATTTTACATCGCCAATCAGACGTTATCCTGATTTACAGATTCATCGTATTATCAAGGAGCAGATTCGCGGCAGATTGAATGAGAATCGTATTGAGCATTATGATGCCATTTTACCAGAGGTGGCAAAGCACTCTTCGGAGATGGAGCGTCGTGCGGATGAGGCGGAGCGTGAGACAGATAAGCTCAAGAAGGTAGAATATATGTCTGAGCGAATTGGTGAGATTTACGAGGGCGTGATTTCTTCTATTACAGCCTGGGGCGTGTATGTAGAACTTCCGAATACCATCGAGGGCATGATTCATGTGTCGATGCTGCCAGGGGATTATTTCTACTATGATGAGCAGTCTTATGAAATGGTTGGTCAGGCCACGAATAAACGTTATAAGCTTGGCGAGAAGATTACGGTAAGAGTAAATGATACGGATAAGCTTTCACGAACGATAGATTTTGTCATTCCGCAGGAATGGGAACTCGACTTAGAGGAAGATATGTGATAGAATTTTTCTATCAATTAGAAAGGCATAAGGATTATGGCAAAAGAAACAATGAAGCTGGTAGCCAATAATAAAAAGGCATACCATGATTATTTTATAGAGGAAAAGTATGAGTGCGGTATCGCATTACATGGTACGGAGGTAAAGTCTTTGAGAATGGGCAAGTGCAGTATTAAGGAGGCTTTTATCCGTATCGAGAATGCGGAGGTCTTTGTGTATGGAATGCATATTTCTCCCTATGAAAAGGGAAACATCTTCAACAAAGACCCTCTGCGTGTGAAGAAGCTTCTTCTGCATAAGCAGGAGATTCATAAGCTTCTTGGTAAGATTAAGGAAAAGGGTTATACCCTGGTTCCATTGCAGGTTTATTTTTCGAATGGTAAGGCAAAGGTTGAGATTGGTCTTGCCAGAGGTAAGAAGCTTTACGATAAGCGAGATGACATTGCGAAGAAGGACCAGCGAAGAGAGACTGAAAGAGATTTCAAGGTTTCATTTCGTTAGAGTATGCTTACCAATTTTTTATTATGTAAAGTCATTGACGAATGCAAATTCGTTATATATAATGAGTGATAGCTAATTTTTCAGTGTGTATTGATTCGTCTATTGAGACAGCCTTTAGGGGTAGTAAAGGTTTCGACAGGGAACTTGAAGATGGAGAAGCAAGCCGTAGGCATACGTAAAATCCAACATTAAAATTAAACGCTGAAGATAATTTAGCATACGCTGCCTAATGGCAGCTGTCCGACTTAGCGCACCTACACGTTAAGACTCGGGCATCGACTATGTAGGAAACGACACATACTAAGCTTTGCGTATGTGGGCGTAGCATGAAGCTACTGACTGTACAGGGGCGTTGATTCGCCTGTGCGGAAGGGAAAAGGGGTAACCCACAACAATCAACTAAGCTTGTAGAAGTACATGGGATGGTTTTTTGGACACGGGTTCGACTCCCGTCTACTCCACTCAGGCACCATGCAGTCGAACATGAAATTCGGCGGCATGGTGCTTTTTTTGTATCAAAAAATGGTCGAAAATGCACTTTTTCTAACTGAATAGAGTGATACAATGGTTAAAAGTGCTTTTGGCATTTTGCATAGTGTTGAAAAAATAAGTACATAAGGAGAGAAACTATGAGAAGAAAAAGTTGTGTGTTTTTACTTACGTTAATAGCGGGATTAGTAATGACAGGATGTAGTAAGCAAGAAGTACCAACAGACGCTGTAGTAGAAAGCTCAGTTGCAGTTGAGGAAACGGTTGAGGTAGAGAGCTCTATTGAGACTGAAAGTACAGTCGTAGCCGAGGCGGAGCCTGAGGTAGACCATTCAGCAGAGATTGAGCCTGTAGAGGGACTTAGTGAGGATTTTGTGTTTGGCTGTGATATGTCTATGCTGATAGCGCAGGAGAATAGCGGTGTAGTATATTACAATGAGGCTGGCGAGGAGCAGGATCCGCTTTTAACATTGGCAAATAATGGCGTTGATTCAATTCGTATCCGTATTTGGAATGATCCATATGATGAGAATGGTAACGGTTACGGTGGCGGTAATAATGATACTGCAACCGCGATTGCAATTGGACAACGTGTAACAGAGCATGGTATGACGGCTTTTATTGACTATCATTATTCGGATTTCTGGGCTGACCCGAAGAAGCAGATGCTTCCGAAGGCGTGGGTAGGCATGACAACAGAAGAGCTTGCAGATGCAATTTATGTATTTACCAAGGATTCCTTAGGTCAGATTCTTGCTGCAGGAGTGGATGTTTCTATGGTGCAGCTTGGTAATGAGATTACGAACGGTATGTGTGGAGAGAACAACTGGACGAATATCTGTATGATGCTTAAGGGCGGATGTCAGGCAGTGCGTGAGCTCGAGGAGGAGTATGGCAAGGAGATTCAGATTGTTATGCACTTTGCTAATCCTCATACCGCAGATTATCAGAAGCTTGCAATGAGATTGGAAAAGAACGAAGTAGATTATGATATCTTTGCGACTTCTTATTATCCTTTCTGGAATGGTACACTTGAGAACATGCAGTCTGTATTGCAGGGAATTGTTGATAACTATGGCAAGAAGGTTATGGTAGCAGAGATTTCTTATCCATATACTTTTGAGGATGGTGATAATAATCAGAACTCCCTTTACGAGAATTGTGGTTCTCCTTTCAATTATGAAATATCCGAGCAGGGACAGGCAGAGGCTGTAAGAGATTGCGTGGAAGCATTAGCTGCTATCGGTGATGCGGCGGTAGGCATTTTCTACTGGGAGCCAGCATGGATTCCTGTACCTGATGACACAGGTATGACACGTTCGGAGATTTGGGAGAAGTATGGTTCAGGCTGGGCATCAAGCTATGCATCAGTTTATGATCCTAATGATGCTGGAAAGTATTATGGTGGTTCTGCATGGGATAATCAGGCATTGTTCGACCATGAGGGTAATCCTTTATCATCTATTCAGATGTTTAACATGATGAAGGGTGAATAATTAGATAATGAGTTATGAGGTTCTTGTAGTATCGAAAAGGTATTACAAGGACCTTTTTTGCTTCATTAAAGACGGAAAAAACATCATTCGCGCAAACTGTATTGTGCTAAAAAATTATGTGAATTAAGATAAATTTACAAACAAAAGAGAGGCAGACAAAAGCTGGAAGTCTTTGAGAAAGGTATGGTTGCAGGTATGAAAAAATTATGGGGGTTATTGGGCGTGTGTATGGTGAGTGCGTTGCTTGGCGGTTGCTCGGCGCAGGAGGAAGAGAATGGCGTTTGCAGTGTTTATTATGTGAATACGCATTCTTACTATGCGACTGCGGTCGCGGGATTCCAGAATAAGAACGAAGAAGCGCAGATAGAACTAATCGGGTTTGAAAGTGATGAGGCATTGGTTTCTCAGCTGGCAACAGAGATGGCGGCAGGAGAGGGACCTGATGTGGTACTGTTAAGCGGTGATACACAGTTTGATGTATATAAGGCGGCGAGAAGTGGTCAGGTCTTAGACCTTAACAAATACATAGAGAAGGATGAAGCTTATAACGAGGAGAATTATCTGATATCAGTTATGGAGGCGGGTAAGATTCGGGATGAAAAACAGATGGTTTTGCCGTTCTCTTTTACGATGGATGTTTTGTATATGCCCAAGAGTTCTTATGAGGAGTTGGGAGCTGCTGATGAGGATTTGGTAAATTATGAAACAATGTCTCAAATGTTGGTTGATTACTCAAAAGGGCTTGAGAATGAAAAGTTTTCGCAGAGTTATGCCAATACATTGAATGCAGAGTCTTATTTGGAGAGAAGTCTTTCGAACGCAGATGTGATAAATTCGGCTACCCTGGAGGTTAGTCGGGATGCAGTAGATGCTGTTATGGAAATAACGAATGCAATAGAGGAAGAAGTGGAGCGAAAGACAGAATTACAGAGTAAAGAGGCGAAAAATCCCTTTGAGCTTATAATGTCAATTACAAGAAACGGTAATTATTTTACGGGCTATGCAGTTGCTAACGGAATGACGCAATTTTATAGTGAAGAAGAGTGTATTACGATTCCATGGAGAAATATGGATGGAAAAATTCAGCCGTATGTATGCGATTTTGGTTTGGTTACTTCACAGAGTGACAGTAAGCAGACATCCTATGATTTGTTGCGATATATCATGGATTATGAGGTGGCAACTGAATTTAATCGACCGATGAGTGTTTCAATCAGGCAATTGAACAGATTGTTGAATTATTTGGAATTAAAGAAGATATCTATAATTGGTGAAAACTATAAATCTATAAAGCTTAATGAAGAGCAGAAGGCTGCCTTGTGGCAGGATGTTCAGGATATGGCAACAGCTAATTTTAGCAGTTGCGGATATATGGATGTTATTACAGAGAAGCTTAATCAGAATCCAGATATTTCTATGGAAGACCTTGAGGATGCTTTACAGCGCTATCTGTATGAATAGAGGTGGAGATATTGAAGCAGAGACACAATGTATACGGTTATGGACTTCTTGGCGTCAGTTTACTTGGCTTACTGTTCTTCTATGTGATTCCACTGTTTTATGGCGGTTGGCAGGTGTTTATTGAGTATGGAATGATATCATTTTCTAAGGGTGTGAGGATATATCGCGATGTATTTGAATCAATTACCTTTCGCCTTGCTTTGAAAAACACAATCAGTCTGATTCTTTGTTGTATTCCGACACTGTTAGTGCTTGCAATTAGCATTACCTGGTACATGGATTGTAAGAGAAAGCGCAGACAGACATGGAGTCTGGCATTATGGCTG
>JAFUKJ010000080.1 GCA_017467805.1 Lachnospiraceae bacterium
ACAAATATAAGAACGAAATCATGAGTTAAAGCACCTGTGTATAGAATTAATTCATTCTAATTCAATACCTTAAGCTTGGCTTGGCTGATATGAAAGAACAGGGCAGAATGTCTTTCATTAGCCAGTTAAATTAAAATTTAGCTAATTACATATGTAGATGATACATCCGCCTTCATTCAATTACCTAGGCGCAAGCACTCGCCAACCCGAATTCATCCAACCACCATAAAAGCACTCATTCACTTTTGTTAAAAGTGAACGAATGCTTTTTGAAACCTTAAATCTCACCCTTATCGGCAAGCTCATTGGCGTATCTTACAGAACCCATGGCGTCTTTAGAATAGAAGTCTGCTCCAATCATGTCTGCATACTCTTGCGTCAGTACCGCACCGCCAACCATGACGCGGCACACTACGCCGTTCTTACGAAGAAGCTCTATGGTATCCTGCATACTTACAACTGTGGTAGTCATCAGTGCGCTCAAGCCCACAAGCTTTACATTGTGTTCCTGCACTGTCTTCAAGATTAATTCAGGCTCCACATCCTTACCAAGGTCAATCACATCAAAGCCATAGTTCTCTAACAGGGTCTTTACGATATTCTTACCAATGTCGTGAATATCACCCTTTACAGTAGCAATTACAATCTTTCCCTTAGACTCGCTCTGCTTACCCTGTGTAGAAAGCATAGTCTTAATCGCCTCGAAGGATGCCTTTGCTGCCTCCGCACTCATTAAGAGCTGTGGCAGGAACATCTTATTCTCCTCAAAGCCTTTTCCTACGATATCAAGGGCAGGAATCAGCTTCTCATTGATAATATCCAATGCCTCTACATTCTCCTGTAAAAGCTTGGTCGTTGCCGCTGCAGCACTATCTGCGAGCCCCTTTACAATAGCATCCTGTAGGGTAAGCTCCTTACCCGCCACAGGTGCTGCTGGCTTCTCAGCATCAGCTACTCCACATTTCTCAATATATTCCATGCACTGGTCGTCCTCGCCAATCAACGCATTAAAGCTATAATAAGCATCCATCATCTGCTCGCTGGATGGATTCACAATACCTGCACTCAAGCCATTCTGCATTGCCATGGTAAAGAAGGCTGTATTAATCTTACCTCTCTGTGGCAGACCAAAGGAAATGTTAGATACGCCAAGCACTGTATGTACCCCAAGCTCATAACGCACCTTTCTCAATGTCTCCAATGTCACAAGCGCGTTATCTTTACCTGTACTAATGGTTAATACCAAAGTATCTATCACCAAATTCTTACGAGGAATGCCATAGCTTTCCGCTGTCTGAATCATATTCTTGGCAATCGCAAGTCGTCCCTCTACTGTCTCTGGAATACCGCTCTCATCCAGACACAGACAAACTACTACTGCACCATATTTCTTTGCAAGAGGAAATACTGCGTCCATCGACTCCTGCTTACCATTTACGGAGTTCAACATTGGCTTACCATTATAGCAACGAAGCGCTCTCTCCATTGCAGTTAGGTCTGAGGTATCAATCTGAAGCGGCAAATCAATAATTGCCTGCAAACCAGTCACAGCCTCTTCCATAAGCTGCGGCTCATCTATCTCAGGAAGTCCGACATTAACATCAAGAATATGTGCGCCCTTCTCCTCCTGTGTCAGACCTTCCTTAAAAATATATTCCATATCATGGTCACGAAGTGCCTGCTTGAACTTAGACTTACCTGTAGGATTAATTCTTTCGCCAATAATCAATGGCTTTCTGCCAAAATATACAGCATGATTATAAGATGACACCACTGTCAAATTCTTGTCTGTAACAGGCTTAACACTCATGCCCTTACATGCATCCACCAAAGCCTTAATATGCTCAGGTGTCGTACCACAGCAGCCACCTACAATACATGCGCCTTCCTCTACAAACACCTTTACCTTCTCTGCAAAGTCCTGGGGTCCTACATTAAATACTGTCTTACCATTTATTACAACAGGAAGACCTGCATTAGGATTCACAACAATCGGCACAGAGCAACACTCTAACAACTGTGGAAACAGCTTTCTCATCTCAACAGGTCCTAAGCCACAGTTAAATCCAATAGCATCTACACCAAGTCCCTCTAACATCGCAACCACCGATGCAACATCACCACCTGTTAAAAGCTTTCCACTCTCATCGAAAATCATAGTAACTACAACAGGAAGCTTACTATTCTCCTTTGCCGCCAATACTGCCGCCTTCATTTCATAGGAATCACTCAATGTCTCTAATAAAATCAGGTCTGCGCCTGCCTTTTCACCTGCAATCACAACTTCCTTAAATGCTTCATAGGCATCCTCAAAAGCCAGCTCACCAAATGGCTTTAGCAGCTTACCAAGCGAACCGATATCCAATGCCGCATATGCCGCACTGCGCTCTACCTTTCCTTCGGTCTCTGCAATCGCTTCCTTTACCAGACGAATACCTGCTGTTACCAGCTCCTCTACAGAATATGATAAATTCTTACACTTAAAGCTATTTACCCCAAAGGTATTTGCCTTAATAATATTCACACCTGCCATCAGATACTCTGTATGTATCTTCTTAATCTCGCCCGAATGCTCGATATTCCATACCTCAGGAATCTCTCCTGCCTTCAGTCCTCTTGACTGTAATACGGTACCCATTGCACCATCAAAAAATAAAAGCTCTTTTCCTAATTGCTCTAAAAACATATGTCTGTCCATACCTTTCATTTAATCAATACTTCTAAACTCACAATCCGTCTTGCTACAGCTGTTACACTTTGCAATATGACAATTATCAGCATTCTTCGTTAAACCGATAATTGCAGTAACACTCTTCGTTGGAAGCATCAGCATACTGTCTGTCAGACTCATACCAAGTCTCTTATTACATTCAAGCAACGCGAAAATATCTCTTTGATGCTCCAATGCCAAATCACCATACCCAGGGCTAAATCTTGGTCGAAGATATAAGCCTCGCCTGGCTGCCTCTTGCCTGATAGCCTCTTGCTCCTTATTACAGTATGCTTCTATGCATGCCGCACCACATGCCTGTGCGATAGATGCCTTTGCCATATTCATCACAGTATATCGCTGTATCAGCTTGTCTGCCTCCAAGCCAAGAGTTGCCGCAAATAAAATTACTTCGCTACACTGAGTAAGGTTATCAGATAGATTCCTACTTGTAAGCACCAATGTTGCCTCCCTATACTCTGTTGCTATATGCTTCATATCTATATCAGCCGTTTTCTCATACAAGTATACCTTGCCATCTACCGTCTCACAGCTATAATAGCGGTGACTATTCATAGGACGGACTACTCGCAGAAGTTCGTTTAACACTTCTTCCACCAGTCCACGCACCATCTCATCTGGCTCCTGACCTCGATAACCTAGATACCGATATATTTCTCGTCTATTAATCTCTATACTCTCTAACTTCATTCACTCAATCGCTTTCCGCAATATGACTGCTTTCAGCAGCTTACTGTCTTACTTCTTACGAAATACCAACAATTTACTAAATATATAGTTTCCAACAATCACCATAACAGCACAAACTACTGTATTTATATACATATTTACACCAAGCAATCCTAAAATCTGTCTAAGAATAACTTCCATAACATACGTTGAAATACGTCCCATCAGAAACTTTCCGCCCTCTGCCAAAATATTAGGGTCCTTACTCTTAAATACTAACTTGCGGTTCATGGGATATGCAACCGCAGTTCCTGCAACCCAGTTAACTGTACTTAACACCAAATTCTGTCCTGCGGTCGGATGCAGTGGATTCCCGAAAATCACAATATTCACCAAAAACATGAAAAACCATGCAACAACAGTAGTAATACCACCAACAATCAAATATACAATAATCTCTTCATACTTAAAAAATAACTCTTTAATCTTAGCTATCATAATTGTCCCTCCACTTTAGTCCTTTAAAGTTTACCATTCTCTTAATTTTGCGTCAACCAATCCAGACACATGAATCCGCTATCATGCTATTTGATTTTTAATACTGTTGCCATAGCTTTTATCTATAATCAATTCAGGCAAAAGAGTCCGCCAAAAAGCGGACTCCTCTTCTTCACATATCCTAATGCACAAGCAACTATGACTCCTCACAACCACATGTACCGTGACTTTGGAAGTTTGTAAAGTTTCTCGTCTGAACGAATGTATCATTGCAACCACAGTCACAATCATTATCATTGCGTCTCTCGCTACGTCTTTCTTCACATCGTTCTTCACGACGTTCCTCACGTCTCTCTTCGCGTCTTTCATTACATCCACACGAATCCTTATCTTTTCTTTCGCAACAGCATCTCTGATTTCTTTGCATTCCAAAGAATAATACTAAGATCCAAAAACATGACATTTTTATCAACTCCTTTGTATTACTATATGAGTTGATTACATTTCGGTTCCTACTTTTCTAATTTTCCCTACTTCTCCATGCCCTCTTAAGATATCATACTTGATATAATCAAAGGTCTTCTTCTCACCCTTTTCTGCCAGCATATGCAGTAAAAACTCCAATTCCCGCTGTGTTTCCTCATGTATCAGACCCGTCGGATTACCATTCTCATAATACTTAAGCGGCATATCATCCGTATAATTCTCTTTGTTATAATTCTTGGATGCCGCAACTCTGTCAATAAACATCTCCAACATATACTTCTGCGGCATTCTTGCTGGAATCATCTTACCGCCCTCTCTGGAGCTATAGTCCAGCCAATACTCATAATGATGCTTATTACGTCCCTTATGATGAAGCCATGCTGTTGAATAGCCTATCGCCAGTCGCTCCGCATTATTCGGACTCTGCACTCCCTGATAATACTTTGCTCCCACCATAAATTCAGTTGGCATGTATTTTGACAAATCGTGTGCGATTCCCTGCCAATACAATCCCACATAGAAGCAGCCTTTCATAACCAGCAGCTTATGCTGTGTTATTGTCACAAAATGTTTCCACGCACTCATTTACTTCTTACCTCTCTTAACTCTTGGCATTTTCCCTGCGCATAAAAGCTTCACGCTTCTTGCCTCCACCGCCATCTGCAGTTTGCCATTCTCCAAAGCCTTACCAGTCTCAATATCTGTGGTGTCAAATACACATTCCCACTGATATCCCTTAGGCAACGCAGGAAGTGCAAACTCCTTTGCTTCCCAATGCATATTATAAGCCAGATAGACAAAATCATCCTGCTCTTTTTTCCCTGCAAATCTGCTATAGTACATCATCGCAATATGCCTGTTGTAGTTCTCCATTCCAATACGCCACGCTTCCTCACCGTGATATGATAAATCAGGATAGCCATAACCATACTTATCCATCATCGTCAGCATATTATCGGTGTGCAAAATCGGATGCGCCTTACGGAAAGCAATTAAAGCTTTCACATACTCAAAAATATCCTGATTTTTACGAAGTCCGCTCCAATCAAGCCATGTAATCTCATTATCCTGACAATAAGCATTATTATTACCCTGCTGGGAATTAGCAAACTCATCTCCAGCCAATAAAAGTGGCGTAGCCTGTGCAGTCATCAAAAAGCTTAATGCATTCTTCATCTGTTTCTTACGAAGCTGTATAATCTGCTTCTTACGGGTTATACCCTCTGCACCGCAATTCCAGCTGTAATTATAGTCCGTTCCATCCTGATTATCCTCGCCATTGGCTTCATTATGCTTTCTATCATAGGACACAAGGTCATTCAATGTAAAGCCATAATAATTCGTAATGAAATGTACAATTCCACACTTAGGATTCTGATTACTCATATGATATCTGAAGCCCTTGAGCATATCTTCATCGCCCTTTAAGAAACGTCTGGCATCGCGCATAAAATCCTCTCGGTAATATGCAAGATTCTTATATCTTGGTGTCTCTGTATAATCGTAGATTTCATCCAGATTAAAATCATCACTCATAATCTTGGTATTGGCAAATATTGGCTCCGTGGCAATCAAAGTAACAGGAAGCTCTGCTCCCTTTAAATGAAAGCCGTCAATCTTATACTCTAACACCCAGTGCTTTAGCACTTCCAAAATATACGCCTGTCGTATCTCCTTTGGAAAATAAAACTGCAATATCACTTCCAAACCATTCTTATGAAACTCACGCACCAGCTCCTTGAACTCCGTACACGCATCCTCACCTGCCGCATAGGAAGCCTTCGGTGCAAAATACCAGCCCTTCTTAAAGCCCCAGTAATTCAGCTTATAATCTGTCTTACCAGCTTCCAGATTCTCCAACGGTTCATCAATATGCTGCACCTGATACTCCATGGAATGAACATCCACGCCTGTCTCACACTCTTCAAACTCATAAATCGGCAAAAGCTCCACACCTGTAATACCAAGCTCCTTTAAGTAGTCCAGCTTCTCTACCAGTCCCTTGAAGGTTCCCCTATGCTTTACCTTTGACGACTTATGCTGGGTAAAACCTCTTACATGCAGGCAGTACAAAATACTATCCTGATAAGGAATATGCAGCTGCTCCGTTCTTTGCCAGTCAAACTGCGACTGATAAAAGCCGCCTCTAATCGCTATATCTCCTATCTCCGCCCCCTGCCAGACCTCATTGCCGCACACTCTCTTTGCATATGGGTCCGTCAGCTCTGTATCTCCTATATAGTAGTTATATTCATAACTATCCGCTTCTATATCCTCAATAAAAAGAGAAGAAATATTCCCCACCCGATTTTGGGCATCAAAAGGAATCCTTTCTTCTTCTTTTGTCTCCTTATTATATAAAATGATACCGCACTCCTTCTCAACAGAATTCACCATTGAAAAATTGATACCATTGCTTTTTCTTGTTGCTCCTAATGGATATGGCTGTCCCTTTTTAATACGCATAATCATTCCCACTCTCTTTCTACTCGAGTGGTATTATACCATACTTTACATAAAAAGCCCATATCTATTATATCAATTGCGGAAGAATTTTCTTAACCTCTCCCTGTACCATAAAATCCATTTTACCGTGAATACCTGATGGATTCTGGGTAATTGCCATTTTAATCTGATTCACATATCTGTCTGCTTTATATTTGATTTCTTCTTCCGTAAAATTATATCCCAAATGCAATACCAAATCCGCTCTCTCACAAACATTAACCGCCCTCATCAATACCGCATCATTTATCCGCTCATCTATTAAGCGAAGCCCAGGTCTGATTGGCGACTGGCATTCATCACATAAAGGAACTCCCTGACTTTTAATCACATAATTACTATTGAACATCTTGTGACATTTCGTGCAGTGATTTTCATTCAAACTTCCATGAAGATTAATGACATTATTCAATCCCATATACTTTGGTATTTCATGATAGTTCATATTAATAATCGCTTTCAGCTTTCCTCTGTCCTGCAATTGCTTTAAAGCATCATGCGTGGCTGTAGGATTTACCTGCATGGATGCAATTTCTTTCTTATAAAACTGGAAAAACTTCTCTCTCTTAGCTGAATAAAAGGCTCCCGTCAGCATCTCCTCGGGCGAATATCCATATTCATCTTCCACTCGATAGGTTTCATCATTATCTAATAAGGAATAACCGCCACCCTCTAACACCATCTCTATTCCCAAGAATGCTACAACATTATTCGCCTCATTCAGATGCTGTTTCATCCACTTTATGGTGTTTTCAACATTATAATTCACTGTAATCCTCCTTTCTTCTAATTTATCAAATAGTATCAATTGACTTATTGCGTTCCTATTAAGTATAGCACAATTTTAAGTAACCGCACAACTTATTATCTGAAATATCTTGTACGCAACACGTTTTTATCTCTTATTTTGTATATTTATTTGTGCAATTTGCAAAATTATCATAAATATCGTCTTTTCTTCTTGCCTTATCACTTCGGCTTCGTTAAAATAGAAGGTAAGGAAATAAATTGCATTATAAGAAAGGCAAGGTTAGTTATTATGGCAAAAAATAAATCAAATGGTTATGACGATGAGGAAATGACCGTTGAATTGGAACTGGATGATGGCGAAAAGGTTACCTGCGCTATTATTACAATTCTGACAGTTGACAAGCAGGATTATATCGTTCTTCTTCCATTAGACGAGGACGGTAATAATGATGACGGTGAGGTTTGGTTCTACCGCTATTCCGAGAATGAGGATGACCCAAATGAAGAACCTGTATTAGGATATATCGACGATGACGAAGAGTATGAAAATGTTGCCGATGCATTCGATGAGTATTTAGATAATGTGGAGTTTGATGAAGTAGTTAACGAAGATAAGGAGTAGGCCTTATGGATGATAATGAAAAGACCCTGTTATTGGACCGTAATTACGAATGTCCAATCTGTGACAAAAAGATTAAAGCAAAAACAGTAAAGACAAATGTGGCTAAGTTCGTTGGTACAGAGATGGATTTACGCCCTATTCATAGTAATATTAATGTTACAAAGTATGAAGTAGTTTCATGTAACCACTGTGGTTACACCGCTATGATTAAGAATTTCTCAACGCTTTCCTCTGCTCAGCGTAAGCTGATACGTGAGAAGATTCAGGCAAACTTCAAGCCTAGAGAGGAATTCACGGAGGATACTTATTCTTACGATGTTGCAATTCAGCGTTATAAGATGGCTCTTTTATGTGCGGTTACCAAGAATGGCAAAGGAAGTGAAATCGGTAATATCTGCTTAAAGCTCAGCTGGCTTTATCAGGATTTGGCTGATACCTTTGACGGTGAAGATGAAGTAAGCGTTGCAAAGAAAGCTTCTCTCTTAGAAGAGGCAAAGAGTTTCCATATCAGTGCATATGATAATCTGATGAACGCCCGTATGAACGAGGACTATCCTATCGCAGGTATGAACGAAGCTACTTTGGACTATTTATTAGCTTATCTTGGATATGTTAAGGGTGAATATACTACTGCAATGCAGTGCTTGTCTAATACGAATTCTACCAGAGGTATTAGTGACCGTCTGAAGGATAAGTGTTATGAATTAAAGCAGTTAATCTCTACTAAGATGAAGGAAGAAAAAGGCGAGGTTGACGGCGAAGAGGACGCTGCCGAAGCCATTGAGGCTCCGACAGAGTAGTTATTTTCATTATGTTTTCGTAAATTCTTTGATGAATCTGGAAGGCAGGTGCATACCTGTCTTCTTTTTATTGTCTTCCTCCTTTATATGAAAGATAAACAAATTCTCCTTTGCTCTTGTCATGGCTACATAGAAAAGTCTTCTCTCCTCTTCCACCTCTGCGGTCGTAACAGCCTTTTTATGAGGTACTACACCTTCATTACAGTCAGGCAGCAGTACCACCTTCCACTCCAAACCTTTGGAAGCATGCATTGTTACGATGTCTATTGCGTCCTCCTCGTTCTCTACCGTCTGCTCCAGAGCATTTTCATAATTCTCAATATGCTCTAGCCACTCCTTCAAGGTACTAAAGCCTACCGCTCTTTTCTGTATATCCTCTAACTGCTCTAACACCTGACAAAAGTCTCCTCCATCCTCTTTTGCCTTCTTCTTCAAATACTCCTCATAACCAATACCCTTACGAATATAATTCACTGCTGCAAAGGGACTCATCCTGCCAAGGAACTTAAGCTGCTGATATAAGTTTTCAATATTTTGGCGCACATACTCTTTATCCCGATTAGCATATAGTAATTCTTCCTTGGTAAACCTGTGCATTGGAACACTTCCACGGCTTATATATCTGACAGGCTTGTTCATAATTCGATAGAAATCCTGAATATCATTTCCGTATACAGCATATCTGATATAAGAAAGTACATCTAAAGCCACTGGCAGTTCGTATATATTTTTCAGCTTTTCTCTAACCCGAAACGGTATCTTCTCCTTCATCAGACGGTCTGCTAAGTCAGAAGCATTGATATTTGTGCGGTATATAATCGCAATATCCTGATAGTTTGCCCCTTTCTGATTCATATACTGCCTGATAAGCGCAATGATATTCTCCTCCTGCTGCGCACGAGACTCAAAGCTTTGTACTCTCACGCCATCATCTGACAGATTATATGCCATTACCGATTTTGCAAACCTATCTTTGTTACGCTCAATCAGCCTGCCTGCATTCTCAACGATTCCTTTCTTACTTCTATAATTCACATTCAAAAGCACCTGCTTTGCATCAGGATAATCCTTCTGAAATTGAAACATCAGCTCAGGTCTTGAACCTCGAAAGCCATAGATTGCCTGGTCATCATCTCCCACCACAAAAATATTATCCTGTGGCTTTGCAAGCATCTGTATGACCTCATACTGCAAGGGATTAATATCCTGAAATTCATCAATCAGAATATATTCAAAACGCTTCTGCCATTGCTTTAATATATCCTCCCTCTCGTACAAAACCTGACGACACAACAAAAGCATATCATCAAAATCCACCTTCTTACGGCTTCTCATCTCCAACTGGTATTCTCTATATATTTGTAAAAACTCTTCCTTGGGACATACCTCACTTTCATAGGATACTAAATTTGCACCCAAATTTTTTAAACGACTGATTTCAGATAATACTTTCGACATATATTCTGTATCAAAAGATGTACTTCCGTCCTCGGCCTGTATATGAATTTGATTTACCTGATTGTTAGGAATTTTCTTTAAGATTTCTGCGAGAATCCTATATTTCTCGCTCTCTTTGACAATGCTCGACGCATTGAAGGAATAGACTTGTCTTAGAATATGGAAAAAAATAGAATGAAACGTACCAAATACTACAGGATAGAAATCCTCATCCATAATCCTACGAAAACGTTGCTGCATTTCTAAAGCCGCCGCTTTTGTAAAGGTTATAACAAGAATACTTTCTGGTGAAATTCTGTCCTGTGTAATTAAATGCTTAATACGCTGGGTAATCACGAAGGTTTTACCAGAGCCAGGACCCGCCAAGACTAGCATGGGTCCCGCTCCGTGTGTAATTGCTTTAGACTGGGCTTCGTTTACAGTCAGCTCTTTATGCATTCTGTAATAACTCGATACCCTTCTTGATACGTTTAATTGTCTCTTCTTTTCCTAAAATTTCCATAATCTCAGTTGCTCCTGCAGGTGTCATCTGCATACCAGAAGCCGCTGTTCTGATTGGCCACATTACATAGCCGTTCTTTACATCCTTCTCTGCTACATAGGATAAGAGAAGCTGATATAAAGCATCATTAGAGTAGTCCTCCTGTGCCTCAAGCATAGGAAGAACATCCTGTAATACCTCAAGAGAAGACTCTGCTGTTGTCTTCATCTTCTTATGTGTATACATAGCGATATCATACTCAGGAAGCTCCTCGAAGAAGCTGATTAATGGCATGATATCTGGGAATACCTCGATACGTGTCTGTACCATCTTGGCAATCTTCTTGAAATCAAAGTCCTTAGTCAGAGCCTGCTTCATATATGGTAATGCCATCTCGTAGAACTTATCCTCGTCCATCGCCTTGATGTACTCGCCGTTCATCCACTTAAGCTTACCCATATCAAATACAGATGGGGACTTGTTAATTCTCTTGTAATCAAAGCTCTCGATTAACTCCTGTAATGAGAAAATCTCTCTGTTATCCTCAGGACTCCATCCAAGAAGTGCGATAAAGTTCACAACTGCCTCAGGCAAGAATCCCTGCTCAATAATATCCTCAAAAGAAGAATGTCCACTTCTCTTGCTTAACTTCTTATGGTCTTCATCTGTAATCAATGGAAGATGTACATAAACTGGAATCTCCCATCCAAACGCCTCATATAATCTGTTGTACTTAGGTGTAGAAGATAAATACTCATTACCTCTTACAACATGTGTAATCTCCATCAAATGGTCATCTACAACGTTAGCAAAATTATAAGTAGGATATCCGTCAGACTTAATCAGAATCATGTCATCAAGCTCTGAGTTATCTACGCTGATATCTCCATATAACTCGTCATGGAAAGTAGTTGTACCCTCTGTAGGATTATTCTGTCTTACAACATAAGGAATACCGCTTGCAAGCTTTGCCTCTACCTCTTCCTTAGATAATGAAAGACAGTGCTTATCGTATACGGTAATCTCCTTACCCTCTACAACCTCAGACTTTAATGTAGCAAGTCTCTCCTTATCACAGAAGCAATAATAAGCCTCTCCCTTGTCGATTAACTCCTTGGCATACTTCATGTAAATACCTGCATTCACACGCTCGCTCTGTACATAAGGACCATAGCCCTTATCCTTATCAGGGCCTTCATCATACTCTAGTCCTGTTGCCTTCAAGGTATTATAAATAATCTCTACGGCACCTTCTACATAACGTTCTCTATCTGTATCCTCGATACGGAAAATAAAATCTCCATTATCGTGCTTTGCAATTAAAAACTCATATAAAGCTGATCTTAAGTTACCAACATGCATTCTTCCTGTTGGGCTTGGTGCAAATCTACATCTTACTTTGCTCATGATGTTCCTCCTCTTGTAATCTCTTTCGCATCTATGAAATAATGCACTTCAACTTATGATTATAACTGATTCAATATAAAAATTCTAGTGAAAATACGCAATATATTGAACTTCTACGCATTTTCACTAGAATCACATTATTTCTTCTCTGGAAGCTTTTTCTCTGTCGCTGCCTTGAAGCTCTCTAACTCCTTCACAGCCTTAGGAATTGCAATATTCGTACCTGCTCCTGCAACACAGCCGCCTGGACAAGCCATACCCTCAATCAGACAGCCTGTCTTCTTACCAGCCTTTGCAAGCATCAGTATCTTCTTACACTCTGCAAGGCTCTCCGCATGCTCGATATGAATCTCTGTATCAGGATAATACTCCTTGATACAAGCCTCTATTGCACTGGCAACACCACCAGCCACACTATATCCACGACCAGCAGCAGTTGCATCCTCCATCTTGTCATTCTCAGCAACTTCCTCAAGGTTAATACCCTTCGCCTCAAACATACCTGCAAGCTCCTCAAAGGTAATTACAAAGTCAACATCGGAACGAACTGTTCTTCTACTTGCCTCAAGCTTCTTACTTGCACATGGTCCAATAAATACCACGCTGGCATCAGGATGCTCTTCCTTAATTACTCTTGCCGTTGCTACCATCGGTGTCAAAGCATTACTAATCTTATCGATGGTCTCTGGGAAGAACTTCTTCGCCATCTCTGACCATGATGGACAGCATGAGGTTAAAAGGAATGGTAACTCACCTGTCGCAACGGAATGCACATAATGCTCTGCCTCTGCCAAGGCTCCCATATCCGCACCTATCGCAGTCTCATATACATCATAGAAACCAAGCTCTTTTAATGCGGTCTTAATTCTGGCAGGTGATACATTTGGTCCAAACTGTCCTACAAATGCAGGTGCTACCTGCGCAATAATCTTTCTTCCTGACTGCATCGCACGAATCAACTGGAAAATCTGTGACTTATCTGCAATCGCTCCAAACGGACAGCTAACCATACACTGACCGCAGGATACGCACTTACTATTATCTATACATGCTCTCTGATGCTCATCCGAACCAATCGCACCTACACCACACGCTGCCGCACATGGTCTCTGCTGATGGGAAATGGCATCATACGGACATACGGTCTTACACTTACCACACTTAATACACTTCTCCTGGTCAATTACAGAACGACCATCCTTCATGGTAATCGCGCCTCTTGGACAAACCTCATTACAAGGATGCGCAAGACAGCCCATACACTTATTCGTTACCTCATAGCGATTCTCAGGGCAGGCATTACAAGCCGAAGAAATAACCTGCATAAGTGGCGGCTCGTAATACTTCTCATCAATATTACTCTCCTCTACGCCCTGACTTACCTGCACAGGCTCATCCTCTGGACGAAGAGACATTCCCATCGCAAGACGGGTACGCTCACGAACAATTTCTCTTTCTCTATAAATATTGCCCCAATATGGAGAATTGTTAGCATCTACAAGCTTATATGGAAGTGCCTCCATATCCTCTACAAGATTCGTAGAATGATATGCCATATTGGCAACCTCTTTGAAAATCTCACGTCTGATTTTTCTAACCTGTGTATCAATACCTCTCATGGAATCTATACCTTTCTTTTTAACCCTTATGCGCAAAAGACCACACCAACTATATGTCAAATATTCTACATGGTCTTTTCGCTTATTCACTCACACATCTTACATTTTCTATTTTGACATAATTTTAACATAAAGGCAATATGTTTTTGTTAAAAAAATAACAGAATGTTTATGCACTGTTTCTCTTATATTTATACATGGGCATTTTAGGGTGTCATTTGGGCATGATGGACTTGGGTGTCTTGTATTCCTATGAGGGCTTTTCTATAATACAGATATAACAAACGTGCACGAAATGTTAAAACAGTAAAAGGAGTCATACTAAATGAAACTAATCATAAACCAAGACACTCATATTAAGGAAACGGAAATTGTCATCAATTGTTCCTATGTGGATAACCGTCTTGAAAAACTCAATAACTATATCAGGCAATACACATTTTCTTTGGAGTGCGAATCTGATGGAAGCATCTATCAGCTTCCACTGGAAGAAATCTTTTACATGGAAACTGTAGACGGCAAGACTTTTCTCTATACACAAGACCATACCTACTCATGTCGTCAGAGTCTAACTACATTAGAAGACAAAGTTAGGAATACGCCACTCATTCGTATTAGCAAAAGCTGTATTCTTAATGTTAGTCATTTAAAATGTGTCGCCCCATTTGTAAATCATCGTCTAAAGGCAGAGCTTACAAACGGCGAACATCTGATTATTTCCAGAAATTATATTGATGCGCTCAAGGCGCAATTAAGAAAATAGGAGGATTTTATTATGAAACAATTATTAAAGATATATTTACCATCTACATGTATTACCTTTACACTTTCCCTGCTTGGAACATCAATTCTTAACCTTATTAACGGCTTCCCATATCAAAGCAACGGTTGGATTCTGCTACTCTTTGGATTTATCGTGGTAATTGACTTGATAGATTACGGCTTAAGCTTTATAGACTTCTATTCCTATAAAACCTACTTTGTCGTAGAGCTTATAGTAACCTATCTTCTTATGCTAATTGCCGGCTTCTGGGGAAATTGGTTCTCTTTTACCGCCAGCAGTATCATTAGCGTAAGTGTCGTGTTCCTTATCGTATATTGCTGTGTGCATGGGTATTTTTATAAAAGGGCACGCGTGGAAGCGGAAGAAATTAATAGCCTCATCAATAACAGCTAATATCGCAACAGGCAACACTCCGTAAATCGAGTGTTGCCCGTTCGTTCATCTTAATTAAAACCTTATTTCATCATCAATCGTGATGCTGATTACTTATTTTATCCTAAACTGTTCTGCTTCCTTATCCGTGAGAGGTCTTCCCAATTGCCGAACAAGCTCTATCATCTTTCGATAATCAAATATCTTACCATCCGAAGGTTCAGTCAATACACTATCCTTCGCATACTGTTCCAAATCAACTACTTTTCCATAATCTGATTTTGTCATAGTTATCATCCTCTTCACCTACTTTCTAATATACTTATCTATAAGTGCTTGTGCTGCATCTTCAAATATTACCATTCTTCTTGGCATAATCTCCACAGCATTTAATTCTCTTTTATAATGTTCGATCAGGTTAGATTTAGAAGTAAATGCTACAACTCCATCACACCCTGCTTCCAAGCTACATTGGCAGGCTATTGCAAACATATGACCGCCAACGCCTTTATATTTACCATTGCTCCCATAGTTATGCGGTGCTGATTCGACAATATCGACATCTGCTACTCCACCATCTATTTTTAATGATATCCTTCCTTGTACAACATCGTCATTCTTTAGAAATAATTCATATATAGAATATCCGTTATTAACTGTTTGGTTCCACTCAAATTTCCAACCGAAGTAATCTCTCGGTATGATTGGCAAGATGCGTTTGCTGTACTCTGTTTCAACAATATCGCCTGTATTTCTATCAACAAGACAATCTGTAAAACCATCAATCAAAATGTCTATTTCCATGAATAAAATCCTTTCTTCTTAAATATTATAACATAAACTATATGTACTATCCACTTATTCCTTTGCTATAACTTCCTTTCCTTCAATTATAGATTCGAACCTTAAGAATGCGCATATCATTTGTTCTCGTAGAAAGTAACATGAATGCAAGAAAAAGTCCACTCGAAATGTAAAAAATGGGTATTCTTTACATTTCAAACAACATAAAAGGCAAACAGCCGCATCGCTGTTTGCCTTTTATACTCTTTATTCCAATCCCTTAAGAAATGACTTTAATTCCTCATATCCACCCTGTGGATACTTAGAAATATCCTGATCCTTCTTGTTAATCAGGTCATTTGTTAGTAAGAACACCTTCATACCAAGTGTCTCAGCAATCATATCCTCACCAACATCATTACCTACCATGACACATTCCTCAGGCTTACAGCCTATCTTCTCACAAATCTCTACATAATACTTAGGATTTGGCTTACAGTAAGAAGAGTTCTCATAGGTTGTAATCAGTTCAAAAGCATCCTTATCAAGCCCTGCCCAACGCACACGGGACTCTGTTGCAATACTTGGAAACAACGGATTCGTTGCAAGAATTACCTTTCTTCCGTTCTCACCTGCAAGCTCTACCACTTCCTTCGCCGCTGCATCAAATCCGCAGATACTCTGCACCTGCTGAAAATCATTTGCATAGAAATCCTCGAATACCGGAATATCATCCAAAGCCTTTTCGCCATATATCTTTGTAAATGCTGCCCAGAATGCCGCTTCATTCTGCTTAGTGCCATCGTTCATTACCATTGCACCTGTACTCTTCCAGATACTATCAACCAAAGTCTCAGGATCATAGCCTATTCCTGCCAGCTTCTTTGCTAATAATTTAAAATATCCATGTACAAACTTATCATAATCCATCGGAAGCAAGGTTCCGTCCAAATCAAATAAAACTGCTTTAATTACCATATTGTCTTTCTCTCCCTATCTTTTCTTATAAAATCTATACTTCTTAAATCATCCAAATCGGAACGATTAAGTTATCTCTATCAATCGCACTCAATCCAGGTTTCATACAAATAACTGCCCCTTTAGACCGAGGTGTGGATGATTTATCCAGCAAATCAAACACCTTTATCAGCTCTGTTCCAGGATTGGAAGTTTTCTTAATTTCAATCGGATTAAGGACTCCATCATGCTCTAAAACAATATCTATCTCCTTTGCATCCTTATCCCGATAATAATATAGATATGGTTCCTTTCCACAATTCAAATACGTCTTCATAATCTCGGCAACCACATAATTCTCTAAAATTGCACCATTCATAGCGCCACATTCCAAGGTTTCTGAGCTACTCCACTTTGTCAGATAGCAAACAAGCCCAGTATCATAAAAATAAAGCTTTGGTGTTTTTACAAGACGCTTTAACAGATTGTTAGAATATGGATGAAGATAAAAAATAATTCCTAAGGTCTCCAAAATTCCCAACCAATTCTTTGCCTGTACCTGATTAATATCCGCATCTCTTGCTATCTCTGCAATATTCAACATTTGACCGCACCTTGCAGCAACTGCGGTTATAAATCGAAGAAACTTTAATGAATCAATCGCATCAGACAGTTCCTTTACATCCCGCTCTATATAAGTACTCAAATAACTGCTGTAGAAAATCTGGCTATTACTATTTGCTCCACTCACAATAGCTGGCATAGAACCTCTGTAAATGCGTTCAAAAATACCTCTGGTATCTGCCTCTTCTCTGCCATCCTTCCTTGCAGCTAAAGCCTCCATATCAATCGTAAAAGGTTTCATGGAACCTCCGCTAATTTCTACCTGAGATAAAGAAGTCAAAGAAAGTACAGCTACTCTTCCTGCAAGCGATTCCTGCACTCCTCTCATTAATTTGAACACCTGAGAACCCGTAAGCCAAAATGCTCCTGGTTCATGATGCTTATCTACATGCATCTTGATATAGGAAAACAACTCTGGAGCATACTGAACCTCATCAATTAATACTGGCGGCTTGTGTAACTGTAAAAACAATTCTGGATCTGTCTTGGCAATATTCCTCTCATTTAAATCATCCAAAGTTACATATCCTCTGTCTGTTCCTTCCATAAGCTTCTGAAGCATCGTAGTCTTTCCAACCTGCCGTGGACCCGTGACAAGAACCACAGGATATTCTTTCGTAACCTGATTTATGACATTCTCCAGATTCCTAGTTATATATTTCATAATACCCCTCCGTGTTTTCGGCTATTATTAATTCTGATTAAATTTTAGCCGATGTGCTAGCAAAAATCAAGCACATTTCGGCTAATATTTATTATGTTTTAATTTTAGCCGAAATATGCTTCATTATAAAATATATTTATTTTATCCTACACGAATTAACTATTCTTATAAATCTCCTTAATATAATTCAAGCAAGCTACCGCATTATCAGGCTTTGTATCCTCTAAGGTTGCATGCATGAAAGGCTTCTCCTTCTTCATATAAGGAATAATCTTATCCCAGTGTGCCTGTCCCTGACCAACACCAACGGACTTAAGCTTACCATCCTCAATGATAAAGTCCTTTACATGAAGCACTGCTACATCCTTACCAAGAAGCTCAATCGCCTCTGCAAAGATTTCATCCTGCTTCTCATAATTATAAATCTCAAGAAGATTTACAGGGTCAAGAATAATTCTAAGGTTAGGCGAATTAATCTCATCTAATACTCTTCTTGCACGAACAGGATTGCATACGATATGTCTTACAACAGGCTCGATTGCAAGCAATACGCCCATCTGCTCAGCATACTTCACAACTGGTCTAAGGTTCTTAATAAAAAGCTCTAATGCTTCCTCTGACCAGCAAGCCTCTTCAAACTTATACTCAACGTTTGGAGCGCCTGTCTCAGTACCAACAACGCCTACTCCTAAGTGTGCTGCAAAGCGGATATGTGCCATATACTTGTCCTGAATTGCCTTTAACTGAACAGGGTCAGGATTTGCAAGATTCAAGTAACAGCCTAATACCGCCAAATCTACTTCATTCTTCTCAAATACTCTCTTAAGATACATCGCATAGCCAGGTGTCAAAGCACTGTCTGCAACAGAATTATCGCTAATTACCTTTGATAAAGCAACATGCGCACAGGCAAAACCCTGCTCACGAACTGCCTTTACTCTTTCTTCAATCGGTACATTGACCGCATCATGTAATCTAATACCAAACTGCATACTATAACCTCCTTAATATCTCATCCAAATTCTCATCATGCCAGCTATGTACGCCCTCATGAATATCATGCATAACCGCATCCGTCTTGCCATAGACCTCATATGCCTTCTGAATAATATCCATCTGTTCATAGACATTCTGTAAGCCCCTTGGGCCATTGAGATGGTCGCCTTTACACGACTGCACAACTAACGGTCTAGGCGCAATCAGCGAAGCAATATCTCCCATATCAAAATGTTCCCACAAATGCGGAATATAATTGCAATTACAGTTACCATTGAGTAGCTGCAGAGAATCCTTAAATCCATACATATAGCCGCTGATACATACACCTGCAACTCTTTCGTCCAAAGCTGCAAGATACAATGCCTGCATACCACCACCCGAAAAGCCGATACAGCCGATATGCTCTGTGTTCCACTCTGAACGCGTCTTAATATAATCAATCGCACGCATCAAATCCCATGTACAAAGTCCTGCAACTGTCAGTCCCAAAGGCTCTGCCATATGTGCCAGATGAAAACAGGTAGAATTCATCACCGACTTCTTGTTATCATTCTGCAATGCCTCATCCCTACGCTCACCAAAGCCTCTGGCATCTGGACAAACGGCTACATAACCCTTCTTTACCAGCTGCATACCATAGTCATAATTGAAGCGTTTGATTGCCTCTACTACATCCTCATCCTCGTAGAAGCCAGCCACGGAATACTTTCCTGCTCCCTGATGTCCAGGCGGTGCAAGTACTACTCTTGGCTTATCTCCTGTAAACTCAGAAGGAATCAGGATAAACATCGGCATCCAAACATCCTCTTCGGTCTGAATGATAACCTTCTCTCTGACGATTCCGCCCTCCAGTGTCACAACCTCTTCCACTCTCGCTTCCAGTGCAACACTGTCCATCTTATCCATTCCAAGAAGTAAAGAGAGGGTCTCTCTTGACGCCGCTCTCCACTCCTCAAATTCTTCTACTGTACTTCCCCTAAAATAATCCTGTCTTGCATATCTGTCATACTTCTTCTGCATATTCGCAAGACTTCCGTAATATTTAGTAATTAACATTTACTACACCTTTCATATATCAAAGTTTGTATGAAATACAAACTTTTAAAAATCAAATCTTCGATATAAGGATTTGATTTTTTAAAACCCTAACACATTCTCTCTTGTATACTCAGCCGCCTCAGCCGCTGTCAACATCTTCACAAATGGAGCGCGTTCACTGCTTGCGCCCTCACCGTAGTTCCCATACTCTGCAAAGAAAAAGGTTGTCTTATTCCAGTCATCCCAGCCCTCTTTCTTAATATGAGGACCAATCTCAGAATTCATAATCACGCACTTAGCATGGTCTCTCCAAGGACGTCCTAAGTAACCGCTTTCCTTCGGGCAGTCACTTGTGAAACGGCAATGATTAAATACATAGCCATACTTCACACTCTCATAGGTAGAAGGTGCCGCCACAAAGCCCTTAGGATTTCCTTCTCTATTCTTCATGTAAATCTCGCAATTTTCAAAGAAAGCCGTTGCACTACCAAAGATAAAATCAATATTACCTGCAATATAGCAGTCCTTATACAAGTGTCTTCCATGAACTCTTGGTGCAAACTCTTTAGGTCCCTTAAATCCTCCTGGCTGCATCTCCTTCAAGGGTAATGGTGCTGTAAAAATTGTATCCTGATGTCCGTCAAAGCGGCAATTCTCAAATACAAGCTGGTCGCCATCTGCATAAATAGCCAACGCCTGGCCTACTACCTCGCCCTGTCCTGCATCATTCTGAAAAGTAATATTCATAGCCTTAAAATGATTTGCATCAATAAATACCGAAGGCGTTCTAAAGGTTCCTCTCTTGTCTCCCTCTTCCATCAAATCAAAGGCACCATCGCCATAAACAAGAATCGTATTCTCGGCATCCTTGCCAATAAATGTAATATAGTCCTGACTTACTACGATTCGCTCGCGATATACACCTGGCTCAATATGAATGTATACTTCCTTACCATCAAACTGCTTTGCATACTCTAAGGCATGCATAATCTCGCTAAACTCTGCATCCTCTCTCTGGGACACATAGATTTCCTTAATATCTGTCATATCAGCAATTCCTGACTTTCCCTATTTCTCTAATCTTAACATCTCTGCATATGCTAATAAAAATGGCGCTGTACCCTTTGCATCATCCTTAACGATTGGCTCTGACATATAGTACTCGTATGTACCATCACGTCTTGTATTATCCTCAGGTCCAAGTCCTGCTACAAGGCAGATTCCGCCAAGGCTCATATTACCATCTACCTCTGATAAATACTTATCACAAATACCATTAAATGCCTTCACGCCATACTCACGATAATTCTCAGGTAAAAGACCAAGTCTTGCACCCTTTAATAAGCAGTAGGACATAATCGCACTTCCACTGGTCTCTAAGTAGTTCTGCTCTCTTTCAGGGAAGTTTGGTACCTGATACCACATTCCCTCTGGAGACTGGAACTTCAGCATAGAATCAATTAAATCCTTATACATCTTTGATAAATGCTCATAATTCTCAGTACCCTTATCTGCAAGATTAAGAGTATCAAGAAGAGCCATTGAGAACCAGCCTAATGCACGGAGCCAGAAGTTCTTGGAACAGCCTGTCTCCTTATCACACCAGAATGCCTCTCTTGAGCAGTCATACGCATGATAGTAAAGACCTGTCTTGGCATCCTTTTGATTCTTCTCTACATTGAAGAACTGCTGATAAATGTCCTCATAATTCTTCTTATCATTAAAACGCTTCTCATATTCCATATAGTAAGGCTGAGCCATGTATAAGCCGTCAAGCCATACCTGATTAGGATAAATCTGCTTATGCCAGAAGTTTCCCTCTGCGGTTCTTGGCATCTCTAAAATCTGCTCATAAATCTTAGAAGTAGCCTTTGCATACTTCTCCTTACCTGTTAAATCATATAAAGTAAAAAGATTCTTACCCTCATTGATATTATCAATATTCAACTCGTCCTTATGATAACCGCGAATCGTTCCATCTTCCTCAATACGATAACCAATATATTTCTCTGCAAACTCGAAATACTTCTTATTCTCTGTAACCTTATCTAACTCTAATAAAGACATAATCATACAGCCATCAATGTAATCCCATGTAGCCTTCTTACCTGCACGAATCTTCTCAATATTCCATACAGGCTCCTCTAATGTACTTCTATCTATTAAACCATTTACATACTTTTCTACGATTTCAATCGCCATATCACAAACCATGCCTTTCCTTACTTTATATAACTATCAATACCCTCTGTAATTACTTCATCGCCAATCTGACCTGTTACTGTCACGTTTCTAAGCTCAAAGGTCTCGATATTCTTAGCAAAAATACCTGTGTTTGTCTGCTCGTCAACACCATCCATCATTGCAGGTACGAACGGAGTCGGATTCTCAGTAAAGGAGAAGTTCGCATTCTCAAAAATTACATGATGAATCTTCTGTTCTGGAAGACCATACATATAGGAAGCTGCCGCATGACAGTTTGTAGCCTCTAAGTTCTTAAACATGAAATCTCCAAGGTATGGTGTTCTCTCATCAACAGGTTGGAACTCCTTAGACTGTACATACTCTGAATGACCGTCCCAATCACAGAAATAGAAGGAATTCATAACTACAGGAGTCTTTACATGGTCCATAATAATATTCTCAAACTTGATACCTGTTACAATCGCATCCTTACCACGACCTCGTCTTGTTTTAATACGAAGTCCTCTGTCTGTATGAAGGAACAAGCAGTTCTCAACATTAAGATTCTTAACACCGCCTGCCATCTCACTACCAATCGTAATCGCACCATGTCCATCTCTCATACAGCACTGTCTGATAGTCAGATTCTCAGAAGGAGTCTTATACTTAGCACCCATATAAATCTTACCTGACTTAATCGCGATACAGTCATCACCTACAGAGAAATAAACACCGATAATATCTACATTCTTACATGACTCAGGGTCAAGACCGTCAGTATTCGGTGAATCCTGAGGACCAAGTACGGAAATACCAATAAATCTTAAATCCTGTGAGAAGTATGGGTGAATATTCCATGAAGGGCTGTTCTGTACCGTAATTCCATGAACAACTACATTCTTACAGTTATTTAAGAATACACCATTAGGTCTCCATGCAATTCTTTTCTTACGGTGTTCAAACCACCAATCACCATTATGAGCATTGCCATCAACAACACCTTTTCCAATGATCTTGGCATTTTCAATTCCAATACCAGTAATAATACTTGCGAATTGATCTAATGGATCTCCTTCCCAAGAACCTAAATTAAATTCCTTGTATATAGTTGTATTGGTTGGAAAACAATTATTTACACTTATATATTCCTTAAATAAGCTTAAATTACTTAACCACTTCTCATG
>JAFUKJ010000081.1 GCA_017467805.1 Lachnospiraceae bacterium
ATCTCGAATATGATAAGCTGTACGATGAATTAGTGGCATTGGAGGCGAAGACTGGTCTGGTACTGGCAGGAAGTCCAACAGTAACGGTTGGATATGAGGCGGTGGACGAACTGCCTAAGGAGGCACATGAGGCACCTATGCTTTCTCTTGGTAAGACTAAGGAGAGAGAGGAGCTTAGAAGCTGGCTGAATGGTAAGGAGGCTTTGCTTAGCTGGAAGCTGGACGGTCTGACAGTGGTTTTGACCTATCGTGATGGTGCGCTTTTTAAGGCTGTTACCCGTGGTAATGGTGAGGTTGGTGAGGTTGTAACCAACAATGCAAAAGTATTTGCAAATATTCCTCTTAAGATTCCATATACGGGGGAATTGATTCTTCGTGGAGAAGCGGTTATTACCTATTCTGATTTTGAGGCAATTAATGCAGAGATTGAGGATGTGGAATCAAAGTATAAGAATCCTAGAAATCTTTGTTCTGGTTCAGTCAGACAGCTTAATAATGAAATTACTGCAAAGAGAAATGTCAGATTCTATGCGTTTTCATTGGTAAAGGCAGAGGGTGTTGATTTTGCAAATTCCAGAGAGCAGCAGTTTAGCTTTTTAAAGGAGCAGGGATTTACTGTTGTAGATTATGTCAGAGTAACACAGGATGATATTCTGGATGCTATTGAGGTTTATGCGAAGGCAATTGAAAGCTACGATGTGCCATCGGATGGCTTGGTACTAAGCTATGATGATATAGAATATGGCCGCTCTCTTGGAAGAACGGCGAAGTTTCCTAGAGATTCTATTGCTTTCAAATGGGCAGACGAAATGAAGGAGACGAAGCTTTTGGAGATAGAGTGGAGTCCAAGTAGAACAGGTCTGATTAATCCTGTTGCTATTTTCGAGCCTGTAGAGTTGGAGGGAACTACTGTAAGCCGTGCGTCGGTGCATAATATCAGTATATTAAGGGGCTTGAAGCTTGGTATCGGCGATAGAATTATGGTATATAAGGCGAATATGATTATTCCGCAGATTGCCCAGAATCTGACTGGAAGTGATACTGTAGAGCTTCCGAAGTGTTGTCCTGTATGTGGTGGAGAGACTGTTGTTAAGGCAGTGAATGAAGTACAGTCCTTGTATTGTACGAATCCACAGTGTGATGCGAAGAAGATTAAGGCATTTACGTTGTTTGTAAGCCGTGACGCCATGAATATAGATGGATTGTCAGAAGCAACACTTGAGAAGTTAATTGCAAAGGGCTTTATTCATGAGTATAAGGATATTTTCCATTTGGACAGATATAAGGCAGATATTGTGGAGATGGATGGCTTTGGTGAAAAGTCTTATCAGAACCTGATTGCAAGCATAGAGACTGCCAGAAATGTAACACTTCCAAAGCTGATTTACAGTCTTGGTATCAGTAATATCGGACTTGCCAATGCAAAGGTTATATGCCGTTATTTTAACTTTGATTTGGATGCGATGCGAAGTGCTGACGTGGAAGAGCTAAGTCAGATAGATGGTATTGGTGCGGTTATCGGTCAGGCATTTGTAGATTATTTTGCAGATGATGAGAATGTGAGCAGATTGCAGAATCTTCTTCCAGAGCTTCAGATTGAGAAGGAGGAAGTAGACGAGTCTGCGCAGACGCTTACAGGCATGGTATTTGTTGTGACAGGAAGCCTGGAGCATTTTGAGAACCGTAACGAGCTTAAGGATGTCATTGAGAAAAAGGGCGGTAAGGTAACTGGAAGTGTAACTTCTAAGACGACTTGTCTGATTAACAACGATATTACATCGAATTCCTCTAAGAATAAGAAGGCAAAGGAGCTTGGCGTGCCGATTATGACAGAGGAAGATTTCTTGAAAAACTATCTCTAACATGATATTCTATCATGTATAGGAAAATTTAGGAGGAACATTATGCCAATTAAAGTACAGAGTGAATTACCCGCGAAAGAGATATTGGAAAATGAAAATATATTTGTCATGGATGAGAATAGAGCCATGCATCAGGACATTCGTCCATTGCAGGTTTGTATTTTGAATCTGATGCCAATTAAGCAGGATACGGAGCTGCAGTTGTTGCGTGCTTTGTCTAATACGCCATTGCAGGTAGATGTGACCTTTCTCATGGTAACTAGCCATGTGTCGCAGAATACCTCTGCCAATCATTTGAATCGTTTCTATACGACCTTTGAAGAGATTAAGGATAAGCGTTTCGATGGAATGATTATCACTGGTGCGCCTGTTGAAGATATTACCTTTGAAGAGGTGGACTATTGGGCTGAGCTTTGCGAGATTATGGACTGGGCTGAGTCACATGTGACATCTACACTTCATATTTGCTGGGGAGCGCAGGCAGGTTTCTATCATTATTATGGAATTCAGAAGAAGCTGCTTCCTGAGAAACTTTTCGGACTTTATTCTCATAAGGTGGAGAATCGCAAGGTGCCATTAGTGCGAGGCTTTGATGATTATTTCCTTGCACCACACAGCCGTCATACAGAGACTCCTGCAGCAGATATTCACGCGTGTGAGGCGATTACGGTATTGGCTGAGTCTCCTGAGGCGGGAGTGTTCTTAGCATATTCTGAGAATGGTAAGAAGATATTTGTAAATGGTCACCCTGAGTATGATAGATATACATTGGATAAGGAGTATAAGCGAGACCTTGGTAAGGGCTTACCAATACATATTCCGAGAAATTATTATCCGAATGATGATGCAACACAGAGACCTGATTTGCAGTGGCGTTCGCATAGTAATAATTTATATACTAATTGGTTGAATTATTATGTATATCAGGCGACACCGTATGAATGGTAATATAATACTAGCTGCCTGATAGACGTTGGTATCAGGTCACACTGTACGAGTTATAGATAGAACTTGAACCTGATATACGTTGTTATCAGGTATCGCTGTATGAGTGGTAGAGATGAGAATAGCATTAGCCATGAAAGAAATAAAAGCGTGTATGTTTATAGTGATATGAACATATACGCTTTTTGCGTTGAATTAAGATGAAAATTAGTGAAAGTATTGTAAAGTGTTGGAAATGTTGATACAATTAATGTAAGAGTGTGACAATATAGCTTGCATAAAATATAAAGTAATTGATAAATTTCACAACGGAGGGGTTAGAATGAGCAAAAAAGAGAAGCCGGTGCAGATGAATCAAAGATTAAAAAATGCCAAAATGGAAGAAAAATTTAAAACATCCTTTAAGGCCATTACAGTGGGGATGATAGTAATAGTTGCAATTGCTATTATTAATATTCTATTATTAGTGTCAGGCTTAGATGGCAATTTTGAGGCAACCAGACGCGCTGTCATAGCTATTGTTATTTTGGCGATTGCTACCTTTTTTATGATCAATTTGTGTAGGACTGTTGCAAAAAGCTTGTCTTATGCGATTGTTGTACCGCTTAGAGAGCTGCAGGGGGCAGTACAAAAGTTGAAAGTCGGAGAGCTTGATATTGAAATCACATATGATGGTAAGGACGAAATTGGTGAATTGGCAGAGGATATTAGAGAAACCGGTGCACATTTGCATACAATTATTAAGGATGCAGGCTTTTTAATGAGCAAAATGTCGGAAGGATATTTTGATGTTAATTCTTCGGTAGAGAATTATTATGTGGGCGATTTTAAGGCAATGCTCGTAGCAATGGATAAGTTGAATTCACAGATGGATAATACATTATGCCAGATACGAGAGGCTTCCGAAAAGGTTATGAATGGTTCAGAACAGATGGCTGCAAATGCACATAGCTTGGCAGAGGGGGCAACAAATCAGGCTGGAGCTATTGAAGAGCTTACTTCTACGATTGATGATATTACCGGTATAGCAGAGGCGAGTGCTAATAATGCAAAGAAAGCGGCAGCCGATGCGAAGGAGGCGGCAGTTGATGCAGAGAAAAGCCGCGAAGAGATTAGGCAGTTGACGGAGGCTATGGAAAGAATCACAGAAACCTCAAAAGAGATCGAAAATATTATTGAAGCGATTGAAGATATAGCGTCACAGACGAATTTGTTATCCTTAAATGCATCAATCGAAGCTGCTAGAGCTGGAGAGGCAGGAAAAGGATTTGCGGTTGTTGCTGACCAAATTGGAAAACTGGCAACAGACAGCGCCCAGTCGGCGGTAACGACGAGAGAATTGATTAGCAAATCTTTGACGGAGGTTGAAGAGGGAAATCGTATTGTAGAAAGCACAATGGCTTCTATTAATACAGTGCTTACCAATATGGAGGCATTTTCGGAGATGGCAGCTGGGGTTGCAGATGCTTCAGGAACGCAGGCAGATATGCTAAAACAGATTGATGCAGGAATAGAGCAGATTTCTGCAGTGGTACAAACAAATACAGCGGCAGCACAGGAAACATCGGCAGTTAGTGAAGAGCTTTCGACGCAGTCTGAAAGTCTTGAAGCGATGGTTGAAAAGTTTGTGTTACGTAAGAAATAGAAATAAAAGTCTCTGTTTGGAAATCGTGCGTCTAAACAGAGATTTTTTTGTGGAGTGCTTCGAAATAAATAAAAGAAAATTAACATAAAAAACTACAAATACATTGCGTTACTGGGATAAAATGAGTATAATATAATAATGTGAAAATATAGAGTGCGTTTAGTGTACCTAATTACCACCACTCTATGAGAAACTGGAGGTTGTTATATGATTAACATTAAGGATTTATACCGTAATTACAAAGATTATGCGGACAAGGAAGTAACCATTGGCGGTTGGCTTAGAAGTAGAAGAGATTCTAAGACATTTGGTTTCCTTGTAGTTAACGATGGAACATTTTTTGAGCCTTTGCAGGTAGTTTATAGTGATGCATTGGATAATTTCAATAATATTTCCAAGTTAAATGTAGGCGCGGCAGTAATCGTTAAGGGTATTGTAACATTAACACCTCAGGCGAAGCAGCCGTTTGAGATTCAGGCTACAGAGGTAGTAATCGAGGGAGATTCTACACCTGATTATCCATTACAGAAGAAGCGTCACAGCTTTGAGTATTTGAGAACAATTTCACATCTTCGTCCTCGTACTAATACTTTCCAGGCTGTGTTTAGAGTACGTTCATTATGTGCATATGCGATTCATAAGTTTTTCCAGGAGAGAGACTTTGTTTATGTACATACACCATTGATTACAGGTAGTGACTGTGAGGGTGCTGGAGAGATGTTCCAGGTAACTACACTTGATTTGAATAATCTTCCTATGACAGATGATGGCAAGGTTGATTTTAGCAAGGATTTCTTTAATAAGCCTACAAACCTTACTGTAAGTGGTCAGCTTAATGGTGAGACATATGCGATGGCATTTAAGAATATTTATACATTTGGTCCAACATTCCGTGCAGAGAATTCTAACACAACCCGTCATGCAGCTGAGTTCTGGATGATTGAGCCAGAGATTGCTTTTGCGGATTTGAAGGATGATATGATGCTTGCAGAGAGCATGCTTAAGTATGTAATTAATTATGTATTAGAGAATGCTCCAGAAGAGATGGAGTTCTTTAATCAGTTCGTTGACAAGGGATTAATCGAGAGATTACAGCATGTTGCAAACTCAGAGTTTGGACATATTACATATACAGATGCGATTACAGAGTTAGAGAAGCATAATGATGAGTTCGAGTATAAGGTGTCATGGGGCTGTGATTTACAGACAGAACATGAGAGATATTTGACAGAGAAGTTATTTGGACGTCCTGTCTTTGTTACAGACTATCCAAAGGAGATTAAGGCATTCTACATGAAGCTTAATGAGGATGGTAAGACTGTAGCGGCTATGGACTGTCTCGTACCTGGTATTGGTGAGATTATTGGCGGTAGTCAGAGAGAGGATAAGCTCGATATTCTTGAACAGAGAATGAAAGAGTGCAACTTGAATCCTGAGGATTATGATTTCTATATGGATTTAAGAAGATATGGTAGTGCAAGACATGCAGGATTTGGCCTTGGATTTGAGAGATGCGTTATGTATCTGACAGGCATGGGTAATATCCGTGACGTTATTCCATTCCCAAGAACAGTTAATAACTGTGATTTATAATCATGGATAGAATTAGTAGTGATAAAATATCGTAAGTGATAATATGATTGTAGAGGTTGGAAGCTGCTTTCAACCTTTACGTTTATTCAGTTTGGCGTATACCAGCTGATATATGAGGAGGAGTATATATGAAACAATTTATTCCTGACGGCTATAAGCCTGCTCTTGGATTGAAGGATACAGAGATTGCAATCAAGAGAGTAAAGGATTTCTTTGAAAGAGAGCTTGCGACACAGCTTAA
>JAFUKJ010000006.1 GCA_017467805.1 Lachnospiraceae bacterium
ATTTCAGCTGCCATAGCTGCTGAGTGAGTCATACCTGAACATCCGATAGTCTCAACTAAAGCTTCCTGAATGATACCTTCCTTAACGTTCAATGTCAGCTTACAAGCACCCTGCTGTGGTGCACACCAACCGATACCATGTGTGAAACCTGAAATATCCTTTACTTCTTTTGCTTTTACCCATTTTGCTTCTTCTGGGATAGGAGCACAACCGTGGCTAACGCCCTGTGCTACTGGACACATTTCTTCAACTTCCTTTGAATAAATCATGTGAGAACTCCTTTCGATTATATAACTTATATTTCATAACAAGACACAAGTATGTGGCTCGCTAATCTGCTGTAATAAAACGAACCGTTTCTTGTTATAATCGCACAAAAACATTTTCGCATAAAACACAAAAAAATTCAATTGTATTTTGCATATTTCGTCAATATTTTATCAATTCTTTTGTGTGATTTCACCTTATACCAAGCAAATATTGTATAAATAAATATGGTTAATCTTTTCCATTTTCAAAAAATGAATACTTTCAAATCAAAAGCACACCGTCTATTTAGAACAAAGAATGTGCAAAGCACATTCTCGCGCCGCAAAAGCGTCGCATTTATGCGACACATTCCTTGCTTTTGCGTGCGCAAAATTTGTTCCTTTATAGGAACAAAAGACCGTATGCTACACTCACATACGGTCTCTCATTCCTTCCCATTCTATATTCATAACGAATATTTAATCAACAATCGCCCACTCAGCATACTGCACCTGCTTATCATAGTCTGCAGTCCTTCTAAAATCCATAATTTCCTTACTTAATCTGTATATTCCAGGCTCTGTAATATTACCATAGAACCAGCTCCAGTCTACCTGCCACTGGGTAGAACCATCATGATTAATAATCCTTGCTTCTTCTGTCCAGCACACCTCTATTCCTTCCGCATCGTATGCATAAGGGACCTCTTCCCAGCCATTTTCAGTCTGTTTTTCTATCTTATACCAGCTACCTGTACTCAACTCACCCGTAGGACTGCCGCCCTCCTGTGTACATACAAGTGTCATGCCTGTTGGTGTCACATCCTTTGCTGACAGAGTTACGCCCCAGTCATATTCCATTACATTCTGAGGTGGAATTTCACATTCTACATTCATTTCAGGCTCCGCTTCCGTTACCAACGGGTAAGAGCACAGACCCTCACTCTCATAGTCTTCACCGCCTGCAATCGTCGGGTCATCCACAATTCCTACAAATAGCGGTATCTGCGTTTCCAAATCCATAATCATGTACAGAAATGGTCTGTTGAAAAATACATCGATTGGCTCTGTTTCCATCAATGCGCAAGTGTCCGTGGCAGCAATTTCTGTTACTGCAGCCGCTTCTGTACCTTCTTCATCTACCTTCACAACTGCTTTCTGTCTTACCAAACTAATATAGATTGGTGTACCACTAGCTGTTACTCCCATCTTAGACAAATCCGCCTTATCTCCATCAAAGGCATCTGTTAAGCCCAGCTTCCGTAAATCCTCATTCAAAATCTGGTCAAATTCTACTTCAAACTTTGGTAATTGCAGATTTATCAATGTAGATTCTACATCATTCAAAGCATTACTCAAACTCTCAAAACTCAAATTATTAACAAGCTCACGAACCGTTCTATCTTCGTTTGGAAGTATTGCCACCATTGCCAGATTACCATCTCTGTACGGCATCACGACACCGCTGTATTCTTCATTCTCAAAATAATCATAATAAGCGCTATACTGATGCATCATCGGTACAAGAAGTTCTTCCTGGCTGGCAAGTATAAAATCTTTATCCCTTGTCTGATATACTTCAAAGGAATTACGCCATTTTCCATTAAAATACAAGGCATTAAACAATACCAGTCGCGTATAGTCATCAAAAGGCTCTTCAATCATTTTCTCAATTAAGCCTCTGGTATTCTCTTTAATCCAGTCATTCATAGCTGAAACCGTACTGGTCGATGCCAAATCTGTCTGATACACCTTTGCATCATATAAGGAATTCAGCTTGCCTATCCACTCATCATATGCTGTAAATTCGTCATCAATCCATGCCGAATTAGCAAGTGCAACAATCAGCTCCTCCGAGTCATGGGGCAAAAGATTCATCATAGAATCTGAAATCGCAGTCATATCTTCACCTAACACCTCTTCAAACTGCGTATAGGTATTACCGACTGCACCATTTCCTGCCATCGTAAGGGCAATATATGCGGACACTGGTGAAATCACGGGATTGGTTACATCCAGATTCTCTCTGAATAAATCCAGTCCAAAATCCTGCACCGACTGATATTGGAGTGTATCATAGTCGATTTCAAAATCAACCTGTGCATCCTCTTCTTCCTGCAAATCAGTATGCTCTACCTGTACTTCTACATCAGTTGCATAGCAGGAAATGGAATCCTGCGTCCCACACGCCGCAAGTAGATTTGATGCCAGCATTGACAGTATTAAAAGCGCCATCACTATTTTCTTTTTCATAAATTCACCCCTTGCTATTTCTCCTCATTCTCCTTAGGCTGTACTGCGTTATTAATTACTGTCTGCGAAGGTGCCTGCTGCTTTTTATCCACTACCGCATTTTTATTCGTAAGCTTTGCAATTACCTTGATTACAACCTTTACAATAATGACAGCAATTAATATATAAAATGCAAAGCCAATGATTGACACAATCATACTTGGAATATGAATCACGAAGCCGACAAAGCCGTCCTTAATATCCTCTCCTACCTCATATAAATCCTCTGAGAAGCCTGTTGTAATTCTTTCCCACATACCCTTTGGCTCCTGTGGTGTGATGCGTACCACTTCATTGACATCCAGATATACCGTACTGTACTCAATCTGGTTATTAAAGGTACGAAGCTGTGATTCCATACTCTCTATCTGATACTGCACCTCTGTCAAACGGCTTTCCAATGTAATAACATCCTCAATCTCTTCTGCCTTTGACATGAACTCAAGAAGTCTTTCCTGCTCTGCATAAAGCATCTTCTTGTGGCTTTCCAAATCCACATACTGCAAAGTTACGTCCTCTACTGTCTCATGACGATATGTAATATTTGATGCCCCCTCAACTACCTCCAAAAATGCATCCAACTGTGCTCTCGGAATTCGAATCGTAATATCTGCATAACGGTCATTGCCATTTCCATTTACCGTATACTGCTCCTTGTAGCCACCTGTTTCATTAATCTTGCGTTCTATCTCAACCAGAAAATCATCAAAGTTCTCCGTCTCCACAGACATACTCACTTCTTTAATCAGCTTTCTTCCTGAGTTCTCCAACGATGTGCTTGATGTACCAGTCTCATAGTCCATCTCCGCTGCCTCTTCTGTTACAGCTCCATAGAAGCCCTTGGCATCACTCGCAGTAGCAGTATTACTATACATAACTTCTACACTCTCTGTCGTTGCACTATCCATACTACTGCTTCCGCAGCCTATCAGGGACACCGCTGTTACTACTGCCAATCCTGTTACTAACCACTTCGTTAAAACACTTTTCTTCTTCATAAAATCGCCCTCCTATATATTCACGGCATTTTAGTCCATACTTTAAATCATTTTTGCCGTTCTACTATATAGGAGGGAGAATTTTTAAGCAGGTTGCATCGCAACACAAAATATTTTTACAATTTATTGAACTACAATGGAAATGGGGTCTTCGGCTGTCCATACATGTGAGTAACTAGGAGTCAACCATACTTCATCCTTTAAATAATTTTTCAACGGAAATTCTTCACCAAAATACCCTTCCTCTATTGCATCACCCGCCATACCACTGGTCCACGCATTAATTTCATATTTGTTGCCTTCTGCATCATAGTATGCCTGTGAGAATAACTGATGCGCATGATTTGGCTTACGTTCTTTTCCCCTAAAGCTAACCAACCAGCCTTTGCCAGTTTTCGTTGCTCCTACAAATTCTACATCTTCTGGTAATTGTCCTGTTTCTCCCGTCTGGAGATTCACAAAGACCTTCTCCATATCCTTATTCAGCCATGTTGCTCCTGTAATCACTATTTTTAAATGTTTCGCCTCGTAAAAATATGAACTATCCGCTCTAAAGGAAGACATAAAAGGTGTATCGCCGCTTCCAGTTGCCGTTATGCCATTGGAAATTGTTTCAAACTTCATTCCCCAGTCGGTTTCAATATAGAAATCCAAATCCCTTAACCATGCAGAATTATTTTCCGAATCCATTACCTCAACGCGAAGATGAGTAGGATAAATCTGCATCTCTGTAAAAGTAATCTCATTTCCTTCCAAAACGACCGTCTGATTCACAGGAATCACCTTGCCCGATGCTGTAAATGTTGGGTCAAACTCTAACAAAAAGTCAAAGCTTGCCACATAGCCTGTGGTGTCTTCTTCAAAATCTTCAAACATGACATCCTCAACACTTCTTATCGGTAATTCTGTCATTTCCTCAGCATACAATCCTTCGTCTCTAATATCTAACTCAAAGCGAAGTCGGCTCGGAACATCCTCCTCTGTAAAATCAACCGTTACGCTTTGGAGCTGACCATTTGGTACATTAAAATCATTCACTCCACAGGAATGCGACAGCCATGAATAATCCTCCGATACTATCTCAGGCTCCACACTAAGTGCCGTATATTTCTCTGACTTTAGCCGAAAGAAAATATTTACCTGCTTCTGGTCCACAATCAAATACTCTACTGTAGCTGTTACATCTCCATCCGTCTGCTCCAAGTAAATCGGCTGCACATATTCATTATCTACCGCATCCGTAAGTGACCTTGAGAATGTAACCGCCTCTGCCAATTCCTTTATAAATGGAATCTTTGAGCAGGCATATGCAACAGGTGTACAAAAATTTACCAGCAAGACAAATAAAGCAAATGCAGATGTCAATCCTACTATCGGGCGTCTGATTCTATCACGCTTCGCCTTCTTATGCCGTGCTCTCGTCAATGTATGCTCTAACTCAGGAACTTGCATATCAATTTCCTGCATTAAATCCTGATACTCTTCCATTCGATTCATGTTGCCCCTCCTCTTCCAAATCTAATCTAAGTATCTGCAATGCTTTGCGCTGTCTGGTGGCAGCAGTTCCCATCGGAATCTTCAACGCATCTGCAGTTTGCGCTAATGTGTAGCCTGTAAAATATCTTAATATCACAACATCCTTTAATTCCTTCGGCAATCTTTGCAATGCCTCCTTTAACGGCAGATTATCATAATCCTCCGTCGCTCCCTCAGGAATCTCCTCCAAAGGGCGAAAACGCTTCTGTCTTCGTTGCTCATTATGGCATTCATTAATCAGAATACGTGTTATCCATGTTGTAAAATATTCGGGCTGACGCAGCTTCCAATGATTACAAAGCCCCTTATAGACTGCTTCATCAACTACATCAACCGCCAGAGATTCACTTCCAAGATACAAATAAGCCGTCTTATATAATCTTCCGCGAATCTCCTCTATCCGTCTTGCATATTCTTCTTGATTCACAGGCTCTCCACCTCCCTTCATAGATTAGACGTTTGAAAAAGGATATTTTATTTCTATATTTTAACTTTTTTCAAAAAAATATCGGAAAAGCTGTTATACTCTCCCGATACGTTAAAATCAATTCACACTTTCTTCTGTCTGCGCTTCCTCTGTTACCAACGGTGGACAATATGCACTATACAACGCCACATGGTCATTAATTGCATTCCAGCTGCTACTAGCCTTAGCAGTCACACAGATATATTCCTCATTATCACCAAATAAGCCGTAGCTTACTGCACAGTTACCTGACTGATTCACAAAGCCAGTCTTTGCTCCCATAACAATACCGCCGCAGTCCTTATCTTCAATTCTTCTGATAAACCAGTTCGAAAGCAGAATACCTTCTGGATGCTTATTAGTTGATGAAGTATTATAGGTTCGTGATGAAATAACCTCTTTACAAAGCGGATTATCCATAACCGCCTTCATAATCACTGCCATATCATAGACCGTAGTATAATGTTCCTTGTGATACAAGCCTACACTATTGGTAAAATGAGAGGTCTTAGAAATACCAAGCTCCTCGAGCTTCTCATTCATCAATTCCACAAATGCCTCATGTGAGCCTGCCACATAGCAAGCCAACGCATATGCTGCCTCTCCACCTGATGGCAGAATCGTTCCATAGAACAAATCTCTAACCGTTACTACCTCTTCATCCAAGAAGCCTGCCGTGCTACAATCATGCACGAATGCATAATCGGTATGCTCCAAGGTAATGGTAAATGTGTCATCCCAATCCTCTTCTTCGATATGCTCAGCCGCAACCAAAATCGTAAAAATCTTTGTCATGGATGCAGGGTTAATCTGTGTATTAGGAGCCTTGAAGGCTACAATTTCCTGTGTATTGGCATTTACCACAAGTGCATACTCACTCGTCAATTCATCCAGATAAATAATCTCTGAATCCTTGACCATTCTAATCTTGTCCTCTGTATTATCTGCCGTCTCTTCCTCAGTAGCAGCTTCCTGCGTCGTTGCTTCTTCGCTTACAGTCTCTCTTTCTATTACATAGGCTGCATTTTCCTCATTTGCCACAGGTTCCTTGGCAGCCTCTTCCTGTTCCACAGTCTGCTGTTCCTGCAATGACAATTGCTGCGATGTCAATTGCTGTGATTCTAATTGTTCTGATGCATTACTCTTGTTGCCACCGCTCAAAATTGCCATCAAAACGAGCAATATCAAAGTCATACCGCCTGGTACACCAAATCTGATATACTTACGAATCTTCTCCTGACGCTCTTTCTCCAGCTTCATTCGCTGAATACGTTCTCGCCGCTGTTGTCTTTTTAATTCTTCCTCTTTTTCTCCACTCATTAAAGGTTCCACACTACTCTTCCCTTTTCATCAAAATTAAACGCTACTGTACTACATTCATATAACTGGTAACGCAATATAACACCTGACCATTGTATTCTACCCTTGACCAGCCGACATCATTGTTAACACCTGTACGTGCCACAACCTCGCCAGCCTTAATGGTTGCCACTACCTTTGATTCTGCATTGGTAACACTTGGCAAGGTTCGAAGATTCACTTCAATCTTCGGCGTTATCTTATCATTTACTGCCGTAAAAACAGTCTGAATGCCGTCATCCTGCTCTGTTACTGTCTGCGCACCGCCTGCTAAGTCTGTTGTCAACAGGCTGGAAACCGCATAATAGGTCTCTCCATTATAGATAATTCTCGACCAGCCACTGTCACTGATTCCTGTTCTTGTTGCCACCTCGCCAAAAGAAAGCTGCAACATAACCTGACTCTCTTCTCCCTGGCTTGGCATATTTCTAAGATTGGTCGTCTCCTTTGCCGTTACAAACTCATTTACCTCAGTAAAATTCATCAAGGCTTCCACATCTGCCTTGGCATCTGCTGGTGCAAGTGCCTCCTGTGCATCTGCTTCACCCTCATAGCCAAAATAAGCAACATTAACATCTACCGATGTGGAGATACCTGCAATCGTGCCATTATTGGTATACTGCCACATCGCATACTCTCCTGCGTAATCTGCATGAGGTGTCTCGGGAAATGCGAATTGCGGATACCATGAAACCCAAATCTTATAGCTCTTCTCCAGTTCCGAAGTCAGCCACTTGTTACCTCCCGTCAATTCTCCCTTTGAAGAATAGAACATCGGTGTATAACCACCTGCATATATTTCATTCAAAAATGCCTTGGCAAAGCTTGTACGCTCTTCCCTACCAATGCCATACTGTCTACTGTTTGTATTCTCATAGCCTTCACAGTCATAGGCTACGGGATAAGTAATCTTATAGCCTGCAATGAGACTCTTAACCCACTGTGCTTCCTCAATTGCCTCAGCCTCAGAAATGGCTGTTGAATAGAAATAAACACCAACCTTGATACCATTCGCAGTTGCCTCCTGCAAATTGTATCTGGCATTACTATCCTCTACAATCTCACCACTTCCTGTGGTACGATAGCCCACGCGAATCATCGCAAAGTCAATTCCTGCCGCAGCAACCTCATTCCACTTAATCGTACCCTGATACTTGGAAACATCAATTCCCAAAGTCGCCTCTGCTGTCTCAACTGCACTGTCACTTACCAGTATCTTGGTAATCTCTGTTGCCGCTCCAACCTCAGTCTGTGTTGTATTATTCTCACTCTGAGGGTCCTGAACCTCTGTCAGTATTACGCTATCATTATCAGTGGAATTATGCTCGTCTATGCTTTCTTCTGCTTGTGTTTCCAAAGTTGATGCACTTACAGAATCATCTGTATTATTCTTATCTAAATCACTTGCATCTTCTGACATATCAGCATCTGTCTTGCTACCATCTACTACTTCCATCTCAGAATCTGCATCTTCTCTATTTACTACACTTTCAAAGTCTACAACAACCTCTTCACCCGCTACATCTGCTACAGGTGAATCCTCCTTGTCATATACCCAGAAATATACAATTGCAATTATCACTACCACAAGCAAAACCGCAACCAGCGCAAGTATCGCCTTCACTGCACCTGAAGGCTCTTCACCCACATCAAACTCATCTCTTCTGCCCATATCTATATCAAGTCTCCATCTTCCGTAATCTTATGGTCTATGTGCCGTATCATAACAAAAATCGAAACCAGCACACATTTACATAAGTATACCAGTTTCGACCTAATATATCCATTAGAATATTACATAAACCTTCTAAAATTTATTTATGGTTTTCTTACAAAGCAAATCTCTTGTATTAACTTGGCAGTCTCGTGAAGTGTAACCTTCTTTCTCTTCTGCCTATCAATCCACAATTACTTTTTGTTGATTTTTAAGCCAATCAGAAACATACCGCTTATCAAATTCATTCAATTCATCAGGAATATTCATTTTATTAAAGAATCTATGTTCAAGTGCTTCATCCGTATTGTCACGAATTTCTCCTTTATACTCCTTAGTCTTAAAGACAATACTTGTTACACAACATATATCGCCATTTGGATATTTGATAATTCTATCTTCTCCAGAATAAATACCAAATAACTCCATATCCTCTATTTCAATTCCTGCCTCTTCATAAATTTCACGTCTTGCTACATTTAAAAATTTTTCACCGATTTCCATAGCGCCGCCAAGAATCCCCCAGCACCCATTATCCCGTCGTTTTTGAAGCAAAATTTCACCCTTGTCATTTTCAATAATAACCCCACACGCTGTTGTCATAAGAGGAGCATGACCTACTGTCTTACGCATCTCTTTGATATAGTTTCCTCTGTATTTTGCAATTATATCTTCCATTTAACGTTACTCCTTTCAGAAATAGCTATTTGTTAAGTAAATTGTGGTTTACATGAGCCATGCACCTATGTGCTTGAATTGTCTGCGGGAGCTTGCTCACAAGCAGACATATTCAAGTGCAGAGGTATACGGCGAAGCCGTGCGATGAGTAGCGCCGTAGGCGGTACGAATGCGGCATGGCGGGGATGTGAATGAAAAGGGAATTATACTTTAGCAGATTTACTCATATTGAGGTACAGGAGCAATTTTTTTCTTCTA
>JAFUKJ010000082.1 GCA_017467805.1 Lachnospiraceae bacterium
CATTCTCAGCAGATACATCTTACAGCCGTGACCGTAACATCTGGCACATCAGCCATGAGGGTCTTGAGTTAGAGGATCCTGCTAACGAGCCTAACTTTGACCATTTATTAGTATTAGGTACTACACCTGAGAAGGCTCCTGAAGAGGGCGAGTATGTTACTATGACATTCGAGAAGGGTGTTCCTACATCTGTTAATGGTAAGGCTATGAAGGTTTCTGATATCATCAGAGAGCTTAATAAGCTTGGCGGTAAGCATGGTATCGGTATCATCGATATCGTTGAGAACCGTGTAGTTGGTATGAAGTCTCGTGGTGTATATGAGACACCAGGCGGAACTATCCTTATGGAAGCTCATCAGCAGTTAGAGGAATTAATCCTTGACCGTGACACATATACATTAAAGAAGGAAATGGGCAACAAGTTTGCTGATACAGTATACGAAGGAAAGTGGTTTACACCTAAGCGTGAGGCTATGCAGGCATTCATCGAGAAGACCCAGGAATATGTGACAGGTGAAGTTAAATTCAAGCTTTACAAGGGTAATATCATTAAGGCTGGTACAACAAGCCCATATTCATTATACAATGAGAGCATTGCATCCTTCACAACAGGTGACCTTTATGACCACCATGATGCAGAAGGCTTCATCAACTTATTCGGTTTATCTTGCAAGGTTCGCGCTATGAAGATGCAGGAAGCTGAAAAGAACAACAAGTAATTTTTAATACCATAATCACTCAAAGCAAAGGATTAACACATATGAATGTAATTGCAATTATTGCAGCCTATCTTTTCATTGTGAATTTACTTGGTTTTGTCAGTATGGGTGCTGATAAAAGGCGTGCTGTCAAGAAGCATTGGCGCATTCCTGAGGCAACGCTTTTTATCATCGCCCTGATTGGTGGAAGCATCGGTTCCATTATTGGAATGCATTTCTTTCATCACAAGACCAGACATTGGTATTTTGTATACGGAATGCCCGCTATCTTAGTTTTACAGATAGCGGCTTTTGTGTTGCTTAGCAGATTACCGATAGAGTTTTATATTATTTAAGGAGGTTTTTCTATGCGTATTGCTATCTGCGATGACAATATTGCTGACAGAAAGCATTTACAACGTTTATTGGAGCGTGAATCTGATAAACGTGCGGGTACTCCTAACATTTTCTATATTGATTCCTTTGGTGACAAAGAGCATTTTCTTTTTAATCCTCTGCTATATGACCTTATCTTTCTTGATATGACAGGTACGCCTACCTTAGCCGAGGAGATTGTTGCTGAGCTTGGAAGACTTGGATACGAGGCACCACTGGTTATGTACTCTTCTACGATTAATCATAGTGCGAATCCTAATCTTCCGACCACTATCATTCACAAGCAGAAGCCCTATCTTGCAGAGCAGTTACCCGAGTTGATTGCCCTGGCTGAGGAGTATCAGAAGCAACAGGTTATTACTATGGAGTTTCGTACCCGCGAGCAAACCTACTATATTCGCAAGGAGGATATTCTTTATGCAGAGCTTATAAGCCGCTCAGAGCTTATTCTCCACTTGAATGACGGTACGATACAGAATATTGTTGGAGACCACGAAGATTTTACAAATGAATTTGAACCATATATGGAATTCTATCCTTTGAATTCAAAACTCATTATTAACGCTAATTATATTTCATTATTGCTGCCTTTTTCAGTAATGATGCATAATCATGAAACGTTGCGTATTTCACCATTTACGTATTTTGATTTGAAGCGTTGGTGTAAGATGTTAAAAGAAAAGGAAGCTGAGTTTCCAAGAGATAAAGAATAGGCTGTCGCGCATTTAAGCGCAACAGCCTATTCTTTTGTAATATTATTATGATATGTTATAAGCTTATAAAGTTACGATGATACCGCCGTCATTGGCATACAAGCTGCTTAATCCCGCCATATCTATAATCTTAATGTCCTTAAACTTTGCCTTTGCCTCAAACTGAGCCTTCACATTCTTTGCTCTTTCCAATGCATTGCAATGTGAAATCATCAGTCTCTTCTCTGCTGTTTCTACAGCATCATGTAGAGCTGTTTCTACCAGCTTTGACAAAGCTTTCTTCGTACCGATAGCCTGACTCAGCTGAATAATCTCTCCCTCATCAGCACTCATAACAGGCTTAATATTCAGCGTAGACGCCACCAAAGCCTTTACGCCTGTCAATCTGCCGTTCTTGCGAAGTGTATCCAGATTATCTAACACAAAATAGGTCTTCATGGCATTGACAAACTGTTCTATCTGCGTGGTAATCTCTGCAAATGATAAGCCCTGCTCCTCTAACTCTACCAGCTTACATGCAATCTGTGCTTCACCACAGGATGCTGACTTAGAGTTAATCACATAAATATCCTTCTCACCATATATCTCATGATAAAGATTTGCACCAAGTACGGCACTGTTATAGCTTCCACTTAGCTTTGCAGATAAGGTTACTACATATATCCTCTCCGCATCAGTCTTATATGCCTCCATATATCTCTCTGGTGACGGACATGCTGACTTTGCACATACAGGACACTCTGCTACCACCTTCAAAAACTCTGCCTGATTAAATGTATCATCATCCTCTCTCTCATAATCATCACCGACGATTAATGTTAAAGGGACTCTTTCAAAACGTGAATCCCCACGAAACTCCTCTGGCAATTCACAGCAACTGTCAACAACAATCTTGTAGCTCACACTAATACCTAAACCTTTCCGACACAACACAAGCAAGTTTACATAACACCCTTACTCATATTCACTTCTTAAATTACTTCTCACTACCTTATGTAGTTTTGATTACTATATAGAATCGTATCATATATTATAACGTTTGAAAAGATGTTTTACATAAGTTCTTGTTTTATTTACAAAAAAAGATATAATAGTGGATTATACGGCAAGGGAGAATACCATGACATCACTTCAAATCAAAGAACTAAAGCTTTTTATGAATACATTACTGCTCGGAGAACAATTTGACATGTTTCAGGTCGCAGAGGCAACTATTACAACCTTCAATACCTTTCATATCGATGGACATATTGTAAAGGAATTCTATTCCTCAGACGAAGAGATTTCTACAGATTTATCTCTTTGGAAAGATATTCGTCCTATTTGTTTCCAATTAATCAAGGGAAAGAGGACTCCTGTTTCCTTCCGCATCATTTTACAGGCAAGCCCGCAGCTTATCGAAGAGCTTGCAGGTAGTGAAGAATGTGAAGTAGCTGCAAATCTTATTCAGTCACTCACTCTGAACATTCGCTTTGAGTCTGGTCGCGCTACCTGTGTGACAGGAACCTCCTTCACTACATTTCTCATGGACAAGACCACAGATGCCGTATGGGACAAATACATTCGTCTTTTCTTCGAAAAGGCTGGAATAGCATATGAATAAAACGTGCGCCACAAGGCGCACATAACAAAAACGCAGAAGTGTTATCGCAACACTCCTGCGTTTTTCTTATGCCTAAGCTTTATTTGTTTTGGGTTTAAATATAAGACTTGCCAAATATCCAAACACCAATGCTGCAGCACATCCTACTGCACCATTGGTAAATCCACCTTTGAAAAGTCCGATAAATCCATACTCGTCAATTGCTTCCTTCACGCCGCTCATCAATAAATGTCCATATCCCAATAACGGAACTGTTATACCACTTCCTGCATACTCGGCAATCGGTTCAAACAGACCAAAAAAACTGACGATAGCTCCTGTTACCACCAAAAACACCATAACTCTTCCAGGTAACATCTTTGTCCTATCCAGCAAAATCTGTGCCAACGCACAAACCAGTCCTCCAACCCAAAAAGCATTGATATACTCCATCTCCATATCCTCCTTGTTTTTCCAAAGGAAAAATCCCTGTCCGCATATGCGCGAATATCAAATTTCAGATATGGATAGTATGAACCGCTTTCAAGACTCTTATTCATTATTTATGAATTGTATTTTCCATAAGCTTTGCAATCTCATGTACAATTTCTCTAATATTTTTATTTTCGCACTCAATCGTTACATGTGCATACTTCTCATAGAGTGGTACACGTTCATTATACAGATCTTGCAGAGTCTGCCCTTCCTTCAGAACAACACCTCTTTGCCCCAAATCGCCCAGTCTGTCGCAAATCCCTTCATAGGAAAGCTTCAGATAGCAGATAACGCCACACTCTCTGAAATGCTCCATGGCATTCTTACAATAAACAGCACTTCCGCCTGTTGCAATAATCGTATTGACTGGATTAAGAGATGCATTTACTCTGTCTTCAATTTCTAAAAATCCATCTATTCCATATGCTTCAATTAACTCATGCAGCTTATGGCCTTCCTGCTCCTGTATCACAAGGTCCGAATCCATAAATGACATTCCAAGGTTCTTTGCAAGCACAACACCGATTGTACTCTTACCAACGCCTGGCATTCCAATAAAAATAATATTCTTCATAATAAATCAACTAACCTAAATATGCGATTACTTCTACTTCACACAGAACTCCCTTAGGAAGGTCCTTTACTGCTACACAGCTTCTTGCAGGCTTCTCGGTAAAATACTTAGCATACACTTCATTAAATGCTGCAAAGTCTCCCATATCAGCAAGGAAGCAAGTTGTCTTAACAACGTTATCATAAGTAGCTCCTGCTGCCTTCAAAATCTCTCCTGCATTAATAATTGACTGCTCTGCCTGTGCCTGAATGCCTTCTGCCTCTACATTACCTGTTGCAGGATTAATCGGAATCTGTCCTGATGCAAATAACATATTTCCTGCGATAATTCCCTGTGAATATGGTCCGATTGCTGCTGGTGCCTTGTCTGTACTGATTTTCTTTAACATAATATTCTCTCCTTCTTTCTTATATTCCTATTCATCAAACTCTACTGTTACATAATAGCCTCTGGCATTCTCCACTACGGATAGCACCTTACCATTTCTAACAGTCAGTCGTTCTCTAAATGGAATGTTTCCCGACATGGCAACTGCTGGATTAATCGTATAGAAGTAGCTGCTTGGAAGCACACCCTCCGTCACAGTCACCATATCTCCCTCTGCAACCAATCCTGGACGCTCCATCTTAAATTCCATCTGACGCATTCACATCACCATGCCTTTCTAAACATATACTTTATAATACTCTGAAAATACGGGGGGCGTCAAGAGACTTACGAAAGACGAAAAAAAGACCCGTCACCCTTCAATGACGAGTCTTCCCCCTTATAAAATTCTCCCCCGTAAAGTAATGACTCTGATAAATGTTATATCGGATTATGAAATATCAGATTGCTATATCAAGCTTTGTTCTTGTATAACCTGTCAACTGCTGGCTTTTAACTCTAAACATTACGGATGCGCTTCTGTGATATACAGCCGCTTCATTAATTGTTTTCGTCAAATTGCTTATCTTCTGGGAAAGCTGGACATTATCAAATTTACTAAAAGAAATACCATCTCCACTATACTGATTAATCTCTCTTGTCAGCATCTGGATTTGCATCTGAAAGCTATTGCGGTCTGTCATGGAGAAATTGCCGTTAATCACCTGACTGGACAAGCCTTCTATCTTGCGTCTCATTTCTTCAAGCTCCTCTGAAGTTACAAGCATTCCCTCATTTGCCTGTATTCCTTCCTGATTCTGACTCTTTCGCATACCTGCTGCTGAAATCGAAAGTTTGACAGTTTCCTCTTCATTATTCTGCAGTTCATCTACTGCCCCCGCAACTTTTCTTGCGTATTCCTGCTTATTGTTACTTTCAGAATTTGAGTTTTCTACTGCTGTAGTTACCCTGTTCATTTGTTGCATTACACGAGCACTTTTTACCTCCATACAAACTCCTTTCCCTTATATATGGCATATACTCCCCAGCCTATGCACTATAAGTTAGTGGCTACCTTTTATGTAGCATTTTTATTGAACTAATCTATGTTAACTATCCCCTCGCTATATATATCGACCATTCTCTACCATACTTTAGTGTATTTTTTATTTTTTTTAAATTTTTTCAAAAATTCTGTGTTACACCACTTTTTCCCATAAAAAATGTCGCCCTTCCCCAAGGCGACACTTTCTTTATTTTATACACTTATGTAATACTCTAAAAAGCTGGTCAACATCAATTGGCTTCGCCAAATGACCATCCATTCCAGAATCAAAGGCATGCTGCACATCCTCATCAAAGGCATTTGCCGTTAATGCATATATCGGAACTCTGATGTCTCTGCCATTCTCCAAATTACGAATCGCACTTGCTGCTTCATAGCCATTCATTTCAGGCATCATAATATCCATTAAAATCACATCATAAAATCCATCCTCACAAGCCGAGTACTTCTGCACTGCCTCTTTTCCGTTATCAGCAGGTTCTACTATAAAACCTACCTCCTTTAATATCTCCATGGCAATCTCCTGATTCAGGACATTATCCTCCACTAGCAAAATATGCTTTCCCTGGAATTTATTAAAATCCAGCTCTTCCAAAGAACCTTCTGTCTCCTCCTTTGTATGCACTTCCTCAAACTCCAGTGTAAGTACAAACTCAGTGCCTTCGCCCTGCTTACTTTTCACAGCAATATTTCCATCCATCAGGTCGATAATGTTCTTGGCAATTGCCATACCAAGCCCTGTTCCCTGCGTTCCATTCACCACACTTGTATTTTCTCTGGTAAATGGTTCAAATAAGCGCTTTAGGAATTCTCCGCTCATACCGATTCCAGTATCACTTACTGTAATCATATATTTTACAAATCCGACCTTCGCATATGGCATCTGCTGTATAATAATCTTTACCTGACCACCTCTAGGCGTAAATTTCAAGGCATTACTTACCAGATTAATCAGAACCTGCTTTAGTCGAAGCTTATCACAATGAACATTTGCCTGCATGACATTGATGATTTTGGTATCCATCCTTATCTCTCGCGCTGCCGCTTCCTCTGCAGTAAGGCTCTTAATTTCCTCAATAATATCCAGAATATTTTCTTCCTTCTCATGTAGCAGCATTCGTCCCGCTTCTATCTTAGACATATCCAAGACATCATTAATCAGACTTAGCAAATGATTACCAGAACTCATAATCTTCTCTAGATAATCCTTCACTACTACTTCATCATCGGTATGCTTTAGTGCCAGCCTGCAAAAGCCCATAATGGCATTCATCGGCGTACGCATGTCATGGGACATATTAGAAAGAAACAGTGACTTACTCTTTGTAGCCTGCTTCGCCTCATCACGCTTCTCTCGAACCAGCATCAGCAAATCGTCCATACTTTGTTCTGACTCGTGATTCTGGCGCATCATATACTCAAAGCTGCGAATGATATTAATTACAACCCACTCTAAACCTAATGTACAAAGCGCATAAATTACCAAGTCCTGCAAATCAGCAACCACTGTAAGCATTGGAAAATCGAATATAATCAGTACTATAAACGCAACCGCAAAAACCCGAACCGTCTTACGCACCAGTTTTATATCCATATAAAGCATGGCTATAAACATTTTAAACAACAACGCCACAAAAAACATGTGAAGATTATCCAAAACATAGCTAAGGATAATTGCCTGTATCACAAACATCCAACGATTTGCAAATTCAAAACGCTTTATATCCTTCTCCCAGCCGCCTTTACCAGCAACACCAATCAGCGCTGCCTGCGATAAAAACAAATAACCGATAATCAAAACTCTGTATTCAGACAACTGCGACTTAAAAATCAACTCCACGATAATGGTAAGCATAGCCGAAAGAATATAGCCTAACAGATTAATCATTTTACCATTGAAGTAGTCCTTTTTTATCCCATTCATAGTACTACCCCCTTAGGCACCACAAACTGTAAGCCTTTCGTAACTACCTCGATTTCACACTCTGGAATATTTGGCACAAGTTCACCGTCAAAATTCACAGCAAATGGTGCATGGTCCTCTCTTCTAATAATAACCCTGCGGCATTCCGCACTGGTAGATAATCTATCTATCTCCTCCATCTGCCCTGCAATCATATAACTTAATGCTTTTGGTATTCTTTTTCGCCTCCAGTTTAGAAAATATCTGATTTGAAGCCTTCCATCCGTAACATCTGCATCTTTGAAAATTCTAAGATTACCATTAATCATAACTCCATTCCCTACCAACAGCTGCGTAATCCAGCCACTGACAATCTTTTCATCATACTGCACCTCATATATTTGTGGTTTCACCGCAAACGCAGCATACAATAATGACAAATTATATGGTACCTGCTTTCCGAAAACACTCAGGAAACGATAGTCCTCTTCGAATCTTTTCAAAGCAAGAGAATCAAGCCCAAGTGAAACCGTATTCAATGCGATTCCATGATTGGACTTGATATAATCAATATTTATAACATCTCCTTCTATGAGATTTTCAAGCTCTCTAAACTTTTTCTCATCATCTCCGAACACCTTCAGGAAATCATTTGTCAGACCACATGGATAAAATGCAATTTCACGCTTTTCAAAATCATCCACACCATTAATTGCATGCCTGAGCGTTCCCGAACCGCCGCAACAATAAATTCTAAGCTTTTCATTCTCAAAGCACTTACAAATCTCTCTGGTTAATTCGGTTTCATAACCTCTATATCTTGTATTAAATACAAAATACTTAAAATTACGATGTGTTCGACTATAATCTGCAAGCCTGCTTCTCAAATCGTCTGCAAAGGTCTTTTTTCCTGCATAGGGATTCACGATAAATACATGTATCATCTTCTGTTTCCTCTAATACTCTTTTGCTCGTACACAAACTTTCACACATTAATTTTACAGTTTTTTTATCAAATTTTCAATTAAATTCTTTCTATTACAACGCCATGCGCAATTCCAGGTACATTTTGCCCTTCATTAAATGAAGTCTTATTCAATAAAGCGCCAGTAGGTACAAAAAGGATTCTGCTCCACTCTCCACTCTCAAGTCGTTTTAGCAAATAAGCACTCAATACACATGCAGCACATCCACAACCGCTGCCTCCCGCGTGTACATCCTGACTTTCGCTATCATACATCAACACGCCGCAATCATAATGCCTGTCGCGAATATCAATCTGTTCTTCCTCTAAAAGCGTATACAATGCCTCCTGTCCGACACTTCCCAAATCTCCTGTGATAATTGCATCATAATCCTCTACTGTTCTTCCAAAGTCCTTCAAATTCGTTGATATCGTCCATGCAGCCGCAGGTGCCATCGCACAGCCCATATTAAAGGAATCCTTGATGCCGTAGTCCACAACCTTACCAGGCGTCACTCCCGTAATACCAATATTGACATCAAAACAGTTCTTTGCTCGCTTTGTTTTCCCCTTAAATTCCTGCGCCTGCAAGACAAAGCCTGCACTTCCTGTTACTGTCCATGATGCATACAAAGGTCTTTGTCCACCATATTCCAACGGAAACCTGAATTCCTTCTGCGCACTGGCAAAGTGACTGGAGGTTAACGCCATAGTCGTATCTGCAAATCCGCCTGCAATTGCCATACTCGCTAATATCAGAGATTCTCCACTGGTAGAGCAGGCACCAAATAACCCAAACCACGGAATCTCAAAATCCATAATACCAAATGCACTTGCAATAGACTGTCCGAGCAAATCTCCTGCATACAAATAGCGAATATCCTTTGCCTTCAATCCTACCTTTTCCAAAGTCTTCTCCACAGCCTTTGTCTGCAGCATACTCTCTGCCTTCTCCCAAGTGTCCGCTCCAAACATATCATCTGCTTCCATTCCCACTTCGTCAAAGTATTCGCCAAGTGGTCCTGCACCTTCATTCTTTCCTACAACTGAGCCGCTTCCTTTAAGCAAAACAGGTACGCCGTAAGAAATACTGCTTGTCCCCATAAACTGATTATTCATATTCTTATACCTCACATCCAAATCATTTTTAACATTATTATTTACAGCATTCAAAAAGTAATTCATTTCTGCACAATAATCATATGTTTTTAAGTTGTAAAAGAAAAATCTATGGACTATGATTGTTTTATAAAATGATTAGATTAGCAGTCATATGTGTATTCAGACTGCTGTTTACAAATGGAGGGTTACATATGCAGGCATATTTGTTTGTACATTTTAAGGAAAAGAGAACACCTGACGGCGAGCAGGTTTATTTTGGAATCAGTACGGACGGTTTCAACTGGGATGAGGTGAATCACGGCAATCCTGTGCTTTGGAGCTACGAGGGCGACTTAGGCGTTCGTGACTTTACCATTACACGCACCAAGGACAATAAGTTTGTCATTCTTGCAACCGACTTAAGTCTTGCTTACGGCTGGCCATATAAGTATAAGCAGTCATGGAAGGAAATTGGCGAGAACGGCAGTAAGTGCCTTGTTATGTGGGAGTCTGAAGACCTGATTCACTGGTCTAACCAGAAGATGATTAAGCTTGGTGACGATGACTACGGTTGTCTGTGGGCGCCAGACATCATCTATGATAAGGAAAATGATGATTACATTATTCATTGGTCATCTTCTCATAAGAAGAATAACTACGGACCAAAGGCAATCTACTACACCAGAACCAAGGATTTCAATGAATTTACTCCTGCTACTGAGCTTTACCGCAAGGAGGATTCAGGAATCATTGACTCTGCGATGTATGAGGAGAATGGTATCTACTACAACTTTGTTAAGAGCGAGGGCAATCCGTCCCGCATTATCTTAGTAAAGAGTAATTGCGTGACTGGTCCATGGGAAAGAGTATATGAATTCGACAAATATATGGAGCCTTTACAGGAAGGGCTTTATGAAGCACCTACCGCTTTCCGTTACGAGGATGGCAGATGGTGTCTGATGCTTGACTTCTATGGCACTGACGCTACAGGACAGGGTTATGTGCCATTCCTTGCTGACAGCTTAGAGAAGGCGAACTTTGTCAGAAGTGACGCTTCCTTCTCATTCCCTTACGGCTTCAAACACGGTACTATCCTTCCAATTACTATGGAGGAGTATGAGAGATTGAAAGCTTACGAGAAGAATCCGAATGAAAGATAACAATGTCTTGCTTACGCAAGCCATCAGAAAAGGAGATGCTCCCGCATCTCCTTTTCTCTACTCTTATATCCTTTCGTACGAAAGCCCTTTCTTAACCTCGAATAAGCAAATCACATTGCTCTTTTATCTTATATTCTTCAAAATACCGCTCTTCGTACGGTATCCACTTCGTCAGGAACTGCTCTAACCGTTCCTCTCCATTGCGCTTGCGAATACGCTCCTGCTGGACTGTAGGCACCACATCCATGAATATCTTCATCGCATAATCAAGCTCTATCTGCGGATGTAGCGCATATGCACCTTCAACGACAATCAAAGGAACATTTGGCACCTCTACCCATGCATCAAGCGCCATCTTCGCACAGTTAAAACGCTGGTAACGAAAGCTGCCACCCTGTCTTAGCGACTCTGCCACCTCTTTATTGAAACGTTCATAATGAACATTACCTCCAGCCTGCTGATAACGTTCAGAAGTCCTCATCTCCATAGGTAAATAAAAATCATCCATATGAATCACTGCTGCCTGATATCTGTCCTGCAATAGCTGTGCCAGCGTACTTTTGCCCGCCGCTGCTCTTCCGTCTATTGCGATAATACTTCTCTTCTCATTGCGTATTAACAATTCTGCCCATCCTGTATTCATGCATTACCCCGATTAAACTGTTTCCACTTCTCTTGTATCTATTCTAATGCCAGCCTTCGACAGTGCCATAACCAGTATCGGAATAACGATAACCTGACTAACCATTCCTGGAATTGCCGTCACAAATCCCTCTGTGACAAATATCTGCCAGCTAAACTCTACACCAAAAGCTGCTGCCATAATACAGCGAATCACGCCCCAAACAAAACGTCCGCCAAGCATAGCTCCGAGTAATGAAATATAGACATGCCATACTCTGGAATGCAGTCTGCTATAGAGTACTCCTGCAAGTATCCCATATGCCGTCAGTTCAAAGCACATAGAAATTCCCGTTGGAAAAAGCATAGGTCGCCCGAACATCACAAAGCGAAGCAGGGGTGCAATCACGCCAACTGCTGCACCATATCCCCAACCACATATCATACCGCACAAAAGCACTGGCAGATGCATCGGACACAGCATATTTCCAATCTCAGGTATCTGTCCTGTTACAAAGGGTAGGACAAGACATAGAGCAAGACAAATACCCGATATGGCTATCTTTCGCGTTTTCATCCTTCCCCCTGCCTTTCCTCATATCATATATTGAAAATCTACTGATTCTGGTACTTCTCACTCTGTGCCTTGATTAACTCAACATCATCAAAGTAGTTAATCTTCATAGCACTCTTAACCTCTGAGAGGGTCTGGGCTGCAACCTCTCTTGCTGCCTCGCTGCCCTTCTTCAGAATATTGTAAATCTCAGGAATATCCTTCTCAAGATCTGCTCTTCTGTTTCTGATTGGCTCAAGCTCCTCCTGCAATACGTTATTAAGGAACTTCTTCACCTTCACGTCACCAAGACCACCTCTCTGATAGTGTGCCTTAAGCTCATCAAGATTCGCATAGTCAGGTAAATATCTCTCAAAATGCTCTGGCTTAGAGAATGCATCAAGGTAAGTAAATACTGTATTTCCTTCAATGTGTCCAGGGTCACTAACCTGTAAATGTAATGGGTCTGTATACATGCTCATTACCTTTGTTCTTACCTCATCTGCGCTGTCTGCAAGATAAATACAGTTACCAAGCGACTTACTCATCTTAGCCTTTCCATCGATACCAGGAAGTCTAAGACATGCCTTATTATCTGGCAATAATACCTGTGGCTCTACCAATACAGGTGCATATACTGAATTAAACTTATGCACGATTTCCTTAGTCTGCTCAATCATAGGAAGCTGGTCCTCACCTACAGGAACTGTAGTTGCCTTAAATGCTGTAATATCTGCTGCCTGACTGATTGGATATGTGAAGAAACCTACTGGAATACTGGTCTCAAAGTTTCTCATCTGAATCTCAGTCTTAACTGTAGGATTTCTCTGTAATCTTGATACTGTAACAAGATTCATATAATAGAAAGAAAGCTCGCAAAGCTCTGCAATCTGTGACTGAATGAACAATGTTGACTTTGCAGGGTCTAAGCCGCATGAAAGATAGTCCAATGCTACCTCGATTACGTTCTGTCTAACCTTCTCTGGGTTATCTGCATTATCTGTTAATGCCTGCGCATCTGCAATCATAATAAAAATCTTCTCAAACTCACCTGAGTTCTGTAACTCTACTCTTCTCTTAAGGGAGCCTGCATAATGACCTACATGCAATCTGCCTGTTGGTCTATCTCCTGTTAAAATAATCTTTCCCATATCTTTACCTCCAAATGAAAATAAATGCTAGCACATGTAGCAGTCTCGCCACATCCTCTTGCGTTCATGTACATAGAAAAGACTCCTATCCCACAAAGGATAAGAGCCTGTTAATGCCTTATTATGCCACCTTGTACATACTATCATATGCTCCTTCTATAACGGTAAGGCTTCCGTCAATTCCTACTAACATTCATTAAAATCATGCGTTCAGATTGCCCTCATAAGTCCATTCAATATCCATCGAAATATCCTGCTCCCAGCCCCCAGGACTCTCTGTAACTTCTCACGAATATCTACTACTCTTATTCATCGGTTTCGCTTCTCTCAGAATATCATTAAATGAAAGGGCAGTCAAGATTAGAACAGCTTTTTCATCCATTTATTAAACAGGTCAATAGTCGGTCCAAGAAGCACCACCATACCAACCGTAAGTGGTCCAACACTACCGCCAAGAAGCAACGCAACAACTGTTGCCAGACCATCATAACACATTCTCGTAATCTTAAATGCATACTCTCTCTTTAACACCTTCTGCACGCCATTATGTATCATGTAAGGAAGCGCATCATAGGGCGCAGCCCCTAGGTCACAATTCAGATATACGGAACATGCCGCAACAAATATCAATAAAGCAATCGCACTGACAACCACACGAGTCACAATGCCAAACTCCGTTGGTACATGTAAGATATCATCCATCAACCAGTTAGTAAACTGTATAAAATATCCAACGACTACCATATTACCAAGAGTTCCAAGTCCTAAGAGCTTGCGGTTACCAAACAGCACAATCAGCAACAGGATAATGTTGAAAATCAACTGATAATTACCAATTGGCATATTCAACAGACGTGATGCACCAAGATTCATCGCTGTAAATGGATCAGGTCCTGCATTGGTTCTGTCTAAAATAGCCGCACAGATTCCCATGATACTGACTGCAATCAGCATCAGTACTGTCTTTTTTATCAACGTCGCATCGATTACAATTTTTTTCTTAATAACCAGTTTCTTATTCATAGATATTATACTCCTTACCATCCCTAATCATAACAGGAATGATATCAATTGGTGCAGGAACAGTTACCTTCTGTCCGCCCTCGTACACCTTCTTGGTATACGCATCTGTCCATGTTGCACCCTTTGGAAGATAGATTTCTCTTTCTGTAGCACCAGCTTCCATTACAGGGGCTACTAAGAGGTCTGGTCCAAACATATACTGGTCCTCTACATTCCAGCAGGTTTTATCCTTAGAAAAGTCAAAGAACATCGGACGCATAACTGGCTCACCTGTTCTTGAAGTCGCATCCATACACTCTCTAATGTAAGGGCGAAGTCTCTCTCTGATAAAGAGGTACTTTGTCAAAATCTCATAGTTCTCCTCGCCAAAGCTCCATACCTCATTATCCTGTCCTGAGGTAAGCTGTCTTACACCATTAATAAATTCTTCTTCTCTTTCATACCAAGGAGAACGCTCTCCATGCATACGGAATACAGGGCAGAATGCGCCCCATGCAAACCATCTTACCAAAAGCTCCTGGAAATCCTTATCCTTAATATTTCCGCCAAGGAAGCCTCCAATATCACTCGTCCACCAAGGAATACCTGCCATACCCATATTTAAACCTGCCTGTAGCTGCTCACGCATTGAACGGAAGGAAGAATAAATATCTCCAGACCATGTAAGCGCACCGTACTTCTGGCTTCCAGCCCACGCACAGCGAATCAGACTTAACTGCTCTGTCTCGCCTGCTGCCTTTAAGCCGTCATAGAAGCCCTTAATATAGCCTACAGGATAAGTATTGGTACACTGCTGTGCAGGTCCCGCATAATATCTGTAATTATCAAAATCATATGGACCATACTCAGGCTCTGCCTCATCTAACCAGAAGCAGCGGATACCAAGGTCATAATAATTCTCCTTGCACTTATCCCATACAAACTTTTGCGCGCCTGGGTTAGTCGCATCATAGAAAATGGTGTTACCCATCCATGTCATATGGTTCGGATTACCTCTGTCGGCATTCACAAGATAGCCCTTGTCTGCCATTTCTCCGAAGTTCTCACTTCTCTCATCAATCGTTGGCCATACAGATACAACCGTCTCGATTCCCATAGACTTTAATTCATCTACCATTGCCTTAGGATTCGGCCAGTCTCTAGGCTCAAACTTAAAGTCACCCTGTCTGGTCCAATGGAAGAAATCAACTACGATGGCATCCATCGGAAGTCCTCTTCTCTTATGTTCTCTTGCAACCGCAAGAATCTCATCCTGATTACGATAACGAAGCTTACACTGCCAATATCCAAGACCATACTCTGGCATCTTTGGCGCTCTACCCGTTACTGCACTGTACTGCTCCATGATTTCGGCAGGAGTTTCCCCTGCTGTAATCCAGTAGTCAAGCTTCTTTGTGCTTACTGCATGCCACTCTGTCTTATTGGTTCCAAAGGTAGCTGTACCAATGGCAGGGTTATTCCAGAAGAATCCATAGCCTCTGCTTGATACCATAAATGGCACACTTGCCTGAGAATTTCTATGTGCAAGCTCTAACACAGCGCCTTTTTTATTCATATGCTTTTCCTGATACTGTCCCATACCAAAGATTTTCTCATCATCAAATGCCTCAAATCTGGCCGTTAAGGTATAATCAGAAGACCCTTTAATTGGCTTCAAATCTCTAGCTTCTACTCTAAGCGGAACACAATAACGGTTGATTCTGTCTCTCGTTCTCCAGTACTCCTCTGTCAGAAGCTCTCCCTTTTCATTGTAATAGCTAATCCAGCCCTCATGAGATACCTTAGCTGTGATATTTCCATTCGTAATACTTGCCTGTGTCGCAGTCTGATGATACTGTGCATACTCCTCACTCTTGTACCAAGGGTCTGTTACATCCACTGTTTCAAAGGCAATCTCCGCCTTCAAAAATGGCTGTGGAATCTCCAATGCCCAGTCATTTGCATCCATCTTCGCTTCTCTTGTCATGCGCACACGTAGTGAGTTAACACCCCAAGGCTCAATCACTACCTTAGAAACACCATTTGCAATGACAAGTGTGTTATTTTCTTCATATAATCTCATCTTGATAACCCTGCCTTTCTTACAGGCGCGCCCGTAATAATTCCTCTCGAACCTGTTGCTATGTAGAATCTGCCAAACTCGCGGCAGTCTGCGTCCATACTGTTAATCTCGCCAAACATCTGCTTAGAGGTGTTTAGTCTTTCAAAGCTCTTACCTTCATCAAAGGAACGATAGAAGCCATACTCTCCATCCACGATACCGCTGATATAGATTGCCTTATCTGCACCAAGGTACTCGCCGCCTTCGCACATTAATCCAAGTCCCATGCGATAAACCACTTCATCCTTGGTCAGCTTGGTTAGCGTAATCTTATCCGCTGCTTCGTCATACTGATACTTCCATAAGCCTTCCTTGGCAAGTGCCATATAGAAGCTGCCGCTTCTGCCTGCATCTCCCCGCACCTCCGTCTTATTGGCACAGTCAATCAAACCAAACTGCACCTTCGGAAACTCCAATGCCGCTCCTGTCACATCCCGAGCATCCACAGGATACTGGTAAAAGCTCTCTCCAAAGTCCTTACTGATATACATCTGTGAAGCCTCTCCGAAGCCATAGAAGAGATTACTCTTCACACGGTCAGAGAATACCTTCACCAGGCGTTTCTCATCATCCTCGATTAATCTGCCATCAAGGTCATAGACCCTACACTTTCCGTAGGTCTTACCCTCATCATGCGTATACACAATCGTCTTTGTCGGCAAATCAATCACATCTGCCATTGACCACACAATATGCTTTGCATCCGCTGATAATGCCACCCAGCCTGGATTCACATTCGGATGCTCCATATGCTCTGCTGTTGCATCAATTGTCTCATTGATTCCCCAAGGCATCGGCAATCTCGTAAAGCTTTCTGCCTGGTCTTTCGAGAATATCAATCCGCCCTTGGTTCTTCCTGTCCAGTTACCTCTTGCTGCCACAATTAAATTCTGCGGCATGGTATCAGGAAAATCAGCATTGATGCAGGTAATATATCTGTTCCCCCCTGCATCAGCAAAGGAATTATCACACGGTGTTTCAAAATCCTTAAAGGCGAATCCGCCCAAATCTCCTAAGATATCCACAACCCTTACATCACCTGACGGCATCGCATACACATTCAGGTGTACCGTTTCCTCAATACCGTCACACCAGTCTGTAAAGGAAGGCTCCTCCGACAAGAGATTCTCTGTTAAAAAGACTCCTGTTCCAGTATTAAACCATGCTTCATTTGGATTCTTAGGGTTTATCTTCAAATCCGTCAGCCAGTGTGCAATAGAATGACCACCATTGCACTCAGGTCTCATATATGGTGCGCGGAAGCTAATCTTACCGACTTCAAGATTCTGCAATATCTTTTTCCACGTTGTTCCATAATCTTTAGAAAGAAATACACAATCTCCATCCTTTTCACGGGTAATTGTGGAACAAATTACCAATCCTGGCACTGCCTCGCAGGTTGCAATACCACTATATCCAAACGGAGTACAACTGTGTCCCTGCTCTAAAAGCATCTCTGGTGTTATCTCCTCCATATGTACACTCTTTGCCACCGCATCTATCTGATAACGAACCACTCGCCCATTCATCGTAGCACCACCATCGCAGGAATATCCCTGGTCTACCACATAAGAATATGCACCTGTTGATTCATAAGTCACATAGAAATACTTCTCATCCACTGCATAGCGAAGTCCTACAAGTCCTGGCATTCTACACTTTGCTGCTGCATATACGCTAGTCTCATCCCTGTCAGGCTGTACCATCTTCTCAAAGCTCTTACCGCCATCATAGGAAATGTACATACTGTGTCCTCTTCTCACTGTCACTTCCATATTCCATCCGTCAATATAACGTTCTTCCTCTGAAAGCTCTATCTGATTCGTAACGCCTGCCGTTCCGCAGATAAGCATATTACCATCCTCAGACACATAGATAAAGGTCATATACTCCTCGCCACAAACATCTATATGTTCCCAGCTTGCGCCATTATCCGTAGTTCTCCATAAGCCATTCTGTCCAGAAGCATAGTACAAGGTATTCTCTTTGCTATAATCCACTACCAGACGCCATCCCGTTCCTCTGCCGTTGGCATTACCATGTACAAACATCGGCATCGGATAATGTCTGAAGCTCTCACCATAATCCTCTGACACTGCAAAGACACCCTTTGAACTGCGGTCACTAACACCACAAGCCATATACAGACTTCCTGGCTTTCTGTTATCCGTTGCTATCGCAAAAGGGAAGGTCTCGCTCAAATCATCCATCGTTACATGGTCAGCAAGACTTTTCCACATCTTATTCTTTCTTTCAAAACGATATGCACCACCAATGTCCGTTCTGATATACAAGGCATCTGCACTATCGCTATATAAAAATCCTGTTACATATCCGCCTCCAGGAATCGGAAGATTGCGGTATTCGTAGTCAACTCTTTTCATAGTCTCCCCCTGTGTTCCAGTATCATAATTCATCCCAACACAAGCCAAATCTTGCATTTGAAACGTAAACATAAGGCTGAAAACTATTTTCAACCTTATACGTTTACATCTTAAATGATTACTTCAATATACAAAACCATACTTTTTCTTGATTTTTACTTAAAATATTTGACACATTACAGCTTAGGAAAGCTTTCCAGACGCTGATAGAACTGCCCGTAAAAGTCCCCCTCCACATCATATGGCTGCACGAAAAAGATATTCAGCAGCAACATACTGGTATTCTTAATCGTCGCCTCATCTGCACCATTTTTCAGACTCTCATGAATATCCTTTAGAAAATAGTGCCAGTCCTTAATAAACTTCTGGTTCTTCTTCAGTTCTGGCGTATCTATCCATTTACTGACCTTTACCTTGGATTTATTAGGCATTGGACACTCATGCACCTGTAAAATATACTCAAACTCCCGATTTTCATAGATTCTTCCAAGTGGGAAAATACGGCAAATGCCTGGACGCGCAGAATGAATACTGCACCGCCCTGCCTCATTTAAGAATACACAGGCTTCTCTGTCCCCTGCCATTTTCAGATTAGGCAGAATTACACCGTCTACTACATTTAATTCCATACACTCTGCTAACAGCTCGCCAAAGCCCTTTTGCAGATGTTTACCTAATCGGAAACAGTCTAACGGATCTAACACGATTGAGCTTCCCATACCACGACAGCAGTCGCTACAGCCCTTACAGTCGTTACAATCTGCCTTTACCATATCCGAAAGTCCATAACGCTTACCGTCTGTCATTTCCTCTAAATTACATTCTCTTAACATAGCTTCTCTTTTCCATATCACACATATTTATTGCCAAATGGCATAAGGACTCCTAATCAATCTTAAGAATCAGCTCCAAAATTCTCTTTGCACAACGCTCCATATCTTTACGGGTAATTACGCCCTGCTCCAATGCCTTTAATAGCTGCTGCGGGAATCCGATAGCCATTTTCACATCATTGCCTGCCAGTACTTCCTTATAATGCTCACCATTAGTCCACCAGTCACTGGTTACCATGCCCTCATAGCCCCATTCGCCACGAAGAATATCCTCTAACAGTTCTTTGCACTCGGAGGTTCTGTGACCATTTACAATGTTATAGGAAGACATGATTGCCCAAGGCTTTGCCTCCTTCACAATGATTTCAAACGCCTTAAGATAAATCTCGCGGATTGCTCTCTCCGATGCTCTCGAATCACTTTCCTTGCGATTTACTTCCTTATTATTCAATGCAAAATGCTTCACCGTCGCAGCAATGTGCTGACTCTGAATACCACGCACCATAGCACCTGCAAGCTTACCTGTTACCAATGGGTCCTCTGAATAGTACTCAAAATTACGTCCGCAAAGAGGACTTCTATGTATATTAATCGCAGGTGTCAACCACATACTGATATTGTTCTCTTTTACCTCTGCTGCACCTGCCCCACCTACGCATTCCACAAGCTCCTCATTCCATGTACATGCAAGCAAAGTTGCACAAGGCCATGCAGTCGTGCAGACACCACATTCAGGCAGAATACGAAGTCCCGCAGGACCATCCGCAGTCATAATATTCGGTACACCATAGTCAGGTATGTTACCGATACCAAATACATTGGCTACTCCTGTGTTAGGCTGACCTCCAAGCAGCCACGCCAAATCCTCATCAGAAAGCTGCGCCATAAACTCCTCTAAGCTTATCTTGCCTTCTGCCACCTCTATCAGGAAATGATTCTTCTGCTGTGGCGTATTCGTCCAGAGATGATACTTCTCTCTAAAGCGTGTCTGTGGCGCAAAACCGTCTGTTTCTTCCAATGGTAAACGTTCAATCAAAGAAGCATTATAATCATTTGGCTCTGTTACTGTAAGCTCCATGAAGCTTCCATCCTGTAACATTCTCTTTGGCAGAGAGGTTGGTGCCATTTTCTCGCTAAGTTGCTCTATCATAATATCCTTACCTAATGTATATGCATACTTTAACTCCTTGGCATCGCGCACATTTGTACCTGCATAGAAGTAATAAATACCCGCCTCTAACACATAGGCTGACTTGCTGATAGCTCCCAAGTCATCGTAAAATGCCATGCGTGATAAATCCCACTTTAAGATTAATCTCTGACTCTCACCTGGCTGTAATAATCTGGTTTTTTCAAATGCTACCAGCACTCGTAAAGGCTTATGCAGTCTGAATGCAGGCGCCCATACATACACCTGTACTACCTCTTTACCTGCATAGTCGCCCGTATTCGTTACTGTTACATGCTGATAAATGGTACCATTTTCTTCATAGCCCTCTCCCCAGTTTAACTCAAACTGTGTATACGAAAGACCGTAGCCAAATGGGTATACTACCTTATCCTTTGCACCTGGAATGGTCTCAAAGTAACGATATCCCACATAAATATCTTCAATATAATTCACATAGGCTTCTGACTCGTGGAAGGTCTGAGTCGATGGATAATCCTCCAGTCTTGCCGCAAAGGTATCTGTAAGCTTACCGCTTGGATTACCCATTCCCAGTAAAAGCTCTGCTGCCGCAAGGCCGCCCTCGATTCCGCCCTGCCATGCAAGAAGCACTGACTGTATCTTCTCATCGGAAACAAACCATGAGGTATCCACCATACCGCCTACATTCAGCACCACGATTACCTTGGCAAAATTCTCTTTTACCTTCTGTACCAAAGCAGTCTCCTCCACAGTCAGGCAGAAATCCTCATTGCTTCTGTCCCAGCCCTCTCCTGAAAATCTGCAAATTGATACAATCGCAGTATCTGTATAAGCCTTTGCCAGCGTCCATAGCTCCTGTGGTACCTCAGGCTCCACAGTAAGTCCTGGCTCCTTTCCGTCCTTATACTGCTGCTTTACATTCTCCTTATAAAAGTCTGCAAGCTCCTCTAAAACACTAATATGCTCTGGATATAGCTTTAGTCCTTCATACAAATTTCTAGTGTAGGAAACCGTTACATCGCCACTTCCACCACCGCCTTTTACATAATCAATGGTTGCCTTTCCAAAGAGTGCTACCTTGCTTCCCTTTGCCAAAGGAAGTACCTTATTCTCATTTTTCAAAAGAACCATACCTTCCTTTGCCGCATCCTTCGACAATGTGATATGCTCCTTACTTGCTGTTACCTTAGTGCCGTCCTTTCCCAATGGAAGATTTGGCTGAAATCTGCTTCTACTCCATCTTGTAGCCTTCTGCATATATAACCCTGCCTTTCTGGTTGTGTCCTTACTTACACAACCTCTGTCATATTTCCTTCTCTTATAACATCTCAGGATACCCTTCCTGTGCCTCCTCAAAGTTCAGATATCCATAATACTCTATCGTATTCCCCATAATTTTCTGCGCCAGATTCTCCCCCGCTGTTGCACATGCCACAACATATCTTCCGTATAGCGCCAGCATCTTGTCAGAATATGTCCCTAGTTCTCCTCGAAGATAGGTCTCATAGGAGGTATCATATGGCATATCTTCACTGGTATGAATGAATCTTGCGTTATCTGCGAGCTTAGGATATTTTGCTGCAAATTCTTCCATCCAGCTTACCTGCAGCCTGATAATCTCCTCCATAATCGCACGCTTCTCCTGCGAAATCTCTGGAAGTCTGTCCGCAAACTCTGCGTATTTCTCAGGTGCCGTAGATTCCATCATCCTTGCATACTTTTCCTCTATCATATTTCTCCCAATAGCAAGATTGGTCTTGAACTCATAGAGATACTGCATCAGCATATCCTCCGTCCAAGTCTTGTACTGGCTCATTCGCATAATTTTGAAGGTATGCCAGTTGTTCTGACAGCTTGCTCTTCCACCTTCATTCTGCACCTTATCAAAGGCCTCAAACTCTGCCTTGGTAATCTCCAAAGCCAATGCCTCTATAATAGCTGTTCTGTCATTTGGTGCCAGCATCTGTGTTGCATGCATTTGCATTATATCTCCTGCCTGAATCAGCGCATCACTTCTAAATATCATCTCCTGTGTATTGGCATCCAGATAAGGATTTGCCGCCTCCACGATATTCTCTGTGGTTAAATACTCTGCAAATATCTGCGCAATCGCCTCTACCACTGTCATCAAATAGTCCGCTGTATCAGGAAGCACTGCAATACCTGATAACTGCTCTATCAGCCCACATAATTGCTGTCCATTTACTGTTTGCTCCTTAGCCGCCTGCAATTCAAGTCCCTTATAAAGCCACTTGTCATGTGGTGCATATTGATGATTTAACAAATACTGCAACTTCATCGCCTGCTTCATGCATTCAGCCTTGGCAAGCTCCGCTGCCACGAATTGCCCTCTCTTTAGCATTCTTGGCATATTGTACTGTCCGTTCTGCGAAAAGAGTGCTGCTGCCTGTGCCAGTCTGCGATACCAGACAGCCTTTGGATAGTATGCTTTGAGCTTGTTACGATAGCTTGTAAAAATACCCTCTGCATCAGTAAACACCTCACCATTAGTTGCTGCTGCCAAGGCATATTCCTCTACTTCTAACCAATCCTGTATGCTTGGATTATCGAATAAGTCTGCTCCCAGAAGCTTCTTATAAAACTCCTCGATAGCCATAACACCTGCTCTGTCACGTCCATGGAAGGTTTCGATTCGCTCTACTCCCTGATAGCTTGTCGGAAGCTTCTCATATGCCTGCTGTAGTGCTTCTCCAATCTCCTCATAGGTCTTAGCAGTCACCCACATCACAAAGCGAGGACCATAGTCGTGGTCTCTGGAATATTCGTCATCAAAGCCAAAGCAATCTGAGCCTTTTCCTACAAGTCCTACTGCAATTTTATCCTTGTAGTCAGGAAATTGTGTTTCTATCATTGGCTTGCCGTATGCTTCGTAATAGCTACGGCAGAGTTGGATGCCGCTTATCCATTTTTCCATATCTGTATCATGTTCTTGTGTCTGATTCATAATATCTGACACGTCTTTTCCTCGCATCAGCTCCTGAATATACTCAATATTCTCTGTCAGCCTCTGATACTGTGTATTCTCTGTACCAAGATATTTTTCTACACAGTTACGGCTCTTTTCAAACATCTCAATCGCCTGCTCATACTCCGCTTTCTTATAATACAAGCCCCCTAATGCCGCTACTGCCGCGCTATAGTGCGCATCATCTACATTTATCTCTTCAAAGATTCTAACTGCTTCATTAGCATACTCAATAGCAATATCATTCTCGTCTAAAGCAATACAGGTATTCGCAAGATTCGCATAGGTTACAGCTACCTCGAACGCCATATTTTCCTTCTTCTTCACAATATCAAGAGCCTTCAGTAGCTGCTCCTTTGCCTTATCAAACTCCTGCTTCTCCTGATATAAAAGGCTTAAATTGTTATACAGGCTTGCAAAGTAAACATCATCAGGCTCAAGCTTTGCACTATAAATTGGAAATACCCTCTGATAATACAGATAGGACTCCTCTAACAAGCCTGCTGCTCTGTGTGCATTTGCTACATTTAATAATGTCGTTGCAAACGGAACTGTGTCCTCATACCCAAGCCCCTCTAAAAGCTCTATCGCATCATGACAATAACCGATTGACTTATCATACTGTCCCGTTTCACGATAAAGTCCTATCATTTCATTATATAACACAGGAAGCACGTCAAACTCTCCTCGTTCTCCTGCTTCCTTACATTTTTCTTCCAAAAATGCCTCTATCTCCTGTGTCTTTCCTGATAGAAACATCTGATTCAATTCTTCCATAATCTGTCTGATATCCATAGCTGTCCCCTTCTTAATATGTTTCTGCATCCGCAGATTGTATTACCTTTCCATCCCTTTCAGTATATACAAAAAGTCGGATTTTTCATAGTCATTTTTCATTGCATCACAAACAGTTCATGCAGTGCGCGGGTTGCGGCTACATAAAGTTGCTTGGCAAGCTTCGGGTTGTCCTTATAGCTCTTCATGTCAGGCTTCCAGAGGACAACTGCATCAAACTCAAGTCCCTTGGTTTCCTTAACAGATAAAACCATAACGCCTTTAGAAAAGCCACTCTTAGAAGCCTCTACCATATCCAGGTAGCTATGAAGCTTGCCTGAGATTTCCTCAGCCTCTTCTTTCGTCATACAGATAACAGCAATCGTCTCATACCCCTTCTTACGCATATCTTCTACAATATCTACAGTAAGTCCCAGTGCTTCTTCCTTGGATATACTGTCCACATAATGCACAGGCTCTCCATGACGAATCACAGGCTCAATCTTATACGCGCCCTTAGAGGCTCTGTCCAAAATAGTTCCCGCAAACTCTGAGATTTCGATAGTATTACGATAGCTCTTTGCCAACACCTTGAAGTCATCTGTTTCCTCCGCAAATATTTTCTGACACATATCACGCCAATCATTCATACCGCACTCGTAATTTACGTTCTGCGATACATCACCCATAATCGTGAAAAAACACTGCGGTAATACCGTCCTGAGCGCATAATAAACAATTGGTCCAAAGTCCTGCGCTTCATCTATAAACATCTGCCCAAACTCCTCATCAGGCTTCTTCTGCAAAGCTCGATAGTAAATAATTACCATTGCCGCTACATCATACACATCAAAGATACCCCTATGAATGCGCTCCAGCACTGGTGTCATATCTATATAATATGCCTTTCCATAGGCATCCAAAAACATCTCGTAAAGGTTCACTACACCGCCCTTATACTGATACTTACTAAAATAATTCTTATATTCTGCCAGCTTTCGTCTAAAGATTCCCACCTCGTCACGTCCAACACACTGCAGCTTAATTCTTGCGCGCAGTCTCTCGTCCAAGGTAGTCAAAAGCCTGTTAATCGAATAATCAGGATTACTATTGATGAAGTTATCATTATTCTTCTGAGACAAAAGATTGCCGATTTCCTCATCATAGACTACACAATTAGCAAGAATCCTCTTTCGCAGTTTGCTAAGATATAGCTCAAGCTCACTGGCAAAGAGCATCTTACTCTTCCATGCATAGGCTGGTTCAGGCTCTACCAGCTTGAACTTCTTCTTCCATTCCTTCTTCAACAAATAGCACAGAAGCTCATCCATACGCATATGCTTCACATCAGGAACATCAAGCTCTGGCAGGCCGCCCGTAATATAATCAATCAGGATATCGCTTCCACCTACGATACAGAACTCATTAGAGGTAAAACGTTCCTTATAATTGTACATAATGTAAGAAATGCGGTGCATCGCAACCGTAGTCTTACCGCTCCCTGCCACTCCCTGCACGATGATATTGTGAAAAGGATTCGCTCGGATAATCTCATTCTGCTCCTTCTGAATGGTTGCAATGATATCGCCTAACACCGCATCCCTGTTCTTACTTAAGTATTTCACAAGAAGCTCATCATTGGCCGCCACGTCGCTGTCATAGAAGCCAATCAGCTTACCGCCGTCAATATCATAGGTTCGCTTGAGGTTCAGATCAATGTGATATACTCTGCCGTCAGGAATGGAATAAGTACCCTCGCCCAGCTCATTTTCATAATAAACCGTCGCAATCGGTGCTCGCCAATCCACAATCGCCACATTAGTCTTATCCTTTTGTACACCATTCTTACCGATGTAAATGGATTCAAACATTCGCTCATCCAGATTCTTGTAATCAATTCGCCCGAAAAATGGCTTTTCATAGGCAGCCTGATTCTTCCGAAGCTGATTCTTACTATGCTCCTCCAAGCTCTTTGAGGTAAACATCTGGTCATATAGCTCCACGTTACCGCTTTGCACCTCATCAAAAAGTGCCTGCGTTTCCTTATGCCGCTCCTCTACCTGCTGCTCATACATGGCAATATTTTCCCGTATCAGCCTGCGGCACTCCTCCAAATGTTCCTCTTCCTTACGTCTTACTACCTGATTCATTCCTTGTTGTTCCATACGTCCTCCTTAGTGGTATTCCACTTTCCACAAGCACTTCCCAAGCTTCGACGTCACTACCTGGGGTTACCTGTTCGAGTTTAATTATCTGCTACATCTATAAGTATATCGGAAAAGAAATTTATTACTAGACTTTTATTTCAAAGTATGGTAAGGTGTATATGATAGTTGTATCAAAGGCACACTTTAGTTAACTAAAGTGTGCCTTTTCTTTCTCCTCCGCAAAAAGAGCAGCTTAAGCTGCCCTTCAAAACAAATCTTATTCATCCGCAGGTAATCTGCGTATATATCGTAACACCAATGGCACCGCTACTATAAATGCAAGCACATCTGCCACCGTCTGAGACACTTGAATGCCCGTCAAGCCGATTACTCCCTCCAAAATAATCAAAGTCGGAATAAAGAATAATCCGCTTCTAAGCAGAGAAAAGAAGCTGGCAAGCTTATTCTCTCCTACGCTCTGGAACAGCATGGACGCACAAATCGTCACAGGCTGGAAGAATAACGCCACCAATTGAAAACGAAGTGCCTGCGTACCAATCTCAATTACCTGCACATCATCTCTAAAGATTCCGACTAAACTTCCTGAGATAAAGAAAGCTATTACCGCCAAAGTTCCCAGCAACACCTCTCCAGCTCCCCATGTGAAGAAGAACGCTTTCTTCACTCTGGAATACTTCTTCGCGCCATAGTTAAAGCCTGCTACAGGCTGGAATCCCTGACCGATTCCTAAGCCAACTGCAAAAATAAAGAAGCACAGACGATTCACAATCGACATCGCTGCAACTGCTGCATCTCCATATCCACCTGCAAGGCCATTCAGCACCATAGTCGAAATACTGTTCAAGCCCTGACGCAGAAGACTCGGGAAACCTGTCTTCACTACATCTGTAATACCTCTTGGATTCTTTGTAATTGCCGTAATCGCAATCTTCGACTGCGTCTTACCGCGAAGAAACATACTTAATAAAATACAAAAGCTGACACACTGTGAAAGTGCTGTCGATAAGCCTGCTCCTGCGATTCCCATATCAAAACCAGAAATAAGAATCGGGTCGCCAATCATATTCAATAAACCACCTGTAACCAGACCAATCATAGCAAGATTTGCCTTGCCTTCATATCGAAGAATATTATTTAGAACAAAGCTTGCCATCATAACAGGCGCAGCCATCAATATGTATCTTCCATAATCTCTTGCATATGGTAGAATCGTGTCCGTACTACCAAGCAACAGCATCAGCGGGTCAATAAAAATCAATCCCAGTACGCCAATCACAACTCCTAAAAATAATGCCGTAAAAAAGCTCAGGGAAGCTGTAACCTTTGCACTTTCCACATCCTGATTACCAAGTCTTCTGGAAATAATACTTCCTGCACCCTGTCCAAGCATAAAGCCGAATGCCTGAATAATCGCCATCAGTCCAAATACGATACCAACCGCACCACTGGCACTGTTACCAAGAGCACTTACAAAATAAGTATCTGCCATATTATAAATATTGGTTACCAGCATACTGATTGTCGTTGGAATCCCCAGCATAATAACCAGCTTAGACACAGGTGTCTGCGTCATCTTCTCATACTGCGTCATCTGCGCAGCCTTACTACTCCTACTCATACCTAATGAACCTCCTACCATCAAATTATAAACCTTCCTTTCATTTATGTAAACTTTTCAATAGTAACAAATTCCAGTAAAATCAATGCTTTCAGACATTTCTTCCAAATCTCTCGAAAATTTTTTCATAAAAATGTGTTGACAGGTTACCCAATTAGTTGTATGGTTAATTACATAAGTAATGAACCTACGAACCCAAACATGATTTAGGGACATCGTTATCTGGTAATCAAATATTCAAGTAATAAAATTATAAGAAACGGAGGAGCGCAATGAACGAATATCTGAATCAGGAAAAGTCCATCTATCTTCAGATAAGCGAAATGATTGAAACCGATATTCTGCGTGATATTTTGCTAGAGGAGGAGAAGGTACCGAGTACGAATGAGCTGGCTAAGCTCTACTCCATCAATCCTGCAACAGCGGCAAAGGGAATCAACCTACTGGTAGATTCGGGAATCCTATACAAGAAAAGAGGTATCGGTATGTTTGTAGCAACAGGCGCCAAGGCGCAGATTCGTGAGCGAAGAAAAGAAGAATTTTACGAGCATTACCTGCAGGCTATTTTGCAGGAGGCCTTACACTTAGGCATCAGCAAGGAAGAATTAATTGAAATGATACAGCAATCAAAGAACTAAGAGGGAATGAGAGATATGAGCGATTTTAAATTAGTATGTAATGACATTGTAAAGAAATATGGTAAGAAAGAGATTCTCCACAACATTGATTTAGAAATTGAGCCTGGTAAAATCTACGGCTTAATCGGAAGAAACGGCGCAGGCAAGACTACATTGCTCTCTGTTTTATCCGCACAGACACCAGCCACCTCAGGTAATGTAACCTACAGCGGTATGCAGGTATGGGAGAATCAGGAAGCACTTGACCACATCTGCTTCTCACGAGAGTTAAATGCAGTATCTGCTTATGGCCCTAATAACCTCAAGGTAAAAGATTATTTTGAAGCTGCAGAAGCCTTCTTCCCTAACTGGGATAAAGAAATGGCAAAACGCCTTTGCAAGGAGTTCGGTCTTGAAGAGAAGAAGAAAATCAGCAAGCTATCAAAGGGTATGATGTCCATGGTTACCATCATCGTAGCTCTTGCAAGCAAAGCCGACATTACCTTCATGGATGAGCCTGTCGCAGGACTTGATATCGTTGCCAGAGACCAGTTCTATAGAGAGTTGTTAAATGAATATACAGAGACAGGAAGAACCTTCGTAGTTTCTACACATATTATTGAAGAGGCTGCCGACTTATTCGAAGAGACCATTCTTATCAAGGATGGAAATATTCTTCTGAAAGAAAACACCTTAGAGCTTTTAGAGCGTGCATATCATATCAGTGGCAAGGCTGATGTTGTGGATGAATTCTTAAAAGGCTTAACTGCTTACCGAATTGAGAATATTGGCAGAAGCAAGGGTGCTACTGTTCTCCTGAATCCTGGTCAGGAGCTTCCAACAGGCTTTGATGTTACAGTACAGCCTGTAAGTCTTCAGAATTTATTTGTTGCTTTATGCGGTTCAGATACTGCAAGCGGAATGTGAGGAATCTATGAATAGAACATTTAGAAATATCAAATACATATTCCTTCAGGCACAGGTTATTTTCGCCTTTGCAGCTGTACTTGGGATTATTCTCATGCTTATGTTTGAAGGTTTTATGAACTTAAAGAATGGCTTTCAGTTAGAAAACATTATCAGCACCGCCTCCTTTAATATTCCTTTATTAGGAATCCTGACCATCGCTTTGGTATTAGGAAGCTACTATCAGCTGCTGTGTCCTTTCTATCTGACCTTCTCCACCACGAGAAAAGCGATTTACCTTATTTTGAAGGCACTTGCATGGGGACCTGTACTGGAGTTAATTCTGGTAAGTCTGATTCTATTGATTTTTGTTGAACCTTCCACGAAAGCAACAATCATTAGCAGTTACCCTGGATTAATCGGGATTACTTTTATCGGCTTATCCTTTGGCGAATTGATGGGTGTTATCAGTCTTCGATATGCTAAATTCGGTCGAATCTTTCCTGCAATTTTAGGCGGTATCGCAGGTGGTGTCGGAGGATTCTGTGGCAGCTTTTTAGCAGATGTAGGAAGCGTAAGAATCATTTCCATGGCAGCCGTAATTGCCAAATATGCACATATATTTTTAATTATCGGTATTGTGCTTTATCTGATTGCAAATATTGCAGTATACCGCATTCTTAAGAAATTATCAGCACACTAAAGGAGATTACCTATGTTGAAAGATATATTAAAACGTTATCGTCTACATATGACAACCCTCTATATGACGCTCGGCATGATTTGGGGAATGGCACTGTTTGGTATTATACTTTTCGAAATCATTATGCAGGTTGCGATTCATAACGGAAAAGAACCCGAAACCTTCCAAATGGCATTCCTAATGGCATTTATTATGTATTTCGGTGCAGCCATATTTGCAGGCAGTATTTCAAGCTACACCAGTTTTAACACTGCTATTTCCATGGGATGCACCAGAAAAAACTATATTATCATGCGAACCATATTCTTGTTTATAACAAACCTATTCGGAATTCTTTCCGTATGTGCAATATACGGACTGGAGATGCTCTATCTGAACTGGCATTGGAAGGGTTACACATTGGAAGTAGACCTACATTTCCTAATGAATCCGCTTCTGCTCTTCATCTTATGGATTGCAGGAACCATACTTCCTTTCTTTATCAGTGCTTTGACACTTCGATTCGGAAAGGTTATATCCATCATCACTTATACAATATGGTTAATCGGTTGCTTAAGCTTTGCGCATATAGATGAATTTATTCATTCAGAGAATCCGCTCCTGCTTGTTCGAATTTTCCAGACTCTGCAGCCTTACCAATGGAGCTTAATACTCATCGCGATATGCGCAGTACTTTACATGATAACTTACAGAATTTATAAAAAACAGGCAGTTGTTGCCTAAATAACGCACAATACATTGAGAGAGGAAATTAACTATGAAAGAAAAAGTAAAAAGTATTTTTTGTGGATTGGGCTATATGGCTCTATTATTAGGAATTAATTTGGCAGTATCTTTGGTATTTCAATTTATTATTTCATTTGCAATGGGCTTCCAGATGGCTGCTGCAGGCATCACAATGGTAGGGGAAGAGTTTTTAGAAAAATACACGGACTTTGTAATGCAGTATCAATTGCATGCCACTATCGCATATCAGATATTCGCATTATTTATCATCTGGCTTATCAGTAAATGCAGAAGACATAAGCTTTCCACAGACGCAAACCTTACTAAGTTTCGCCCGACATCTGCTCCATTTATCGTAATACTTGGAATTGCCCTGAGCTTCTTAATCTCGATTGTTATGTCAGCTGTAGTACCAGAAGCTATGCTTGAGGACTACATGGAGGCATCAGCAGGTATTGCAAATGCACCTATGCTGGTACAGTTTATCAGTGCAGTTATCCTTGCTCCAATTGTAGAAGAAATCTTCTTTAGAGGCTATGTGCTTCCAAGATTCCGTAAGGCAATGCCGCTTCCGCTTGCAATCTTTTTCAGCTCTCTTGCCTTTGGATTGATTCATGGTCAGATTGTATGGATTACTTACGCTACTATCCTTGGCATTATCATGACGCTGATTGCACTTCGCGAGAACTCAGTATGGGCATCCATCCTGATGCATGTTGCTTTTAACTCTGTAAGCTTATTCTCAGAGTATTTACCTGAGAGCGATATCTTCTACCTTGTTATCTTTGTGATTTCATTAGTAGCTTGTATCGGATGCTTCTGGTTATTATTTAAAAATAAGAAAGCAAACACAGTAGTCGCATAAACGACATTTATTATAAAAATTGAAGGAGAGAACGAAAATGAGTTTAGTAGTAAAAAATTTATCTAAGAAATACGGCGAAAAGACCGTACTTGAGAACTTAAGCTTTACAATGGAGAAGCCTGGCGTATACGCACTTCTTGGTACAAATGGTGCAGGTAAGACCACATCAATCAGAATGATGCTTGGTATGCTTTCAAAGAACAGCGGAGAGGTATTGTGGAATGACAAGCCTCTTGATACCGCTACCTGCAACGTGGGTTACCTTGCTGAGGAGCGTGGATTATACCCTAAATATACATTAATGGACCAGTTAATCTACTTTGCAGGCTTAAGAGGTGTTTCTAAGTCTGAAGCAAAGAAAAGAATTAAATACTGGGCAAAGCGTCTCGAGGTAGAAGAATATCTCTATCCGAACGCTTCCACAGAAGAAACGAAAGGCAAAAAAGGACGCAAAAAGCCTGAGAAGCCAAAGACAGCCGACCAGCTTTCAAAGGGTAATCAGCAGAAATTCCAGTTTATGACTGCACTTATCTCAGATCCCGAGCTTCTCATCCTTGATGAGCCGTTATCAGGTCTTGACCCTGTAAATACAGACCTCTTTAAAAATATTATTCGCGAAGAAATCGCAAAGGGTAAGTACTTAATTATGTCCAGCCATCAGATGGCTACTGTTGAGGAGTTCTGTACAGAGATTACTATCCTTGACCACTCTAAGGTAGTATTGCAGGGTAACTTAAATGAAATCAAGAAGAGCTATGGACGTGTAAATCTCGCACTCAAGGTTGAACAGGATATTACTTCTTATATCAATGCTGTTGGTGCAGAAATTGTTACCGAGAAGGAATATGAATATCAGATTAAGGTTACAGGTGAGGAGCAGGCAAATAAGCTCTTAGGCTCATTAATTCAGAACAATATCAGTATTATTACTTTCGACCTTCGTGAGCCGTCACTTCACGAAATCTTCGTTGAAAAGGTAGGTGGAGATGCCCATGAAACAGTATAAGAACAAATTACAGGGAACTGGAAGCGTCTTCCGTTTTACCTTACAGCAGTTTTTTAAGAATAAAGCAAATATGATATCGTTACTTATCGTATTACTGGTTTCCACACTGGTAACACCGATTACCACACTGCTTAGCGGTGCCGAAAGCAAGGAAGTAGAAATAGCTAATATCAGCAGAGTATTTGTGGCAAACAGCACACCTTACACTATTACAGATGAAGACTTTACAGAAGCAGTTAGTGAAAACAGCTACTGGGCAAACACAACCTTCTGTGAGTTATCTGATGTTTTACCGAATCCTGGTGTTTACTCGCTTGCAGAGGATGAGGTTGAAGTACGCTTCATGGCTTCCGAAGACCAGACAGGCTACACAATCAACATTACCACCTGTGATGCTGAAACAGTCAGTGAGGACTCCTTAGAGGCCTTAGAAGCACTTTCAACAGAGCTTTTTGAGATTGCCAGATATAAGAGTCTCAATGTCAGTGACGAGCAGCTTGCTATCCTTATGGCATCCTGGAGATATGATACCGACAGTATCGACGGTTATCTGGAGGACGATAACAAATGGGGTACACAGTATATGCTGCAGTATGCATATTCCTTTGTTTTAATGATGGTATGTACCCTTTCTGTTTCCTACATTGTACGAAGCGTAATTGAAGAAAAAGCATCTAAGCTTGTGGAAACCTTAATGGTCAGCATTCAGCCTCTTGCATTGATTGTTGGTAAGGTACTGGCATCTATGGCATATGTACTTATCTTCATGGGCGCAATGCTGGGCGGATATGTACTTTCCTTCTATATAACAGGCATCTTCCTTGAGGTAGGCTCACTTGGTGATACACTCGGCAATATGGGAATATCTCTGGATTTAATGAACTTTACACCAATTTCCATTATTGCATTTGTAGTTTCCTTATTATTAGGCTACTTAACCTTCTCGTTAATTGCAGGACTGTCAGCCTCAGGCTGCTCTAATATGGAGGAATCAGAAGGTGCAACCCTTGGTGCTACTTTCCTTATTATTTTTGGATACATCATTGCATGCGCAGCTGGCGCAACCTCAGCACCTGTTGCTGTATATATCAGCAGCCTTGTGCCATTTGTTTCCATCTTCTGCGCTCCTGTGCATTACCTGATGGGAAATATCGGTCTTGGTGCTTTAATCCTTGCATGGGTATTGCAGATAGTTGTTGTGATTGCTCTTGCAGTTCTGTGCGGAAAGATTTATCGTTCACTGATTATGCATAGAGGAACCCGCATCACTTGGAAGCAGATGCTTGTTATGTTCCGTCAGAATACAACAGCAAATTAATAAATAGAGAGGAATCAAATTATGAATAGACATGAATTCAAAGGCTTAGGCAAGATTTTCTCTTTCACACTTGCCCAGCAGCTTAGAGCCAAAGGCTATAAGACAACAAGCTTAATCTTTGCTATCTTATGCTTTCTTCTTCCAGCTTGCATCATTCCAATCTGTGAAAACAGCAATGCCAAAGAGAATGCATCTGGTGCAACCACTACGATTGAAACTGTATATGTGGTAGACAATACCTCCACTGACGCAATTGACTTTAATATATTGAATCAGTTAGGAAACGAAACCTTTTCTGATATTTCCTATATTACCAGTGCTTCTGTCGAAGAAGCATCCGAGCAGGCTGGTGATTCAGCTAAGTCATTAATTCTTGCTTTAGACCAGAAGGATACCAGCTACATGGCTACTCTCCTTTCAACGGAAGCTACCGACTTGGAAGGCTTTGAAAAGGATATTTTCTTAGACTTTATTCGTAATAATATGTCAACCATTATGATTTATAAGAGTGGAATTCCTTATGAGTCACTTATTGAAATGACTCTGCCCGTATCCACAGCTATTTATCAAGGAGGAGAAGCCCCAGAGGCAGAGAACCCATTAGATAGTTTGAAGGAATCCCTTAGCTTTGTGCTTCCAATGCTGAATCTCATGATTTTATACTTCATGATACTCTTCTATGGACAGAATATTGCTAACGTTGTCATTATGGAGAAAACCTCCAAGCTTATGGATACCTTCCTTGTATGTGTAAAGCCTGGTGCCATGATATTCGGTAAGGTATTTGCCAGCATTTGTGCCTGCGTATTACAGCTTTTTGTATGGATTCTTTCCTTAGTACTTGGCTTTGGTGCAGGTATTGCAATTGCCAAGCAAATGCTTCCTGGCACAACTCTTTCCACAGTAGCGATTATGGATGAACTTAGCGGTTTTTCAGGAATCTTCTCCTTACAGGGCATTGTATTCGCTATCCTGATGCTTATTCTTGCTTTTGCTTTATACTGTGCAATTGCTGCTGTAGGCGGTGCATTAGCTGGAAAGCCTGAAGATTTAGGTTCTGCAAATACCTTATTTGCTCTGATTCTGATAGCCAGCTTCTTCGCATTACTGTATGGCGATGTTATGGGTAGCAGCTTAGCTGTTGGCCTTGTATGGTATGACTTTATCCCATTTACAGCATCGCTGATTACACCGAGTAAGATTCTTTTAGGCTACTTAACAGTCCCTGAGATTCTTATCAGCTTATGCACAATGCTCCTTGGTATCTTCTTCTTCCTGTATCTTGCAGGCAGACTTTACAAGCTGATGTCTCTTTACAAAGGAGATTTTCCTAAGCTTAATCAGGTAATCAAGATGTTAACAACAAAATAAACGTACTGCAATGAGGGCAAACCTTTTAGAATGGTTTGCTCTTTTTGTATTTTTTAGTCAATGGTTGACGTAATTTGGAAAATAATATATTATGTTTATATAAATTTTATAATTCAAGGGGGATTTTTATCATGGAATTATTTGCAGTTGCTGTTACTGGAATTGTAGCAGTCATCACTATTATTTTTGGTATTATTATGTACATTCTGACAGCGCTCAGCCATATGAAGGCGCTTAAGATGATGGGCTATCATACACCGTGGCATGCGTGGATTCCTATCTTACGTTACATGGCATATGCAGATTCAGTCTGCCGCGAAAACGGTGTTACAATCTTAGGTCAGCAGATTCCAACCAATGTCTTCAAGTTCTGGTGGGTTCTTATCGTTATCGCTGACGTTGTAGCTCTTAAGTTTTCAACATTAGGTTCTATTCTCAACCTTGTTGTTATGGTTATTTGTCTGGGTACCATCTATATTAAGATGTACGCAAGACTTGAAGGTAAGGAAGAGTCAGAGGTACAGGTTATCGGTTATTTATCAGGCTGGCTTCCTATCATTGCTGTTGTGAAGTTTTTCTTATACAAATAGAATAATTAGTGACATAGTCACATCTACAAAAGGGATTGCCTTTCGGCAATCCCTTTTAGCTTGCTAGCAAATCTCCATAATTCACTTCTGGTAATGGCTTTGAGAAATAATATCCCTGTATCGTATTACACTTCATCTTCTGCAGGAATCTGAACTGTTCCTTAGTCTCCACACCCTCTGCTGTAATATAAAGCCCAAGACTTCTTGCTAAAGCTATAATAAAGTACAAGAGCTTCTCACCTCGGTCATCACCGATATGGTCGATTAATCCCTTGTCCAGCTTCAATTCATCAAACTGTGCCATATTCAGTGTAGCAAGAGAAGAATATCCATTTCCAAAATCATCCAGCAAAAGCTTAAAGCCTGCTACTCTAAAGCACTGTATCAGCGACTGAATCTGCTCATTATCCTCCATCGCACTTTCTGTAATCTCCAATTGGATATACCGAATATCTAACTGATACTTATTCAAAATGTTCATATAACGTTCTACGATATCCAGATAATAAAGGCTTGCTCTTGAAATATTTACAGACACAGGTACTATCTTCATACCTTCATCCTGCCAGCGCTTCTGCTGCTTACATACCTCTTCAAACACATACTCATCCAATATGGATATCATACCATTTTTCTCGAATAGAGGAATGAAATCTCCAGGTGAAACCACAGTTCCATCTGCCTTACGCCAACGTACCAAAGCCTCCGCTCCATCCATTGACTGCGCATTTGCCCCATATTTCGGCTGATACCAAATTTCAAATTCATGATTCTGAATACCTGTTTCAAAGGCATCCTCTATCTGCTTATTCTTCTGCAAATCCTCATAGTCCTTGGCATTGTAAAAGCGATAAAGCTTATCACTACGCTGCTTTGCAAACTGATTGGCACGCTTCGCATGACCAATCGCTTCCTCTACAGTCTCCTGATGAGAGGTTGGATAAATACCAAAATATGCTGCAATCCTTGGCACATTAAGCTCTTCTGAAATAGTCTTCATACCGTTCTCAATATCCTCAACCCGCAATAACAGGCTCGCATCATTGGTCTCTTTTAAGAATAATACAAAATCAGCACCATTTACTCTTGCCACCAGCTCCTTCTCATTCAATAACTGTGAAAGCTTTTCAGAAATCTCACATATGACCTGATCTCCCTTAGTTACTCCACAGGTATTATTGACAATCTTAAAATCCTTAATGTCCATATATACCACATAGCCTGGACAATCTCTTAAACGATGCATTTTCACCTTAAATGCTTCCACATTATCTCTCTGGGTCAATGCATCAACATATGCCAATCTCTTTAACTGCTTCTTACTGTTTCTATATACAATAATATACAAGCTTCCTGCCACCACGGTCACTGCCAGAAGAATCATTGCCAGCATATCTGCATGATGCATAACCGAATCTAATCTGGACGCCAATACCAGCTCAGGAACCACGGTTATTACATACCACGACTCCGTGCTATTTTGAAATGCTACAGGTGTAAAATAAATATATCTGGCACCTGCATAATCCACATATGTGCTTCCACTTAAGCCTAAACGCATATTCTTACGCATCAGCTTTACTGCATCCTGATTCGCCTCTGACGCCTGTGTTAATGCTGTTAACACATTCTTTTTTCCGTAGCCTGGAGACTGCTTTGCATTTACAATATAATCTCCATTTGAATTGATTAATGCACTATATCCCTGACCATCAAATAAATCAGAATCAAATATATTCTGTACATACTCTGTGCTGTATACCGCAAAAAGTACGCCCTGCACATCCTCTTGATTCTCACTATAAATCGGAGTCGTAATTACATTAATTTTGTCATCGTTATCTACAATATCTGTTATGGCACTGGTTACCACTACTTCCCCTTTCATACTTCTACGGAAGTTATCATGGGATGCCAGATTCATCTGTTCATTATCTGTAGAATAAACCGTTCCATCTGCATATGCTACACCCATACGCTTAAACTGGTGAACCTCTACAAGCGGCATCAATAATTCTCTGCCTGTTTCCTCATCTGCAATCAAATATTCACCTAATTCTAACGACGTACCAATAAGCAAATCCTGCATTGCTTCAATTTCCCGCTCAATTGTATACGCATTCTGTTCCGCAACATTCCTAAGCGTCTCCACAAGCTCAGTCTGCAAGTCATTCCTTATACTTTTAGAAAATCGAATTACTACCCCCGTAAGCACCAGCATGGTTATTATTAATACCAATACCATACCCAAAACATATCTTTTCTTACGCATAAAACACCTATCCCATTTTGTACCCTATTACACATTGTTTATATATTTTATTTTATCACTTCTCGACTTTTTTTCTACAATTCTTTTGCTTTTTTTGCTTTAGTTTGCATTTTTGGTATTATTTACCAAAATGCATTAACATTAATCAACATAAGATTTAAGTGTAAAAAAAAGGAGTGTTCACACAATTGTGCAAACACTCCAATATCTTTATTTAATATTAACCTATAATTGCATCCGCCTTTGGTGATTCGACTACAATATCGTCATCTGGTGAATCAATCGTTTCCTGCTTCTTTGCAGTAACATCCATTTTAATTTCACCTGGTCCCCACCACCAAAGCTGAATCTGTATATTGTTATCTGTTTCAAATGGTACATCTACTGTAAATGTAGCAGTTGCTTCATTTGTAGCTGAGCTTTCAAAATTTGTCTGTTTCCAGCTTGCACCACCTGTACTTGCATCATAGGAATTCACACCAATTCCACCGCCATACCATGTATTACCACTCATATTGACAGTAACATCTACCTTATCTCCTACTGCCAAATCAGATATGTAATCATTCAAATTAACAATATGGGTTGGCTTTACCTCATCTGCTGCTCCTGTAGAAGCACTGTCAGTTGTGAAAGTAACAGTTGCATTCGATTCTGTACTGTCATCTGACGATTCACCGCTCTCTGGCTCCTCCTCGTCAGCCTTTACATCACCTTCATATACTGTCAGATAGAGGTTAAGACTTCCTTCTCCATCCCACCACCATACCTGTACCTGCGCTTCTGTACTATCATATGGTACATTTATTGTCAAAATGGCACTTGCCGCTCCATCTACCGTCTCATAGTATGCTGATGTCCATGCCTCTCCTGGTAACGAATTACATCCGATACAACCATTCGCATATACATCACCTTCTAAGCGAATCTCCATTGTCACTTTATCTCCAACTTCGATTCCGCCTATATAATCCTGAATCTTGAACTTAAAGTCCTGTTTCTCTGTAAATGTATGTACCAATAAATCCTTTACGCCATCTGGACTTGCTGTACTGCTTTCTGACTCTTCCTCGGATGGTACTGAGCCTTCGGACTCTCCTCCTGATGGTGTGGACTCTGAAGAACCGCCGCCTGATGGTGTTGACTCTGTAGGTGTTGACTCATCAGGAATCATAGTACCTGGGATTTCTTCTGTCTCGGTCTGAGTTTCACCTGGTATCTCTGTATCAGCTTCTTCGCCCTTACCCTTCTCTACAACACTTACACTAATTGACTTAACTGCTAACTTATTACCGTTCATCCACCACACCTGCAGTTCGGCTGTTCCTGCTGAATCTGAAACAGTCAGACTCCATGTAGTTGTGCCTCCATTACATTCCTTAGTACCAGCCTGCTTCCAGTTACCATTTCTGTCACTCATGCCAATCGTACCGTTGAAATACTCCTCTGAGTACAGGGTTGCAGTAATTTTAACTGTATCTCCCTCGGCATAATCACTACAGTATGAACTTGGATCAATCTTTATATTGGTTGGTCCACTAATAACCTTTACGCCAGAATAATTACCTGATGTGCTGCTGTTATTAGAAGCTTTCTTATCAATACTAACAGATACTGACTTAACGCCTACGGAGCTTCCGCCTACATACCAGATACCAAGCTGTGCGCTGTCACCTGTTGCTTCACCGCTAACAGAGAAGGTATGTGTTCCTGCACCCTTTTCATAGTCATTCTGTTTCCATGCATAGTTAGAACCTGTTGTCATACCCAAGCTTCCGCTGAAATCACCATCCGACTCTACTGTTACGGATATTGTTACCGTATCACCGATTTCAAATCCCGATGCGTAGTTCTTCAAATCAATGTTCATCATTCCTGATGAACGGAACACCTGTGAATAAGAGCCTGTTAAGCCAGGTGCCTTCTGTGTATTCTGTGCAGCCTGTGATGCTGTATCTGTTCCAGTTCCAGTTGCTGCCGCATCTGGAATTGTAGCTGTTGTTGCAACAGCATCGTCTGCTATCTCTGCAATAATAGAATCTGCATCACTCTTTGCTCCAATGTGAAGTGAAATAATCTTACCACCATTCCATGCTCCGATTTTGAATGCTGTTACCTGCGATGAAGCAGTAATGCCTAATGACTTTCTAAGCTCTCCAACTGTCATCGTAGCATATACCATGCCAGTTGGATTCTCCACATCTGCTGAATAAGACAGACCTTCTACCCATATGTTATCTACGGTAGCTCCCACACCGAGAATTCCCCAGCCGCCATGTGTTTTATCCGTACAGGTATAAACCAAAGTCAAAACACTGTCGTCAGATGCATCTAATAACCATGAAATATCTGTCGGCTAATATGACTCGTTATTACCTCCTGAGAAGAGAAGCTGCGCATTAATATCTGCCTTTACTTTTTCCTCTACAATGGTCTCAGTTTCTGTCTCTGTCTCAGTTTCTGTCTCTGTTTCCTCCTCAGTCTCTACGACTGTAGTTTCCTCCTCTACTGTTGTTGAAGACATCTCAGTCTCTTTCACACTTTGTTCTTCAACCTCTTCCTTCTTTGTATCTGCCGTATCCGCCAATGGTGCCTTTTCTTCGGTAATCTCCACTGACTCCTTCTCGGTAGTTACACTGCTCTGGCTATCCGCACTCACTGCTGCACTATCATCGGCATTCTTCTTCGAACAACCGCTCAAAGAACCAACTACCAGCACAAGTACAAGCGCCATCGCAATACTCTTTACAATACTCCTTCTCCCTTTCATACTGCCTCCCATAATATTATTAGAAAATACGTTCTCTATTCGTATTTCTTGTATAATATTACTATGTTTTATCAAAAAGTGTCAACACGAGTTGTCATTTTTAGCCATTTAACCACCATTTGCTAAATTATTATGTATAATATTTGTCATTTTTTTTGCAAGCTTTTGTTTTTCTTTTTAGCACTATTGCTAAAAGGCACCATCCTTACGATGATGCCTTTCTCTCTAATTATTATTAATATAATGCACTATCTGCTCTTTAATCTGTCTCATGCCCTTGCGGGTAGGATGTCCATTCTGTAAATCAATCGGCTTTAACACAATATTCTCAATCTCATAGTGCTCACAAACCTCTGAGATTATCTTCTGAATCTCTGGAGTCGTTTCCATATTCGTAATATTGTATATCTTTGTCCCAGGATTCCACTTTATAAGATAGTCCATCATATAGCAGAATGCAGGTGCAAAGCTGTATAATTCCTCTGCCGTCCAGTCTGCATACTTTATCTCTCCGACAGGACTTCCTGCCCATGAGTCATTGGTGCCGCCAAACACAAACAGAATATCAGGCTTACTATTCAGAACATTCCTCTCGCCCAAATCTTCCTTCATTCGTGTAATAAATGAAAACTCCGCTGCATTATCATCATATCCTGTATTACAAATAGTACTGCCGCTGTAGCTGCTATTACGAAGAAGTACCATCCCTTCCTCCTGACAAAGCTGCCACCACCAAGTCTGTCTAACATCATTAACATCTGTCGTCAGCTCACTCTGCTCATCAAAGTACCATGTGTGATATCCTGCAGGAAGCCAGCCCTCATAGCTTGAATAGGAATCCCCTAATATTGAAATATGTGGTCTTTTCATCTCATTCACCTTATACCGTAATTAAACCGAATGCTTCCATTGTATAGAATACAAGGATAATAATCATCATAACTGGGCATACATACTTAATCATAAACTCGAACAGCTTCTTACGGCCAAAATGCTCACCATTCTTAGAAACCTCATCTGAGATAACCTTAGTTCCACAAATCCAACCAATCATAATACATGTAAGAAGTGCTACGATAGGCATCAATACGCTGTTACTAATATAATCAAAGAATGTAAGGAAATCCATTCCAAGTGGTGTTACTCCGCTCAGTACTCCAAAACCAAGTGATGAAGGAACTCCTAAAATTGCACTAAATACCAATACTGCAATCGCTGCTGTAGTTCTCTTAAGATGGAGCTTATCCATTACGCAGGATACAATCGCCTCCATAACCGATACAGAGCTTGTTAATGCAGCAAATAATACCAATACGAAGAATGCAAGACCTACAATGGTTCCTCCAGGCATATCGCCAAAGATTGCAGGCAACGACACAAACATCAGGCTTGGTCCCTTTGTCATAGACTCCACACCTGCTGATGAAATATATACCGCAGGAACTACCATCATACCTGCAAGTAAAGCTACTACTGTATCAAAAATCTCAATATAATTAACAGACTTCACAAGATTTACATCGTCTGATGTATACGAACCGTATGTAACCATGATTCCCATTGCAAGACTCATAGAGAAAAACAGCTGTCCCATCGCTACACATACCGTCTTAAATGAAAGATTAGCAAAATCAGGTAACAGATAATACTTAATACCCTCTAATGCACCTGGCAAGGTTGCAATGTAAATACAAATACCAACCATTAACACAAGTAAAATAGGCATAAGAATACGGCTTGCCTTCTCAATTCCCTTATCAACACCTGCTACGACAATAGCAAAGGTTGCTAACAGATAAATCCAGAAAAATACTAACGGTGCTACTGTCTCGCCCGCAAAGCTTCCAAAGAAAGTACTCTCTGCCGCCATTGCAGTCTGACCTGTCATATAAACTGTCATGTACTTAATTACCCAGCCGCCAATTACGCAGTAATAAGGCAGAATAATTACAGGTACAAGACACGCAAGATAACCTACAAACTTAAACTTCTTATGAAACATACCATATGCAATCATAGGACTCTTCTTCGTCTTACGTCCCATTGCAATCTCTGTTACCAATAAGGCAAATCCAAAAGTCAATGCCAAAATAATGTATACTAAAATAAAAATACCGCCGCCATACTCCGCAGCCAAATACGGGAATCTCCAAAGATTACCCAAGCCTACCGCACTACCTGCTGCTGCCAGCACAAATCCAATCTGTCCGGTAAAACTACCTCTCTTCTTTTCCATTCTAAAAAACCATACCCTTTCTGATACCTGTGAAAAATCCTATTTTCACACTAACCTCACTTATACTCCATTTAATGCCAAATATCTCATTTGCGCATCATACGCACTATTTTATCTTATTTCTTTTCATAAGCCAAGACTTATTTTTATGTTTTATGTTTACTTCCTCGGTATACTTCTACATCTGACAAACTCTGTCAGCCAACTGAACAGTAGACGGTCTGTGTGCTATCATCACTATCGTTTTCTTTCCATGCATTTTCCGCAAAGCATCATTTACCAACTGCTCTGATTCATTATCCAAAGCCGAAGTAGCTTCATCCATGAGGATAAGCTGAGCCTCCTTTAAAATGGCTCTTGCAATGGCAATTCGCTGTCTTTGTCCGCCCGACAAATTATTTCCTCGCTCTCCGACCTTTGTATCATATCCTTCTGCAAAACCCATGATAAATTCATGCGCATTTGCCATTTTAGCAGCCTCTATAATCTCTTCCTCAGAAGCCTCAGGTCTTCCCATTCGAATATTATCCATAATAGAACCATGAAAAAGATATGGTTCCTGTGGTACATAAGATATTTGTTTTCTAAGCTCTGTCAAACTGCATTTTCTGATATCCAATCCATTGACTCTGATTGTTCCACCATTGAGCGGATACAATCCTAGTAAAAGCTTTGAAAGAGTCGTCTTTCCACATCCCGAAGCACCTGTAATGGCAATACACTCTCCTCTTTTTATATCTAAAGAAAAGTCCTTTAAAACCTCTGCTTCCTCATGATACGAAAATGAGATTTTTTCAATCTCTATAGCCTTTTCCTCACCCATGTCTTTGCCTTCATCCACCTTATCCGTATACCAATTCTTAGGTTCTCTGGCTTCATCTAAGAAATCAAAGATATTCTTTGCATTAGCAAGACATCCTACAAGCTCAGGAATATATTTTCCCATTTGCAGGAACTGAAAGGAAAACGAACCGTACATTGTATATATAGCAGTCAAAGCCCCCAAGGTTGTATAACCCTTATTCACAAAATAGATACCAAGCACCAGAAATACCAGGGAACACAAAAGCTCAAAGCCCTTTCCACTACATTCTAAGCAGGCAGTGTATAAAAGCTTTTTGTTGTATTTCTTTGAATAAGCATGATTCTGTATTTTAAAGTCCTCAACTGTCCGATGTCCGCTTTCATACATTCTTGCCTGTTCCATACCTTGTAGCAGGTCAGACAATCGACTGGTCATTTTGGTATTGATTCCTGAAAGTTCCTTGCTCACTCTATGCATTGGATTTAAGAGAAGCATTTCAATTCCCATCATTACCGCATTGACTGCAATCAGGCATAGCGTCAACTGCCAGCTCATTAAAAGCATCGGTATCAGAAACGCCACAACCTGTAAAAATGGCATTACCACTCTTCGTAGTCTGGAACCATAAATATCTCCCATTTTCGTCAAATCATAGGATACCTTGGAAATAATCTCTCCACTGTGATGCTTCTCGTAATAGCTGTAGGGGAGATTCATCTCTGCATCCAATACAGCCTCTGACAACACACCATATACACGCTTTGCCTCCACATTATAGCGAATCGTTGCAACTCGATATATCAGCAAAGACACCAATCCAACTACAACAATCACTACGATTGTCACTGCCAGTCTCTGATACTCCCCCGTCTGCGCTATATCTACCACACTTTTCATCAGAAGAGAGGTCATGATTGAAAACATGGCAAAGCTTACACTCATAACAAAGATGGCTCCAAGATAAAGATACATCTTCTTTCCCATTACCTTCATGGAACGTACAAAAAGCTTATAATTCTCCATTATCTGTTCCCTCCCCGTACATAGTCGCATATGCCTGTCCAAGAGCCATCAATTCTTCATGTGTACCACTCTCTACTATCTGTCCCTGCTTTAGCACCATGATTCTGTCAGCATTTACTACCGTTGATAAACGATGCGCAATGGTAATACAGGTTCTTCCACGCATTACTGCACTGATGGCATTCTGTATACTGCTCTCTGTTTCTACATCAAGCGCAGATGTCGGTTCATCCAGGAGCAATATTGGCGCATCCTTTAAAATTGCTCTCGCAATAGATATTCTCTGTTTCTGTCCGCCAGACAATATAGCACCACGCTCACCAACCAAGGTCTGATAGCCCTGCGGTAATGTCATAATGAAATCATGAATCTCAGCCTTTTTACATGCATCCACAACTTCTTCATGTGTTGCATCGGGCTTTCCATAGGAAATATTTTCTTCTACTGTAGTTGGAAACAGAAATACATTCTGTGAGACCAATGCAATCTGCGCTCTTAATGCTTCTATATTCCAATCTTCCACAGCTCTTCCCAATAACCGATAACAGCCTTTTGTATTTTGATAGAAACCGCAGAGAATATGGAATATCGTACTCTTACCGCCGCCTGATTCACCCACAAAGGCTACATTCTCTCCTTTCTTTACTTCAAAGGAAAGCTTTCGCAAGATTTGTGACTCTTCTGTATAGCCGAATTCTATATTTTCAAAGGAAATAGCCGTATCTGTATCAAGCGGCTGTGTCTGCTCGCCGCCATATTCCTCTTCTGTCTCCAATATTTCCTCCACACGCTTTATACTAACCACACCTGCAGACGCATCTACCATACAGAATGGCAATCCGATAAATGCCTCTACAAACTTATTCAATATCAAAATAAACGAAACTAACCCACCAAGACTTATATCTCCACAGCTAACCAAATACACAGCATAAACCGCACTGATAATATTAGGCAGCCACTGCACCACCTTTCGTATTACAATTGCCGTATTAGAAATCTGCGTACGCTTCTCTTCATTTTCCACCAGCTCCTGTGCTGCCGTGTGCATCCTCTTTCGAAATACATCCTCTATTCCAAAGGAACGCAAGACCAATATGCCATTTACCGCATCCTGCGCAATCTCTGCCATGGTATCCGTCTTCTGTCTATAAGTTACCTGCAAGCTGCTGATTCTCTTCACCAATGCACTTGCAATCCAGAATATCAAAGGATAAGAAACCAATATCAATATCAGCAAGCCAAGATTTAATCTGCCTATGTACACAGAATAAATAATAAGCGCAACCAAACTGCTCATAATCTCAGGTAGCACTGACTCTAAGAAGCTCGCAATCTCTCCTAAATCACCGATTACTTTATTCAAAAGTGTCGCAGAATAATTAGAATCAAAATATTTATATTCAATGCGATACAGCTTATCTACCACCATATCCTTATACTTTGTACATATTAATATCGCAAACTTTGACGCTACAATACTTTGCACAAATGCCGCCATTGCTCCTACTATCGTGAAAATTAAGAACTGCACCACAAAGCTTCCAAAGCTTACCTCTTGACCTGCCAGCATCTCATCTATTGCTACACTGATGATTTCGTTTCCCTGTACCAGCGTATAGCTTACAATAATTGCCAGTACTGCTTCTATTAATAAAAGCCAGCCGTATCTCGCCATACAGCTTACAAATTTTCTCTTTCGCATCCTGCCCCACCTTTCTTCTGCAAACCAAACTTCAAATCACATTCTAAGCATTTCCACACCATTACTTTGTTTTCTTCCTGTAATCCTCCTCATTTGTATGCCCTATTCATTACTGTTTCCGTTCTTATGTTTACATAATTAGTATATATCATAAAACACTAATTTTCTTACAATCTAACACGATGTTTTATTGCCATTTTTACGTTTTCATGACATTATATGCTTATAGCTTTATGTAAATCATTCCGTCATAAACCTATCACTATTTACAGAAAAGAGGACTTAAGATGCCAAAACCATTGCCAGACAATTGCCAATTTTATATAGAAAGGAAGCTTAGAGTCAGTGAATATCAGATGCCTGGATTGGAAGCCGCTACCGACCACTATGAACTAGGATATAGTGTATCTGGAGATAGAATCTTTATTACTCCAACTACTACCTATACCTTGCATTCTGGAGAGGTTGGTACAATTCCACCATTTCTATATCACAAGAATGGTCCCGCCTCTGATGCTCCGTATGACAGATTTCTCATAAAATTTACTCTCGAATTTATAAAACCCTTTACAGACAGATTGGGTAAGCAAGCTTTAGAACAAATCTATGCCTATCCCTCGCATAGATTTACGCCGCCTTTGCAGACTAAAATTTTTCATTTGTTTGATGATATGCTACAGGTATATCAATGTGATTCTATATATAGTGAGTTCCGCCTTCAGTGTATGCTTTTTGAGCTTTTCCTGCTTATACTAGAGGAAAGCCTCCCTCAACGCAATGAAGCTTATCACCCAACCTCACTAACACCACCAATTATTGATGCCCTGTATTATATTGAGAATCATTATTCCGAATCGATATCTTTAGATATAGCAGCTCACATTGCAGGCTTTTCCTCAGGACATTTCTCACGCCTTTTTCAGTCTCAGCTTGGAAAATCCTACTCGGAATATGTAACAAGTGTGCGCCTTAAGCATGTAAAGGAACTCCTGCTTACAACCAATAAGTCTATCACTGAAATCGCTTTGGATACAGGCTATTCCCATGCCAGTAACCTAACCGAGCAGTTCAAAAAGAAAATCGGCATGACTCCATTGTCATACCGAAAGGCAAATAAGTAAATACAGCAATTCGGGGTTGCATGGCGGGGTATATCACTACTATTTAGAAAAGGCTTTCTTGTACACCTTTTTATTAAGCACATTTACAGTTGTGGCAATAGTAAGCCTTTTTGTTCCTATTGCCACGGTTAGGGTCATAGATGTGGCAATGAGCAGCACTTTTATTACCATTGCCACAGGTAGTATCATAGGTGTGGCAATGAGCAAACTTTTTATTACTATTGCCACAATTAGCATCATAGATGTGGCAATGAGCAGACTTTTTATTACCATTGCCACATCAACACATTGAACTACTTGAATATTGTTAGATATTGGGCAATAGAAGAAGTTAAGGAGTCCTATTGCCCAAGGTATTCGAGAAACTTGGCATAGAGGAGCATCAGAAATGTTCAATACCAAGTCAAACGAAAAAAATTGGAAGTTAGTTGATTTGTAATAAGGTTCTTTTCAGCAGTATCTGTATAATTCACTTGGTCTTTTGCTTGCCAAATGTTTCTCATGACCAAGTTTCTAGGATTCACTTGGTCTTTGACTTGCTAAATGCCTTTCAAGACCAAGTTGGAATAGGAAAATTGGTATTGAGAAGCATTTGAAGCGTTCTATATCAAATTCAATCTACAAAATGGGCAATAGCAATTAAGAGAATGTTCTTTGCCACATCCACGATACCAACTGTGGCAATAGGAACAAAAAGAGTGCTCTTTGCCACAACAATAGTAAAAGTAATCTACTTCTTCAACCAAATTAAAATATGGCTCAGTACCCATATAGACGACAAATTCTTTCTTGCGCCGAGGTAACTCGACAAACTCGAATTCATATATATAAAAAGGGTGTCGCGCTGCGACACCCCTGATTTTTTTAGTTCTCTACCATGATTACAACGTCTGTCATTTCGCTTGTAAATAAGCCTACATTACCGATTTCGTTTACTGTCATGGCTGCCTTGAATTCTAACTCTCCTGTTAAGATGTTCTTAGCATAGATATATGCTTTCTTGCCTTCGAATTCCTTACCAAGATTTACATGAAGTCCTACTTCCTGTCCTAACTTAGCTGCCTTAGATGGCTTTACATGGAAAGTACTAAATCCATCTGCAAATGTATCAATTGTTCTCAACTCTGAAGAAATGTTCATCTCAACATTCGCTGCTGAAAGTGTATTGGCATCAATTGTGAAACCTACACCATTTCCTAAGTGTGCCTGAAGAATCATATCCACACCAAAGTACTTACCTAATAACTTGCTTGTTAATGAAGCATTCTTATTAGAAAGAAGTAAATCTACGAATGAATATCCTGCCTCTTCAACTGAAGATGCCATAGGAATAATCTCTTCGATAATCTCTACAATCTCAACAACCTTCTGCGGTATCACCGCTGGTATCACCGCTGGCTTGCTGCTTGAACTTGAAGAACTTGAGCTTGAAGAAGGCTTACTCTCAGGAGTTGTTGACTCCTCTTCCTTTGAAGACTCTTCCTCTGATGATTCTACATCACTTGATTCCTCTTCTGTTGAAGACTCTACTTCACTTGACTCTTCTTCTGTTGATGACTCTACTTCACTTGATTCCTCTTCTGTTGAAGACTCTACTTCCGATGATGATTCTTCATCATTTGACTCCTCTTCTGTTGAAGACTCTACTTCGCTTGACTCCTCTTCTGTTGATGACTCTACTTCCGATGATGATTCTTCATCATTTGACTCCTCTTCTGTTGAAGGCTCTA
>JAFUKJ010000083.1 GCA_017467805.1 Lachnospiraceae bacterium
CTTGATTCCTCTTCTGTTGATGACTCTACTTCCGATGATGATTCTTCATCATTTGACTCCTCTTCGCTTGAAGACTCTTCCTCACTTGATTCCTCTTCTGTTGAAGACTCTACCTCTGTTGATTCCTCTTCTGTTGAAGACTCTACTTCCGATGATGATTCTACATCGCTTGATTCCTCTTCTGTTGAAGACTCTACCTCTGTTGACTCTTCTTCATCAGGCTGTTCTGGCGCCTCTGGTGCTGTTAAGTCAACTGCATCACCTGCTGTAAACTTAAGATTTGTAAGTGTACAAACCTCTGTCCCAAAGAATGATGTTGCCCCCCAACCTGCACCGATTGTTAACTGATCTAATGTTACGATATAATCAATCAATGCTGCAAAGCTTGCTTCGTCGCCACCGATTATTGTATAAGCAATCTCTACGCCATCTACGTACATCTTCAGGTCATTATCTGTAATAATAATTGATACCTGATAATCCTTACCAGTCTCTGCTATAACTGCCCAATCTGTACCGCCTGTTCCTGGAGCGTTAACATCCATCCAGCTTGCATTCCATGGCTGATGGCAGATATATGGATTAGTCTGGAAGGAAACACGTCCTACATTTTCTGCTCCTGCATTTGCTGAATCATAGAAGCTGAAAATAGAATCAAAACCATTCTTTGTAGCTCTATCTGCAAAGTTAATTGTATAATCAAATCTCATCTTATCAGTAACAACACCCTTGAAAGGATTTGTCTCTGTAATCAATGTATCACTTATTAAAGTAACACTATCCTTTGTATAAGTAGCAGACGTAATCTCTACAGGCTCTTCTGGCTCTTCATCCTCTGAAGGTGCCTCTGGTGCTGTTAAATCAACTGCATCACCTACTGCTAACTTAACATTCTTAAGTGTACAAAGCTCTGTCCACCAGAACGATGTAGATGCCTGACCTACACCCCATGTTAACTGGTCAGCAGTTGTTAAGAAGTCAATTAATGCTGCATTATTAACTTCCGTTCCGCCTGCTGTTACACAGTCAGTCTCAACTCCATCAACATACATCTTGATGCTTTCATCTGTCATAATGAAAGAAATCTGATAATCCTTACCCTTTTCAAAGGTTGCTGCATAGTTTACACTGCCCTCTGCATCAGGATGATTTACATCCATCCAAGTTTCATTCCATGGCTGGAAGCTGATAAATGGTGCAGTCTGCACAGAAAGTCTTCCTGTTGTAGCTGAATCATAGAAGCTGAAAATACTATCCCAGCCATTTAATACTGCTGTATCAGCAAAATTAATTGTGTAATCAAATCTTGCCTTATCAATATCTAATCCCTTAAATGGGTTATCTTCTCTTGCAATAGAAGCATTAGAAACAAATGTAACCTCACTAATTTCATAAGTATTCTCTGTAACTGTTGCTTCAAACTTTGGTGTTACATCTGGTGTCTCTGGCTCTTCATCAGGTGTTACTACCTCACCTACACCTTCGCCTGCTACAAACTTAATATCTGATAATGTACAAAGCTCTGTCCACCAGAATGCTGTAGATGCCTGACCTACACCCCAAGTCAACTGGTCACATGTACCAATATAAGCAATTAAATCCTCATAATCCTTCGCATCACTTGTAACTGCTACTGTGATTGCTTCTCCGTCTATTGTAGCAGATGCTCCATCAGCTGTAATTACGATAGATACCTGATAATCTTTACCTACCTCTGCTGTTGCTGCCCAGTTGGTACCACCTGCATTAGGATTGTTAATATCTAACCATCCATCTACATTTGTGTTAAAGCATACATAAGGGTTTGTCTGGAAAGAAATTCTTCCACCTGTTGTACTATTATAGAAGCTAAAGATTCCATCCCAGCCGTTCTTAGCTGCTGTATCTGCAAAATTAATTGTATAGTCAAACTGTAACTTATCAGTCTGTACACCGTAGAATGGATTCTCCTCTACTGTTAATGCATTATTTGCTGCTAATACTACTTCATCCTTTGTATAAGTTGCGTTCTTAATAATCTTTGGACCAGCCTCAAAGCTGATGTCTGTAATAGTACAAAGCTCTGTGTTCCAGTAAGATGTTGCTGCAAGACCAACACCCCATGTTAACTGGTCACACTCTCCAATATAAGCTATCAAATCATCATAGCCTGCACCTGAGCCATTCATACCAAGAGCAACGGCTTCGCCATTCACTGTAGCTGTCATACCGTCTGCATTAATTACGATAGATACCTGATACTCCTCACCTGGAACTGCATCAGGAGCCATATTGCTACCACCCGAAACGCCTGGCTGGTTAATATCCATCCACTCACCACTTGCATTGTTATAGCATACATATGGTGCTGTCTGGAAGGAAACTCTTCCACCTGTACTGCTGTTATAGAAGCTGAAAATTCCATCCCAGCCATTCTGTGCTGTACCTTCTGTAAAGTTAATTGTATAGTTCAATCTGTACTCTTCAGCCTGTACGCCATAGAATGGGTTATCTTCTCTTGTAATAGAATCATTTGAAGTTAATACAACTTCATCCTTTGAATAGCTTCCTGATGTTACTACCTCAGCCTTCTCACCTACAGGTAATGCTGTAAGAACTACATTGCTAATCTCAACATTAGACTCATCATAGCCAACTGCGTTCCACCAAGAGCCGTATCCAAAGTAAAGCTCATTAGCTGTACTGCTTAACCAATTTAAAATATTACTATAATTTGTAACTGTTCCTGCACCACCATCTGTACCAATGATATCCTGTGTATAAGCCACTTCATCATTAACAGTCACTGTAAATCCACTACCTGTGATTTCAACTTCAACATGAGCACTCTCACCGATATAATCTGTTACAAGACCATAGTTTGCCATATTCGCATCGAAGTATCCACCCGTAGCATTATATCCAAGGTATGTACCTGGAGTCATATAAAGTCTTCCGTTATTACCGTTATCTCCCATGAATGAGAAAATTGTTCCAAGGAAGTGCATATCACGAACTGACTTTACATCAAAGGCAATCTTAACACCGCCTGAAATATCAATTGCTGTTGTACCATTATAGAATGGGTTTACATAGCCGAATCTTGCATCAAGACCTGTTTCCAAATCCTGTGCTGCATCTGTAAAGAACTTTGCAACTACAACAGACTCTGTCTTATTGTCATTTGCATATACAGTTACAGGGAAATCCTTTGTATAGTAGTAATCGCCCTTTGTAACGGTAGCTGTTAATGTAATCACTGTATCCTCAGAAGGCTTTGTTACTGTACCATCAGCAGCAAGAACTGAAGGATTGCTTGATGTCCAAGTAATCACTGCTCCACTCTGTCCTTCTGTTGGAAGTTCAAAGCTCATATACGCTGCTGTTGGAGCTGTTACAACACCACTTGCAACAGTCTGTGCTACTGCAATACTACCACCGAGCTGCTTGGTTCCCCATACGCAAAGACCTGCATTGCTTGCAAATGTGAAGCCCATAGTCTCGATTGTTGTACCGTCAATAACTTCCTCTGTGAACTTACCATAGTAAGTCGTTCCATCTAATACCAATACTGCATCAGAAGTACCTGCTACTGTAGACCATGTACCTGTCTTAGCACCAGTAACTGTTCCGTCTGCGTTAAGGTTAATAACCTCTGCTGTCATACACTCTAAGTCACTATAATCAATCTGATACTCATGTGTAATCATCTCATAAGTACCAACGATTTCATCTGCTGTATAACCTGTAGCTGAAATAGTCTCACCTGAATACTCATATGGAGAAGCAACTAACCATCCCTCGCTATTTACATACAGCTGATGTACTCTAACCTCATGACCATATGTACCATCATCAAACTTTGTGTGATATACCAAATATGCCTTACCATCAGAATCTACAAATGCTGAGTTATGTCCCTGTGAAGTCTCACCCTTAGCCATGGTTGACCACTGGTAATTACCCATAATCTTCTCACCACGATTATTTGTAGTATCTGTTGAACTATAATTCATGATGCCCTTATCATAGATTGCCGAATTACCATTACCATCTACGAAAGGACCGTCAGGATTCTCTGAACGGAATACTCTCATGTTATAACCTGTATTAGGATCATAGAAACCATATGACATGAATAAGTAATAGTAATCTCCAATATGTTCAACATATGGACCCTCGCCCGATACGTAGTATCCACCTGCAACCTTTGTACCAAAGTACTCATCTGTTCTCACAGACTTACCCTTCTCATCAAAGTCACTCTCATAGGTTACTGTATAATCTCTTAAACCTGTATTCTCATCAAGCTCTAAGTTATAGATACCGCCTGACCAAGAACCATATGTAAGCCAAAGCTTACCTTCTTCATCATAGAATACACAAGGGTCGATGGCATGTGGCCAATATTCTCCCCATGTACCATCTGCAATCTTCTGATATTTTGCTGGAAGCTCCTCCTGCTCACCCAGAACGATTTCCAAATCTGTGTCCTTAAAGCTCTTAGTTGAGTCAGTTGTACTAAATCCTGAGAACACTACAGGTCCCTGATATACATATGGTCCCTCAATGTCATCAGCTGTCAAAAGAACGATAGCTGAATTCCACTTCGCACCATTTAAGCTTATGTACATACACCACTTATCCATAGCTTCGTTATAGATAACATCTGGCGCCCACTGATTACCTGCGATTGTATGATCTGAAATCCAGTTTGCAATATTATAATCTGTTCCGAAATCTACCTCTGTCTCAACGCCGTTAATTACAGTCTTTACTGTACCTGTGTAAGCATTGCTAAGATATGCTTCTTCGTAAGATACTACGCTAACAACTCCGTCTATCTCTTTTCCAAATAAAGTACTTGTTGTTGATTCGCTTGTTACATTTGTCCAATTCTGTAAATCTGTTGACTTAGACACACCCATGTGTGAACCAAACACATAATATGCATCCTCCCCCTTAACAATCGAAGGGTCATGCACACTTGTACGTGTCACTGATGTAGTACCTGAAAGCTCAGCCACATCTGCGTCTGTCAATTGAATCGTTGCTCCCTGCGTACCTGTAGCCTCAGCAACAAGAAGATTAGAGCTTAATCCACTCATTACCATGCTGGCAGCAAGTGTAACCGCTAGAAATTTCTTTGCGTTACGTCTCATGCTTATTTTCCTCCCACTTAACATGCATTGACATAATATACACCACGCATACTATTCATCATGCATTTTATACAAGAATCCTAGCACATGCACCCTTTCTTGTCATCACTTTTTTACATTTTCGTAAAATAGTTCAATTTCATTTAAACATTTTTGTTACTTTTAACGTAAAAACCGCTATTTACTTGTTCGTATTGCTATTTTAGCGTCAGTTTAATTTTAGTCTACACTAAACTAATTGTTTATGCTTTATAGACTTTTCGGACAAATATATGCCAAAAGGGACTTACAGCTATCCGTAAGTCCCTTCCGTTATCTTTCTTGCTATAATTCTATCTTAAAATAAATCTGTTAACAGAATCCTTCAATGTCTTTACACATTCATAACAATCTGTTACCTGCTCATGGGTTGTTCCTGTAGTATCCACCATATCACTTGTCTTCTCAGCAATATCACCAACACCAACTGCCGACTCAGATACCGTCTTATTAATACCATCGATTGCTTCAGCAATTGCTTCAATGGCATTCTTCAATTTCTCCATGGAATCACTAACACTTTCCATGCTGGTTCTAAAGGTATCCGCATCTGCCTGATACTGCTCACTTACATTTGTAAATTCTTTATAATCATTTACGACCGTATTCTCAAGGAAATCCGTTGCCTGCTCAAGACACTCTGCCATATTTCCCACCGCGCTGTTAACAGCCTTTACGATATCGCTAATATCTGCTATAGCTTTCGTAGTCTGGTCTGCAAGGCTTCCTATCTCCGTTGCGACTACCGCAAAGCCCTTTCCTGCTTCTCCTGCTCTGGCAGCCTCAATGGACGCGTTTAAAGCCAAAAGACCTGTCTGTGATGAAATCTCCATAATAGTTCCTGTCAGCTCATTAATCTGTTCTACTGCCTTAGAACCCTCAATCGCAGCATCTGCCTTTGCCTTAACATTGTTATACATATCCAAAGCCTTAGTACTTGAATTAACAGCCTTATCCCTAAGTTTCTGCGCTCTATCCATTACTTCCTTGGAGGTTACGGCTCCCGCCTCTGTCATCTCGCTAATCGTTGCAGCATTTGTACGAATTGCACCAATATTTTCATTCACAGTAACAGTTGTAGCTGCTGCCTCCTGCATACCCGCTGCGAGTTCCTCACTTGTAGCCGAGTTATCTGTACACATCACATTAACTGTAGTTGTAACCTCTTCAAGCTTATCTACATTTTCGTTAATCAAATCACTGGTCTCATTGATGCTCTCCATCATTTCGCGAAGATTTCTACGCATTACGCGTACCATTCTGGCTACTTCACCAGATTCATCTTTTCTCTTACACAGCTCATCATTTAAAGGATTACGTCTGAAATCAAATTCAGAGGTACTGCTAATGACAATAATAAGCTTCTTCAATGGCATACATATAAACTTACTTACTACATAACCAATCACTACGCAGATTACCAAACAGATAACTGCCATCATTCCCATCTGAGCTGCCATGGCAGTAACAGGTGCTGTAATCTCGTCCTGGTCTGCTGTCACAACCACGATCTGCTTATCCTTTGTAATTGCATAGGCTGCATATTTCCATGTACCGTGATAATCATATAATACAACCTCGTCTACGGGTATATTTCCTGCCTTTAGCTGTTCAACCACTCCCAGTACTACAGAATTTTCTACTGATGAGCCAATCTTATCCGCAGTCGGATGATATAACATCGTTCCGTCCGAAGATACCAGATATGCATAGGATGACTCTATCCCCGTCATCTCTATTTCTGAAAGGAAGGACAAATCACCTTCAGTTCCACTACGCTCCACCAACCTTGCCGCAGTCTCTGCCATACTTAAAATATAATTTTCATTTACCTCTTCTACGACAGCCTTTGCTTCCGAACTACCCGTTACAAGACTGACAACAACTGAAAACACAACAGCTCCTATTACCAACAATGTTACCTTCCATGAAATGGAAGAAAAAAATGGTACCTGTTTCTTCTTCTCCATATTATCTCTCCTCTTTACAGACAACTTTATAAATTGTATATGCAATTATAATATCACAAACTTATGACACGCGACAACCTTTTCAGCAACAAAAAACCCTCTCAGGTTGGTTATTCCCATCCTGAGAGAGTCTCCTCTATCCTATGCCTCATTTCTTCTGGCATCAATATATTGCTTTAATATCTGTACGGTACCATCAACACCAAGCTTGCTACTATTAATAGTAACATCATAGCCCCTCGAATCGCCCCACTTTACAGGGCAGTGGCTATTGTGGTACTTCTTACGCTTTCTATCCTTAATCTCGAGCAGGTCTGCCGCATCCTTGAGATTCAGATGATAAATCTGCTCAATTCTCTCAAGCTTTGTACCCAAATCACCAAGCACAAAGACAGAAACCAAACCTTTATACTCACGAAGCATGTAATTAGAGCAACGTCCAACTACTACAAATGACTCGCCCTCATCTGCTTTCTTCTTAAGAAAATCAAACTGAATCTGCGCAACATTCTGCTCAGGTGAACTGCTCATACCACGAACAGTTCTGTACATCAAAGGATTCCTGCGTGATTCATCGTACTCCTTTAAATGATTCACATCCAAGCCACGCTCCGCTGCATACTCGTCCAATAAGTTATGGTCATACAACGGTAATCCATAAGCCTCTGCAAGCTTCTGTGCAATCTCATGTCCGCCGCTACCATACTCACGACCTACTGAAATAATTAATTGTTTCTCCATGTTAACAACCATGCCTTTCCAGTCCATGTGAAAAAATCATTTTCACACTGCCTAAACTCTTATAAGTATCTCATAAAAATAATAACCATGGAAATAAAGATAACGATTACTGTAGCAGGCACCATCGCCTTACAATATCTTCCCCATTTAATAATATGTCCTTCCTTAGCCGCTGTCGCAATACCTACAACGTTAGCAGAAGCCCCTATAGGTGTTGCACTTCCACCAATGTCTGTACCCATAGCCAATGCCCATGCCAACACATCAAGACCAACTCCCTGTGTTGCCGCAAGATTGCTAATAACAGGAATCATAGTAGCCGCAAATGGAATATTATCAACAAACGCACTGGCAATTGCAGATACCCAAAGAATAATTGCAATCATAATCTGCATATCACCACCACTTACCTTACCGATAAGCTGTGCCATCTGTGTCAGAATACCAGTCTGCTCCAAACCACCTACTACAATAAACAAACCAACAAAGAACAATAAAGTCTTATAATCAACTCTCTTTATCAGAAGTAATGCATCCTTACCTGCTGCAATCAAGGTTACAATTGCAATAAAAGTACCAATAAATGCAACTGTTAAACCAGTGTTTGCATGTGTAACCAACATAATGATTGCACAAAGGAATATAATCGTACTAATCACAAAGCCCTTCTTGCTCTTAATTGCTTCGCTTGGCTTTGGAAGTGTTGCAGTGTCAATCTTTACATCTGCATTTACAGTTAATTCCTTCCTGAATATGAAGTAAAAATACACTACCACTACGATTAATGCGACAACTGCCATCACACCTGTATTGGTAATAAAGTCCGCAAATGAATAACCAAGTGATGTACCAATAATAATGTTTGGCGGGTCACCACACATAGTGGCAGAACCTCCAAGGTTCGCACAGAACACCTCTGCCAAAATCATTGGAACAGGGTTAAACTTCAACAACTGCGAAAGCTCAATTGTAACTGCTGCAAGGAATAAAATAACAGTGATACTATCAATAAACATTGCCAAAACAAATGATAATACCATAAATGTTAAAAATATCGGAATTACCTTGTACTTAACAAGCTTTGCAATCTGCATACATAACCAACGGAAGAAGCCCACATGAGCCATACCCTCTACCATAATCATCATACCTGCGATGAATATAATAGTCTCCCAGTTAATACCACTATGACTGCTTGATGCTTCACCCGTGGTACGCCAAAACTCTGCCGTAAAAATACTTTGTAAATTAATGGTTTCAAAAATTGCATCCATACTCTGCATGCCCAAACCAAATACTAATAATAACGTTAATAATCCACTAACAAGTGTAATTATATGTCTTTCCCATATCTCTGTTACAATCAGAATAAACATGGCAAGGAATATAACCACTGCTAATACCTGTGCTAACATTTCTGTTACCTCTTTTCTTTGTATTGTTGTTTGACAATTTTTTCTCAAACGACTACATTTTACTCTTCTTTTAGAAAAAGTAAAGTAGTAAAATCCATTTTTTACTTAATCATACAAATCTTTACCAAGGTAACTAATTTTTTATAAAATTTGACGGAACCTCAACCTTTTACCCCTGAAATGGCTCAGTAAAATAGCCATAATATGACACAGGCTCCCCTGCCGCCTTCAAATGATTAGTATCGCCCATAACCTGACATCTAAAGTAAGCATTTCCTTTTACAACCTCTTCCGTACTAAGCACTGTAACAGAGGACGGTGCAAGGAAATATCCATGCCACAGCTGCATCGGTGAAATTCCCAATAAATGACTTAACATCACACAAGTAACCCCCAGATGACAAAAGATTACAATCGTGTCATCTGAATGCTTTTCCACTTTATAATAACGCTCATATCTGTGATATCCGTAATTCGCCAGCAAATCATCCAATCCTGCGCATACCTTTTTATACTCCTCAGCCACATTACCAGTCTGCATAATCTCCGTATCAGTCCATGTGTCTATATCATAAAATCTCTTATCTGTAGTCCAAAAGGTTGGCTCAAAATCCCACGGAATTCGTTCTTGCCCAGTCTGCGGGTCAATAACGGGTACGAAAAATTCCTTAAGCCAGTCATATTCTGTAGCAGTTCTGCCCATGCGCTCCAACGAAAAAGAAGCGGTATCCTTTGCTCTGCCAAGCGGCGACACATAAAAGTCCGTCACATCCCATTTAGAAACTCTTTCTGAAAGTGCCTTTGCCTCTCTCCAGCCCTTCTCCGTCAATGAATCTATACCATAATCAGGCTCTGCATGTCTAATAAAAATAATTCTCATGAGAAATCAACCTTCCCCTCTTTAATCAGCGCAAGGAGACAGTCTACAATCTTTGGGTCAAACTGCTTTCCCTTGTTTGCTTCTAATTCATATAAAATATCATCCTTCGATAGCTTTCCACGATAACAGCGAACGCTATTCATGGCGTCAAAGGCATCTGCCACACAAATAATACGGGCAATAATTGGAATCTCCTCTCCCCTCAAGCCCATAGGATAGCCCTTACCATCATACCTCTCATGATGATAGAGTGCTCCCTCCTGAATCTCTTCAATGGAGTTGAAATTCTTCAAAATCTCACCACCAAGCGTAGTATGCTTCTTAATCGCTGCATACTCTTCATCCGTAAGCTTTCCAGGCTTCATCAGCACATTCTCAGGAATTCCAATCTTACCGCAGTCATGCATAAGTGCAATATAATAAATCTTCCTGCACTCCGCCCTTGTAAATCCCATCTTATCGGCAATCTTCTCCGCATACTCTGCGACACGTACAGAATGTCCGTTAGTATTAGAATCCTTGGCATCAATAAAGCCCATAAAGGTACTCATGGATTGTTCGATAATCATCTCATCGCGTTTTTCCTTTTCCTCAAGCTTCCACACACGAATATCCGTAATCACAATCGCCATGAAAATAACCAGCCACAGAATTAAGACCAACCAGAAAATATAAAAAATCGGCATCGAATACAAATCACGAATCAACTCATAGTGAATCGTTGCTTCATCAAAAACATAAGTACTCTCACTTGGGTCACCTTTGTAATAGATGATAATTCCCATCGTTCTACTCTCATATTCCTGAGATAAAGTATCCGAAGGATAAAGCGTCGTCTCCTTCTGTTCCTCACCAGGATAATAAATAATACGGTCACCATTATACAGCGGAAACAAAAGGTCTGCACCATCAACTCTAAAGTCCAGCTCCAGATTCTCCATATCCACGTGCTTCATATTAAGCTCCTGCGCCTTCACGCCTTCATCGGTATTCTGCTCAAGCTCAATCGTACCACACCATGCATCATTGATAAAAATATGCTCCGATATCGGAAGCTCTAAGGACCAGTCCGTCAACGTGTAGCCTGTATAATTGGTAAGTGTAATCTCATATACCTCACCAATATAAGTAACGGTACGTCTCACACCGTCCTCTTCTACGATACTCATAGTCTTCTTCCATCTGTCAGAATCTCCGCCACGAGGATAAATATCTACCTCACAATCCCTCGACGTATTCGATGTAGCAGGACTTAGGTTTGTAAAAGTAATTGTCTCTGTATTCTCTATATATCCACCAATATACGCAAATGCCGTACAAAAGCCACCCAGAACCACTAACAGCACCGCCATACTTATCACTATATGTTTCAAAAATTTCTTCTTCATAGATACCATATCCTTTGTCTATTTTATCCTTAGAAGGTCTTGCTAAAATGTTACATTAATCTTACCACACTGCAAATTGTTCTTCAAGAAATTAAATAAATAGATAAAACCCAAGCAAATCCACAAATTGCTTGGGTTTTCATACTATATATCCTATATTCTTATAATAAATGCTTGCGAAGCTCCTCAGGACTCTGCGCTGACAAATAAACAGGTGCAATATCAAATACTGTCTTACATCCGCTCTGTCCCTCTTTGCTTAATCTGTATGCAGCTCTTGCATAAGCTACGATAACAGATGAAGTGAACTCAGGGTTAGAATCTAACTTCAGGCTATACTCGATAATGTGTGTATTCTCCTCATTCCAGCCTGTCTTACCACTTCTGATAACAAATCCACCGTGTGGAATACCACTGTGATTAGCCTTAAGCTCGTCCATGGAAATGAAGTGAACTGTTGTATCATAATCTGCGAAATAGTTAGGCATATTCTTAATCTCTGCCTCGATACGAGCCTTATCTGCTCCCTCCTTGGCTACTACAAAGCACTCTCTTGTGTGCTTCTGTCTGGTAGTCAGCTCAGGATTCTTACCACTTCTAACAGCCTCTAATGCGCTGTCTACAGGGATAGTATACTGCTTGCCATCCAATACGCCCTCTACTCTTCTGATTGCGTCTGAATGTCCCTGACTTACCCCCTTACCCCAGAAAGTATAATCACTTCCGTTAGGTAAGATTGCATTTGCATATAATCTATTCAATGAGAACATTCCTGGGTCCCAGCCTACTGAGATAACACCGACCTTGCCGCTTGCCTTAGCCGCTGCATCAACTGCCTCAAAATGCTCTGGAATCCTTGCATGTGTATCAAAGCTATCTACTACGTTAAAATACTGAGCATACATCTTAGTCTGCTCTGGCAAATCTGTTGCGCTTCCTCCGCAAAGAATCATAACATCAATCTTGTCCTGCATCTTCACTGCATCATCTACATGATAAACAGGTACGCCCTCTGTTAAAATAGTTACTGTGTCAGGATTACGTCTGGTAAATACTGCAACCAGCTCCATATCCTTATTCTGCTTAAGGGCACACTCAATTCCTCTACCAAGATTACCATAGCCCATGATACCGATTCTTATTCCCATTTTCTTGCCTCCTAGTGCATAACTTGCATAAAAATACATTAAATATTATAACACACTGATATCAATTCACAAGAAAAAATTAAGGGCGATAACATAAAAATTATCGCCCTTAAAACCCTATTTCTTGGTATATTCGTCTAACTTATGCGAAACTCCAATAACCTCTGTTAACAGCTGCTTTGTATTCTCCGCATTCTTAAGATTCTTAACACTCATATCTGTTGCCTGCGTCGCAGATGCCGTAACCTCTTCTGTTGTCGCAGACAGATGAAGAATGTTCTCCACAATCTGATTATTTGCCTGTGACAAGCCATTTAACATACCATCCACATGGTCAATATCCGCAATCAACTGATTCACATTATCATTTACTGCATGGAAGCTTTCTGAAGCCTTTGCAATCAGCTCATCCTGTTCTCCTGTTGCATCAACCGACTTTGTAACCGCACCAGCTGCACCAGTGGCATTCTCTGACAGCTCGTTCAGAATCTGCTCAATATTCTCTGTTTCCTGCTTTGTCTTCTCTGCAAGCGCTCTAATCTCATCTGCAACTACTGCAAAGCCCTTTCCCGCCTCACCTGCTCTAGCCGCCTCAATGGAAGCATTTAATGCAAGAAGGTTTGTCTGATTAGATATAGAAAGAATCGTTCCGATAATTGACTTCACTGCCTCTGTACGTTCCTTTAACGCTTCCATGGAAGTTGCTACCTCTTCATTGGTTGAAGCAATTACCTGTGACTGCTTCTGAAGCTGATCCATTATCTCCATACTCTTATTATTTAAGCTCTCCGTTTCCTTTGCAACCTCGACCATCTGCGTTGCTTTATCCAACGTCTGATTCAGAGAGTCCTGTATATTCTGTGTCATCTCTGTCTGTAGCTGAATGCTTTCAGCCGTACTGTGAGTACTGTCTGATATATCAAGCATAGCACCATGCGCCACCTCTGTAGAATCATTTAAATCATCTACAATATTCATAGCACCTTCAACACCTTCACGGACTGATTCAGCCACCTTGATAACCTCATCCATTACCTGCTTTTGCTGCTCCTGCTCCTGCGTTAGGCTGTGCCTTGTATCATGGTTAAACTTCTTTAATACAAGTGCCGTATAAGTCTGAATCGCAAGCGCAATCACTACCGCAAGAGTTGCCCACATCTGTTCCTCTGCTGCGATTCCTGTATATTTGTGTTCAACGGAAATATGTATCACATTAATAAAAATATTGATTAGTGACATCACAACTGTATTAATCAACATGTATTTTACATCGAAGAAAAGAATACAGCCTACAAATGGTGCTGCCGCTAACAATCTAAAATAATATCCGTCAAAAGCATAGCCAGTAAGAAGCGCCAGAATATAACAAGCTACCGCCGCCACATACTTAACGGCTCCCGACACCGCATTTTTCTTACGGAGAATAATCATAATTACCGATGCCAGTACAGCAATAACAGTAATCATAGCACCATATCCATTTGAATGAATCCCCAAAGACACAGCATGCCATACCAAAGCCACCACAACAACCGCAAATAGCGAATATCCAATCAGCATAAAGTGATTTGCACGAATCATCTGCCCTTCCTTGGTCGCATACTTATACTTATTTTCCATGTGACTAGCCACCTTTCCTCTCAACACTCCTTAAGTGCTTATTATGTGTTTTTCTCACACTTGGTCTATATTAAATTATACTACTCAACATGAGATTATTGCAATATTTTCTGCTTATTATAGTAAAATACATTATTTTATCTGTTATTTTCACTTCCATTTTCCTCTATTATATACAATGCATCCAATAACTTCCCTATATATTCCTCGTAATTAGCAAATAGTTATGCTACAATATACAAATATACAAAACACTAAGCCGAATAAAAGGCAGATTGCGAGGACTTATGGAACAAAACGAACAGCAGCACAAAAGACGTGTACGCTATAAGGGTACACATCCAAGAAGCTATCACGAGAAATATAAAGAGCATCAGCCTGAGAAATATAAGGAAACGATAGAGAAGGTAATCAGCAAGGGCGGTACTCCCGCTGGTATGCACATCTCTATTATGGTGCAGGAAATATTAGACTTTCTGCAGATTAAGCCAGGACAGAAGGGCTTTGACGCCACACTTGGCTACGGCGGACATACTCTTGCTATGATGAAGTGCATGAATCACGAAGGGCATATGTATGCCTCCGATGTTGACCCGATAGAATCTGTAAAGACCAAGGAGCGTCTGAAAGCTCAAGGCTTTGACGAGGATTTCCTTACAATTAAATTAATGAACTTCTGTGAAATTGACAAGCTGGTGGAGGAGGTTGGTCCTTTTGACTTTATCCTTGCTGACCTTGGTGTATCCTCCATGCAGATAGATAATCCTGAGCGAGGCTTCTCTTACAAGACCGAAGGACCGCTTGACTTAAGACTCAATCCACAGAAAGGAATCTCCGCCGCCGAGCGACTGGCACAGGTTGATTATGATGAATTAGTCGGTATGCTTATGGAGAACTCCGATGAGCCATATGCCGAAGAAATTGCAGACGCGATTATCAAGGAACGCAGAAAAGGTAACAAAATTGATACCACCAGCAAGCTCCATGCCATCATCGAACAGGCTTTGACTTTCTTACCAAAGGCAGACCAGAAGGAAGCCGTAAAGAAATCAAGTGCCCGTGTTTTTCAGGCACTTCGCATTGATGTGAACAATGAGTTCGAGGTACTCTATACCTTCATGGAGAAGCTGCCACACGCCCTTGCACCTAACGGACGGGCGGCCATCCTTACCTTCCACTCAGGCGAGGACAAACTGGTAAAAAAAGCAATGAAGCAGCACCTAAAGGAAGGGCTTTACAGTGATATAGCAAAGGATGTCATTCGTCCATCCGCAGAGGAATGTATCAGAAACAGCCGTGCGCGTTCTACCAAGATGCGTTGGGCAATTAAAGCATCATCTTAAGAGATACACATAGGAAAAGCACCTCATATGAGGTGCTTTTCCTATGCCATTTCACAAAAGGTTATGCAGTCCCAAACTAACCTAAGCGGTTAGTTGCGCTTTTGCTACGCTGCCTGTCAGCATTCCGATATACTCTTTTAACTTGTCGCCTGCATTCTTTCCATGCTCAGCGATTCTCTCAACCAATGCATTGTCTAATACAACGCCGTCTGTATATAACTGAATTCTCTCTATCTCTTCCTTAGTCTCTACCTCTCCGCAGAACAGTACAGGAATCTGAGTATACTTACGAATCTCCGCCATCATATCCTCTACAGTTCTCTTATTCTGATGGAAGCTCTTCGCAGAAGCTCCCAATCGGATATAGCCTGTAGCTTCCTTAACCAGCTTCTCAAGTCTGTTCATACTGCTAAGTGCTACCATAGTAATCAGCTCAATATCATTCTGCTGTGCGAATGCTCTTAATTCTGCGTTCTCCTCATAAGGCACATCAGGAACAATAATTCCATCTACACCGACTGCCTTACACTTCTGGCAGAAAGCTTCAAAACCGTAATTATACATTGGATTCGCATAAGTCATTAACACAAATGGTACCTGCGTCTTCTCTCTAAGCTCTTCAATCATGTCAAAAATCTTATGAATCGTGCAGCCATTTGCCAAAGCTCTTACATTAGCAGACTGAACAATTGGTCCTTCTGCCACAGGGTCAGAGAAAGGAACTCCAATCTCTACCATCTCCACGCCTGCTTCGACAAGTGATAAAATATTCTCCTTAGTCGCCTCAATGCTTGGGTCTCCTGCTGTCACAAAGCCTGTTATCATATTCTTCTTATCTAAAATCTTACTTAACTTACTCATGTAAATCCACCCCTCTATATCTGGCAATTGCCGCTACATCCTTATCTCCTCTTCCTGATAAGCAGCAGATAATAATTTGGTCTTTTCTCATGGTTGGTGCAAGCTTCATAACATGTGCTACTGCATGAGAGCTTTCGATTGCTGCAATAATTCCTTCTGTCTTTGCAATATACTCAAAGGCTGCTACTGCCTCATCATCTGTAACAGGTACATACTCTGCTCTTCCTGTATCATGAAGGTTAGCATGCTCTGGTCCGATACCAGGATAATCAAGTCCTGCTGAAATAGAATAAACAGGAGCAATCTGTCCGTATTCATCCTGACAGAAGTACGACTTCATACCGTGAAAAATTCCTTCTCTTCCAACTGCAATAGTAGCTGCTGTCTCTTCTGTATGAATGCCCTTACCAGCTGCCTCACAGCCAATTAGGCGAACACCTTCATCCTTGATAAACTCATAGAACATTCCCATTGCATTACTTCCGCCGCCAACACATGCCATAACTACATCAGGAAGCTTTCCTTCTGCCTCAAGAATCTGCGCCCTTGCCTCCTTACTGATAACACTCTGGAAATCTCTTACAATCATAGGGAATGGATGTGGTCCCATAACTGAACCTAGTACATATAAGGTGTCATCCATTCTGGTAGTCCACTCACGCATACATTCATTTACGGCATCCTTCAAGGTTCTTGTTCCGCTCTTTACTGCATGAACCTTAGCACCAAGAAGCTCCATTCTGTATACATTGAGTGCCTGACGGATGGTATCCTCTTCTCCCATGAAAATCTCACACTCAAGTCCTAATAAAGCTGCTGCCGTAGCAGTTGCTACACCATGCTGTCCTGCACCAGTCTCTGCAATAATTCTTGTCTTGCCCATCTTCTTTGCAAGTAGTGCCTGACCAAGTACATTGTTAATCTTGTGAGAGCCTGTATGATTCAAATCCTCTCTCTTGAAATAAATCTTGGCGCCGCCTAAATCCTCTGTCATCTTCTTTGCATAATATAACAGTGATGGACGGTTTGCATATTCAGTAAGGAGCTTCTGTAACTCCTTATTAAACTCTTCATCATTCTTGTAATATTCATAACTCTTCTTTAAGTTCTCAATCTCTGACATTAATACCTCTGGGATATAACATCCGCCATGCTTTCCATATCTGCCTTCGCTCATTTCGTCCTCCTTATTCCTCTGCTTCTATGTGTGCATACACTTGGACGTTTTTATTTTCGCAGAAAATAAAAACGTCCTTGACTAAGCCTTCGCTTAGTCAAGGACGATACAATACAATTATACCGCGGTGCCACCTTGATTCGTGTTACCACACTCTCACAGAATACCAACATATTCCTGACAACTCACGCATGTCTTCGCGTCATAGAATACTAAGCCGTAGCTTTTCACTATGCCCTCAGTGGTCCATTTAATGAACTGCATCTCTATAGGGCTCTCAGCCTCCCCTACTCTCTGTAAGCGCATCTTTCATTTTTATCTCCACGTCATCGGTTTACACTATTAAAGTTTTCTTTGATTTATTTGCATTATATGCCCCGCAATACGGAATGTCAACCACTTTCTTGAATAATTATGCACAAATTATTCTGTAACATTTTCTAATTCAACCTCTGTTGCAGTCTCCTCAACCACTTCCTCGGTAGTAGCTTCCGTAGCGACTTCTGTCGTGGTTCCTTCCTCTACAATAAGCTCCTCCACAGCTGTATTGAATGCATTAACTGTTGTTGAATTGGCTGTATATACGGTACTCATGTCATCCTCTAAGCAGACATAGTAGGTAGATGTCAGGTCATTATAATCACCAATTACCAAGGTGTAGGTTGTTGTTCCATCAGATATCAGAACATTCTTAGTCGCTGCATCTAATCCATAGATACTTGCATCCTCTACATTTTCAATCTTATCCTCCGAGGTAAGTGATGCCACTCTGTCAATCATATCCTCAACTGCTGCCTCATCCAGATCCATGGACTTATCCTCGTCATTTAGCCATTCCTCACCTGACTTTGCAAGCTTTACATGGACATCATCAAAGGTATACACAAGCTTTGTTACACTATCTGTTGCCATATCTGTAATCTGATAAGTAACCGCTTCCTCTTCTTCCTCCTCAGGAATTGCGGAAATTCCAACAAATGCCAGAATTGCTACTATCAGTAAAAATGCCATAAGAAGTAATTGTTTCTTCTGCTTTTCCATAGATTATTTCTTCCTCCTCTTTAACCAAATCACAAGTCCAATGATAATCAATGCCAATGGAATCGCAACAATTGCTACCACTTCAAACAGGATAATATCACCTGTAGAAGCTGTAAGATATTCCATTGTATAGCTCTTTACAGGAATTGATACGCTAATCTCATGGTTGGCGACCGTTCCCATAATATTAGAGAACAGCTGCTGGTTCGTTCCTGATACAGCCTGACTTGCACTGTCTGTGAAAATCTGCGCACATGAGAATACGAATAATGTTCCTGTACCTGCATCTGTGGTCTTTTCTGCTACGACACCAAGGGTGATTGGTCCTTCTACGTCTCCCTCTTCCTTCTCAAAGCTTGTTGCAGCTTCAAGATTTGTCTTTACATAGGATTCCTCCGACGCTGTTAAAAGTGTTGTATAGGTAATCTCATCTGTGTCCTCTGCCACCTCAAGTCCCTGTGCATATGGCGCAAATACATAGGTATAATCACCTGTTAAATTACTTGAGTATGCTGATACCTCTACATTTGGCAAAAGATAGATTGGTGTCTGATAGTAATTACCTGCCTGCACATCTACGGCATAGCCCTTGATTAAAGAGATTCCAAAGGCTTCCATAATACTCTCGAAGTTTGGCTGGTCTTCAGGTACATACTCAGTTGTCATGAATACCTTACCACCCTGATTAATGTAATCAATTACCTTTGTTGCATCATCCTCTGAAAAATCACTCTCAGGTGCATGAATAATTAAACATTCTGCATCCTCAGGTACTGTCTCGTAATCCATTAAACTGATTGTCTCGTACTCAATATTTTCCTTTTCCAATGCAGTTGTAAAGCCTGAATCCAAGCTATACTCATTATGACCTGCAATCATATATACCTTAGGCATATCGTCGCTTACACAGTAGGAAATAGCACTTGTAATCTGTCCCTCTGCATCATAACCTGTTACAGTGGTTGAATAAGTCGTATAATCCATTTCTGACTGATATAAATCATAGTAATCTATTACCTTGTATCTCTTAGCACTCTCTACAACAAGGCTATGCTGGCTCATGCTGCTTGAGTACTGTGAATAGAACTGTGGATTCACCAATGGATCCACATAGGTTACGGTAATATGCTCTGATGCATCCTCATAGCACTTTAAGGTCTGTGCAACTGTTGTATCCGCATTGTCCTCTGCTACGATTGCATAGATTGTTACATCCTCTGTAAGATTTGCAAGTATCTCTTCGGTCTGCTCTGTAATACTGTAAAGCTGGTCGTCTGTAACATCAATATTGGTATACTTGCTCGGAAGCTTAGCCACTGCCATATTCACAATGACAACAATTGCAAGCGCAATCACGATTGTTACTGAACTATAGGCTCCCATAGATACATTTTTCACAGATACACTATATCTGCGCTTCTGGATAGACTGCGCTGTCAGGAATAAAAGCACTACAATAACGCTTATAAAATAAACAATAGCATTCACATCCATAATGCCATTTGTCAGATTGGAAAAACGTGTCTGGAAATCGAATACACTCAAAATCTCAGTCACAATGTTTCCTGTAGATGAAATCAGGCTGCTGATTCCTGACATCATATAGGTAAGGAATAATGCACCAAATGACAATACTGCTGCAATTACCTGACTCTCTGTTAAGCTTGAAATAAACATACCAACAGCAAGACAGGCAAGACCATATAAAGCAAACGCAAGAATAGCTACATAGGACTCCAGCATCGGTACACTACCAAACCGTGTCAGGAATGGAGGAACCACACACATAAATGCTACAGGAACCATAAAAACCGCTGCCATTGCAAGGTATTTACCTACTACAATCTGACCTACCGTTACAGGCGCTGTCAGAATCAGCTGGTCTGTTTTCTGTTTTCTCTCATCCGCAAGAATTCTCATAGTAAGAACAGGGATGGATAAAAGGAATAAAAATAATATTGCACTTACAGTATATGAAATATATGGATAACCTGATGCCATATTATATACTGCTGTATAAAGTCCAAAGAAAAATAATGTTACTGCCATGAACAGGAAGCCCACAACAGAATTCAGGTAAGCCTTAAACTCCCTCTTAAATATTGCTATCATCTGCCTGTTCCTCCTCTTCTTTCACCTCTCCTGTCAGCTCAAGGAATACCTCTTCAAGAGACTTCTCAGACAATGCAAGCTCCATAATTGGTAAATCCTCTGCTGCCAGCTTGTGGAAAAGCTCTACTCTGATATCAGCCTCGCCTGCCACATAAAGCTCTGCCTTTACACATTTCTCATCTTTAACAGCCACATAATTAATCTCTGAAATTGCCTCAATGGTATGTAATACCTTATCCAATTTCTCCTTATTTCCCTCTACGGTAAGACTTAATCTGCTGCCACCGCTGAGTAACTTCATCAAGCCTTCAGGTGTATCACTTGCTACCAGCTTACCCTTGGAAATAATCATAATATGGTCACAGATTGCACTAATCTCTGATAAAATATGTGAGCTTAAGATTACTGTATGCTTCTTGGCAAGCTCTCTAATCAACTCACGAATCTCTATAATCTGCTTAGGGTCAAGACCAACCATCGGCTCATCTAAGATAATTACCTCAGGGTAACCAACAATCGCCTGCGCAAGACCAACTCGCTGCTTGTAACCCTTTGAAAGATTCTTAATCAGTCTGTCCTTTACATCAAGAACCTTTGTCTGCTCCATAATCTGCTCGATCTGCTCCTTACGCTCAGACTTCTTTACCTTCTTAAGCTCTGCAACAAACTGCAAGTACTCATTAACCGTCATATCCTGATAAACAGGTGGAAGCTCTGGCAGATAGCCAATGCTCTTCTTGGCAGCCTCAGGCTCCTTTAAAATATCGTAACCGTTAATCTTAACAGTTCCTTCTGTTGAGGCTATATAGCCTGTCATCATGTTCATAGTCGTAGATTTACCAGCACCATTTGGTCCAAGAAATCCGTAAATCATCCCTCTTTCTACTCTGAAAGACAGATGGTCTACTGCAACATGATTTCCGTACTTTTTTGTAAGATTTACAACTTCTATCACTTTCATAACCCTCCGTTTTGTATTTCGTAAGAAATACCCATTGGAGTACAAACCTCTAGCTACTTCTTACACATTACTGCCATACTAAAATAAAAGTATGTTTGAATTATGATAAAAATGTGATAAAAGTGTGTCCTGCCAAGTTTTCACCCGACAGGACACACCCGTAAAATTCCATATAATACTATTTTCTCTTCATAGGCACCTGTGCCAGTACAATCGCGCCAAATATCAGCACACACCCTATAATCTCGCGCCCAGTCATACGCTCGTGTAGAATCAGCCAGCCTGCAAGTACTGCAAATACAGACTCAAGACTCATAATCAATGAGGCTACAGTTGGATTCAATCCATTCTGCGCAATAATCTGCAAGGTAAATGCAACACCGCTTGACATCACACCTGCAAATAAAAGAGCGCTCCATGCATCCCATGTCATCAGAAGCGGAATCCACTCCCAAAAAGCATTCGGTGCAAATCCAATATCCACGCAGACAGTCGGTATCAGCCCAAGCAATGCACACACAGCAAACTGAATACAGGATAATCTGACTCCATCCACAAGCGGCGAATAATAATCCACAATCATAATCTGAATCGCAAAGAATAATGCACATATCAGCACCAATCCATCACTAAACTGCAGGGTAAGACTTCCGCTCATGCACAACAGATAAAGTCCTATCACTGTCAGCACCACACCAATCCAGATATTCCAACCGCATTTCTTCTTCAGGAAAATCCCGATAATCGGCACCAGCAATATGTAACAAGCTGTTAAGAATCCCGCCTTACCTGCGCTCGTTCCATAGTAAAGTCCCACCTGCTGTAAATTAGCTGCCACAAAGAGTACAACACCACAGCTGACGCCGCCCTTTAATAACAGCTTCTTCTCTTCCTTGGTCTGTGGCTTCTTCTTGCTAAGCCCCAGCTTATCCAATACAAAGATTACTACTAAAAGTGCCCCCGTTCCAATAAAGGAACGAACGCAGTTAAATGCATACGGCCCTATCGCATCACAGCCCTCGCTCTGTGCCACAAATGCGGTTCCCCATATCAGGGCTGCAATCATTAATAAAAAAGAATTTCGTATCTTTAAACTCATATTGATAACTCCTAAAACGTAAGAATTGCCGCTTCACCATTAGAAGCGGCAATTTGCATTATATCATAATTATCAAATTTTAAATAGACTCTTTTAAATCCTTTGCAAGAGCAAATATTTCTTCCAACAATCTCTTACATTCCTTCATATCTGCTACGGTTGCTTCTGATGCCTTCAAGCCCTCTGCGGAAGAAGCGGCAACCTCCTGACTGGTGGCTGACAGATTATTAATATTCTCTGAGATAACAGCTGTCGCTGAGATAATCTCTCCAATAACCTGCTCTGTGCTTCGAATATTTCTATCTAATGCACCAACCTCTGTATTTACGCTTTCAAACTTCACTCTCGTTTCTTCGATTAACTCATTCTGCTTATTTACAGAATTAACGGAGTTTGTAATACTTTCGTTTGCAAGCTTGGTATCCGCATTCAATTCATCAATAATCTGTGTAATGTGGTTAGAAGCATCCTTTGTCTGCTCGGATAACTGACGAATCTCGTCTGCTACAACCGCAAAGCCCTTTCCTGCCTCACCTGCTCTTGCTGCCTCGATAGAAGCATTCAAAGCAAGTAAGTTTGTTTGATTAGAGATACTAATGATTGCTCCAACAAAGTTCTGTACCTCTTCTACCTTCTTAGTCAGTCTCTCGATTACCTCTACAGTAACTCCGCTTGCATCTGCAACAATGTCAGCCTGCTGCTGGAGCTGCTTTACCACCTCTGCACCTTCCATTACCATAACCGTAGTCTTCACAGACGCATCTATCATTTCCTTCGTACTGCTACCTGCCATGTCTGTATTCTTCTGAATATCCACACACATAGCCGCCTGCTTTTGTATTGCCTGCGCCGTACTCTCCGCACTGTCTGCAATATTGCTGATAGAGCCGTTACAGGTATCAATACTGGAATCAAGGTTTGCCATCATATGCTCAGAAGCATCAAAATTATCCATGATATTCTCTGCTACTTCTACCAGTTTCTTATTCATCGTCTCCTGCTTAGAAGCCGCATCCTGAATCGCAGACATATTCTCTGCATTAAAACGAACCAGAGTCTTTGCAACAGCAATGGATACAACAGCTGTAACTGCCACAATCATAAGCGAAATCACACTATCCGATACCACTTCGCCAGCCTGTATTGTTCGGATAATCATTCTAACCAGACATGAAACAAGTACTACCCCATTTCCCCAATAAAGCAGTCTGACATTCAGAAACGCCATAGCCGCAAACATAATCGGAAATGCATATACATATGTACCATCCGTCGTATTAAGCAGCGCCTGTATGAAATATACCAACGATGCACTCAGAAGCATCAATATACCACCAAGCTTTGTCTCCTTCTGCATCTTATAGATTACAATATTAAATATAATCGCAACAACTGCTGCCAAAAACTGAATCCAAACCTTCCATGTAGCTGTTGTAAAAGCCACTGCAAGTCCCAATGTCAGTGCAATATACGCTAAGATAACCAATATTGCATTCCGAACCCGCTTGTTCGCAACTCTATACTGTTCCCTCGTCATATTATCCCTCTCACTTTCTGAAATCTTTCCCACATCATTGCAAAACAGCCTGTCCAAAGCTATCCTTTGCTCTTAACAGACTTTTCACATTTCTAAAATTCTTGCTTTTCTTTAATTGTACTCCTGCAACAATCAATTTTCAATATTTTGCCTTTATTTTCAGAAAATTAAGAAGTTATGATTTATATCTTATTCATTAAGATACGAACTCATCTCTCATTGGCGTGAAAATATCTAAGAGAATACCTTCCTGTAAGCATACGCAGCCATGTACGATACCATCCTTTTTCAACATGGAATCTCCAGCATTTACAATTTTCTTCTCACCATTTATCTCAAACTCAAACTGTCCTGACACCACATAGGTAATCTGCGTATGTGGATGACTGTGAAATGCTCCTACAGCACCCTTTTTGAAATGATTCTCCACGCACATCATTTCATCTGTATACGCAAGAATCTTTCTCTCAACACCCTCACCACATTTCTCTAAATCAATGTCATGATTGTAATTCCAAATCTGATTCTTCTGTGTCTTCATAGCTTGTATCCTCCTTCTCTAATAAATCATCGTTTCATGCTTTACCAGCTTGTTACCTTCGTACATTAGCTTCATAGTAAAGAACCTGTCTTCCCCCTCTAAGAGAAGCTTTATGAACAACGCATCCCCCTCCCAGGTTGGAAGCTTCGGCACCTCAGACTTCGGTATCCACTTAAGCTCGCCTTCATTACATTCCGTAAGCTCGCCTTCAAATTCATCTGCCGTGAAAAGACACATCATCTCCTGCTCACACTCATCACTGACAAAGGTAATCAGTCCGCGAAAACGATATTTTGTCAGGGTTAGGCCCGTCTCTTCCTTTACCTCTCTGATAAGGCACTCCTCAGGGCTTTCTGTTGCCTCTATATGACCGCCTACACCAATCCACTTCCCTGCATTGGCATCCTGCTTCTTCTTAATTCTGTGAAGCATCAGATAGCAGTCTTTCTGCTCAATATAACAAAGCGTTGTCATTTTCATGAAATTCACCGCCCTTTCTTCGATATATATATGTTTATTATATCGTGTCGAATTTCATTTCACAATGACAACGCTCTTTTATTTACATATTATGTCTACTCCACATTCTTCAATGCCATATCCATCGGAATACGCTTTACCTTTCGATACTGGGTAAAAGCAATTATCGCATAGGATACAACGCCTAACATAATCATCTTCAGATATGCTGTTATCGGCGCATAATACGGTATCCAGCCCGAATATTCCGAGAGCATCCAGATACAGACATATTCCATCACCCTGTCTGCCAGTGGTATCGTCAATGCCAGCGCTCCAATTACTACCAGACTTGTTGCCATAACATAGAGACCGCTAATCTCTCCATTCGTATAGCCAAGAATCTTTGTCATGGAAATTGACTGTGCATTCTTCTCAATGATAATTTTCGTCAAAAGATAAATAATCATCATGTACATGACCACGCCCAATACCAAAATCATATCCATCATGCTTCCAAGGGAATGTGTCAGCTGACGGGAGGTCTTTGTAAGGTCATCCTCCGTAATCTTGGTTGCAATATACTTTTCTTCAATATCCGTAATCTCTGTACTTGCAAAATACCCGTTAAAATACTCTGCCTCATACTCAAACACTTCATTGAAATATTCCTGCTCCATAAATACCGCAATTCCTGCTGGATAGTGGTAAACACCTGCAACAGTAAACTGATATTCCTTATCCTCATATTCCGCCTGCATCACGAGTGTATCTCCCTTACCAAGGGAAAATTTCTCAGCATACGAATCCGAAATATATACCTCTTCCTTCCCAAAGGAAATATCTACGAACTCGCTTTCAGGAGCGATTCCCATAACAGTAACCTGCTCGCTTCTTAGCTTATCATCTACAGTTTCCAAGGTAGTTACGCAATATTTTTCTGCTCCCTCATTCTCTGTTTCGAGCGGTGCCTTTAACACATACTGATACTCAGCAAGCATATTGGATGCTATATCTGTCTGGTACTTATCCAGCAAAGCAGGGAACGCAACACCAAGCAGCAAAATAACATTTGCGAGGAAAATTCCTACGATAATCATGATATAGTTAGGCATATTTTGGAATATAATTCTCAGGCGAAAACGCTTCATGATTCCTATTCTTGTATTCAGGCGGAAAGCCTTTTTCTTCTGTCTTGGATTCAAATCCCTGCGAATGAATTTTAGCGGTGAAAGCTTAAGCTTATTGGCAAGTATCACAAAATTTATCCCAAGCATAAGCAATACTGGAATTACCGTAGTCTTCACAAAAGCATCTGCATTCCATATTGTGACATAGGTAGGCAGACTGTAGCTTTGATAATAAATATCGGCAGCAATATCCTTAAATACCGTATATCCAAGAATATTTCCAAGAAGTGCCGACACAATGGTAATCAATATCGGCATAGTAAGATAATGTATCAGCAGCTCTCCTCTTGTGTACCCCGATGCTCTTAGGGTTCCGATTACCATTGCCTCCTTGGTGATGGTATTTATTGTAGTAATCGCAAAGATAAATGCAATAATCACAACAATAATGTAGAGGAGCGCTGCCATTACCATTCCATCTCGTCCTAAATCATTTCCTGTAAACTGTATTGCCTGATTTGCATACTGAGGATTAAAGTTCGTAATCACAGCCTTCTCTACAATCAGCTCCAACAGCTCCTCTGCCTTCTCCTTTGCCTCCATGTCATCAGCTGGTCTCTCGTCATAGTTCCATGAATAGCTATAATGCAAGCCTCCCTCTCCGAAGGTATCAAAGCACTCCTTGGTTACAACTGCCACTCCGAATTTCAAAGCATCAAACATCATGTCTGAGTTGCTTTCATACAATGCGCTATAATCCGACAAAGCTACAAGTCCTGTTGTGGTAAGGCTCTTGTCTCCTATCTCCAGCACATCGCCAACCTCAAGCCCGTTATTCTCTGCATACATTCTGTCTATGGCAATTTCATGCTCTTTTGCAGGAAGCTCCCCTTCCATAACACACACCAGATTGACCTCTTCGCGATTCTGAAAGATACGAATTGTGCTTTCAAAGTCTTTGGTTTCCTTGTCATAATAAAAGTTCTCATACAGGTTTATCTTTTCCTGCTCAAAGACTTCCTCCAAGGCCTCATCTGCCTGATATAACAGTTCAAAATTACCATCCTCAATATGATATTTTTCAAAGCTTTCATCGTATGCCTGTGTCATACTGCCTGAAGCCACAAGGAAACCTGAAATAAAGCCCACCATAACTGTTATAAATGTAAACAAAACAATATATTTGGCAAAATCGCCCTTTAACTCTTTTGGTATTCTTTTGATTAATGGGTTTCTCATACGCTCTCCCCCTCTACCAATCAAGCTCTGCAGCTGATATTTTATTTTCGTTGAGATAATTCTTTCTGATAACACCGTCTCTAAGCTTAATCACGCGGTCTGCCATATTTTTAATGGCATCATTATGAGTAACCATTACAACCGTGTTGCCATACTTCTTATTAATATCTTCAATCAGCTTCAGAATTTCCTTGGAAGTATTATAGTCCAACGCTCCTGTTGGCTCATCACATAAAAGAATATCTGGATTCTTCACAATGGCACGTCCGATTGCCGTTCTCTGCTGCTGACCGCCTGAAAGCTGATTTGGCAGCTTGTGCCTATGCTCGTAAAGCCCAAGCGTATGTAAGATTTCATCCACATCCAACGGATTATCACTAAGATATGCTCCTACCTCAATATTCTCCTTGATATTGAGATTTGGTATCAGATTATACATCTGAAAAATATAGCCCAGATGCTTTCTTCGATACTGCGTCAGCTTCTTCTCATTCATGTCCGCTGTTTTTTCGCCATTAATTGCTATGTAACCGCTGTCCGCACTGTCAATACCACCGATAATATTTAACAATGTAGACTTTCCAGAACCAGATGGACCCAGTAGTACACAAATCTCTCCTTTCTCAATCTCCACATCAATACCCTTTAGCACCTCTACTCTGCTATCTCCTTCGCCAAAATGCTTTTTGATTTGATTGATTTCCAGAAACATAACTTTCTCCTCCTCATAGTTAATAGCAACAAAAGACCGGGTATAGCTATCTCAAAAGCTATACCCGGTTCTAAATTCAAAATCAAAAATAAAAAGACACCACATATAGCCTGTTGCCATACATGAGTCTCGTTATTTAAGACAAGCCAGACCTTACGGTCAGTATGTTGACTTGCCACACTTCCTGTGCCACTACTCCCTCATCGGAATATTTTGTTGTTATGTTTACAATAATGCATATTTTACCATTTGTCAATATTTTATTTTAAAAGCACGGACTTTTTGCAACAATTAGTCCATTCAAACAATGGTAAAATACCTCTATCTTCTGAGAATATCCAGTGTATGCGCCCCTGCACCAATTAAGTCCTGTCTTTCGCAGGTTGCCATCTGATATTGAATAAAATATTCAAACTCTTCATCTGACAGCTGATTTAAGAAAGGTCGGATATAATTGGCTGGTCCGTCAGGGGACAATATCTTAATACGCTCCAAGCCTGTCGCCTCATTCAGCGCATTAATATCCTCGATACGCATATAATCGTATAACTCCTTTGGCTCGGATATCGTCTTAAAATCTTCAGTCAGACGCTTGCCGTCCATGCACTCCCTGATATGCTTCTCCTTAAAAGCATAGGTAATCACACCATACTCATTCATGCAATACGCCACAAGAATCACACCGCCTGGCTTTGTCACACGCTTTGCTTCCTCCAAAGCCTTCTTCTTATCATCAAAGCCAAAGAGGTGATACATTGGTCCAAACAAAAGCGTTACATCAAACTGCTCGCTGGCAAGCTTCTTAAGATTCATGGCATTGCCCTGCATCGCCTTTACAGTACTGTTCTTTGCCTTGATACGACTAAGATTATACTTTACCAGCTCTACAGCAGTCACATCATAGCCTTCATTCGCTAACGCCACACTGTATCTGCCCGTGCCTGCACCAATATCCAGTATCTTAATATCCTGCGGCTCCCTGTCAGACGGAATATATTCATGAATATACTTCATGGACACTCTATACTCCGTCTGCCCATGTCTGGAGTCCAGACGCTTCTCCTCGCTAAATTTGTTATAATATTCTTCCAGTTCTGTCATTCTATCATTCACCATCCCAGGAAATCTCTATATCACCAATATCTGCGCCAATCTTAATCAGACCTTGATCGCCTTTGATATAGCACTCATCCTTATAGTCTTTGCCATTCACTTCAATGTCTCCTAACTCTGCTGCGATATCAAAAGTATAATCTGACAAATCTGCTGCCGAGTCTATATCAATATCTCCGACATCAGAATATACATCCAAGCTTTCAAACTCAGAATCGCTAATGTCCAAATCGCCTACATCCAGTTCCATCTTAGCATCCCCGATAACAGACTCTTGTACACTAACATCTCCTACATCACAATACACTGTAAGGTCTATAATTGCAAGTCTGTCAAGGTTCACATCTCCGACATCAGATGTAATCTCTACCATTTCCAACAAAATTCCATCTGGAATTGTCAAAATTGCATTACAGTTATTTGTTCCAATCCAGTTGGTATTCTTCTGTTTCTGATTAATATACAGAACACCATCCTTTACCTCATACTCAGGAATTAGATTCTTGGTACAGTTATAACTAAGCTTATAATCGTCTCCCTTTTCTACCGTCAATCCCATGACTGCTGCATCCACACAAATCCTTGTAAAGGAATCCAGTTCAATATTATCCTCTCTTACACTTCCCTGATTCTCTCTATTTCCAATATTTACATTAATTCCTCCAAAGCTTCCTCCAAAGTGAATCGCGCATCCTACAAGTACGCAAACAATTGTAACCAGCGTAATCACGCCCATATATAATCTTCTCATGCTCTCTCTACCTTTCTGTCTGATTAATAATCTCTATTCATATTCTTAATAAACATCTCTACCAGTGAAGCAATTACCCAAACAACCCATGTAATATGCCAATCCATTGTTAAAAAGCTCCAACAAAGATAAATACAGGTTACTGTTGGCCAGTATACTGACATCACTGCAGACACGGTCTTGCTATCATAATGTACCTGCTCCTTTTGTGAATCCACAAAGCTTCCTCCCATAGTACCTCTCTCATTTACAGAAAGCAAAGTGTTATAAGCCTTCATTCTGTTACCTGTCACGATAAAGAAAAATACACCAACGGCAATCATTGCAAATAAAATAACTGGAGCAACACCTTCTGTCATAAGCTCTGACATATCAAGCTCATCCATAATAGCAGCTGGTACAAAGGAAAGTACACAAAGCATCACTCCCACTGTAATCAGCACTGCATGTGTCATGCGATAATTCTCTCTTTCATGATGTACATAGTCAGTCGTTGAAAAATCCATGCTGCAAGACTGACGATTTAAGAAGCTCCACTTATCCATATACACTTTTGAAAATACGAAAAAGCCTATTGCAATTGCAATCATTCCAAACATAGCAGCTAATCCCAATACTGAACTGCCACTTCCTATATACTCTAAAAGTATAAACGGTGTTACACACATAATACAAAGCAATACACCCAAGGCTGTCATAACGCCTGACTTCTGCTTATCAGCAATAAAGCTCTCTGCCTCATCCTGTGTAATATTTCTCTTATCATACATCGCCTGCTGCTCAGGATGAATATAACTATCAATTCCTAAATCTGCTGCCAGCTCCTCTAAGTTACCAAACTCAGAGATTACAATACCAATTGCTTCATTCTCTGACTTACCCTCGCTCTTCAGCTCGTTATACTTATCCTCCATCATCTGTCCTAATTCATACTGTGCCTTTTGTACCTCTCTTGTATTCGGCAAATTCTGAAACATTGATTTTAAATAATTGCGTAAAGTTTCCATATTCTCTCCCTCTCTTAATTTCCTTCGATAAATTTCTCAACAACTTCCTTTGTTAGGTTCCACTCAGCGCATTTCTCCTGATAATACGCTCTTCCTGCCTCGGTAATGCGATAATAGGTTCTCTTCTTACCATTGCTCATGTCCTCATCTGAGAAGGACTCCACATATCCGTTCTTCTCCATTCTCGTAAAGGCTGAGTAAAGCGTTGTCTCCTTTATCACATATTTCTCTTCGGACAGGCTCTTAATCTGCTTGGATATCTCATAGCCATATGAGGGCTTCTCCAATAGCAGATACAGAATCATCGTGTCATTATATCCTCTAATGACATCGCTGCTAATGCTTATCATATATGAGCCTCCTTATACAATTGAAATTCATACATCATCCTACGACTGACGTTGATACGTCTATCGTAGGTACGTCTGTCGTTGCTACGTCTATCGTACTACGCCTGTCGTAGTATTAATATAGCATGTATATAATTGTATGTCAATAGGTGTGTTCAAAATTTATTCTTCAAGAAAAAGGAGGCAGGAAAAACCTGCCTCCTTAATTAAAACTCTATTTCTGTCCACTTACCCGCATTCAATGCAAGCTCTACACTCTTCTTACCATATACCACCTTAACAGTAGTATCTGCCTTGGCACAAATCGAAGCCTTCGTAAGCTTTCCATCAGCCCAGCTGATATTCATCTTTGCTCCGCCTCTAACGCACACGCCCTCCAAAGAACCACTCTTCCACACCAAAGGAAGTGCAGGCAAAAGTACAATACGCCTGTCATCGCTTTGTACCAACATCTCCACCATCGCTGCTGCCGAACCAAAGTTACCATCAATCTGAAATGGCGGATGATTGTCAAATAAGTTATTCAGCGTAGACTTAATCAAAAGCTGACGCAAATTCTCATGCGCCTCCTCGCCATCCCAAAGCTTTGCATAATGGTTCATAATCCATGAACGGCTCCAGCCTGTATGACCGCCGCCATTTTCAAGGCGTTTCTTCAAGGTCAATGCTGCCGCATCTGCAAGCTCAGGTGTGCCATCCTTGGTAATCTGATAAGACGGATGCAGACCATATAAATGCGAAATATGTCTGTGTCCAGGCTCAGCCTCGCCGTATTCCTCGCACCACTCCATAATACGTCCGTCAGAACCTATCTGCGTCGGAATCAGCTTCTCACACGCCTCACAAATCTGCTTATCTAACTCATCCTCTACCCCAAGCACCACTGCAGCCTTATGACAGTGTGTAAATAACTCTCTTAAAATCTGATTATCCATAGTAACACCTACAGAATTTGCTCCCTGCTCACCATTTGGCAGGATAAAGGTATTCTCAGGTGAAACACTAGGACAGGTACACAGATACCCCTTGTAATCAATGCAGAAATCGAGGAAGAACAATGCTGCCTCTCTTAAAATCGGGAACATCTCTGCCAAAAATTCCTTATCCTGAGTATACTCATAGTGCATCCAGATATGGGTACAAAGCCATGCACCGCCCATTACCCAGAAGCTTCCAGGCAGCCACAAATCCTGTGGAGCAGTATCACCCCAGATATCTGTATTATGATGTGCTACAAAGCCTCGACAGCCATACATTTCTCTTGCTGTCTTTTGACCATTTGGCAGCATCTTCTTAATCAACTCAAATAATGGTAAATGGCACTCGCCCAAATCACAAATCTCAGCAGGCCAGTAATTCATCTCTGTATTAATATTAATCGTGTACTTAGAATCCCAAGGTGCCTCAATATCCTTATTCCAGATTCCCTGCAAGGTCGCAGGAAGTGTACCTGGTCTTGAGCAGCTAATCAATAAATATCTGCCAAAATCAAAGTAAATCTTCTCTAAGCCGTTATCCTCTTCTCCCTTGGCAATCAGCGCAAGACGCTCATCCGTAGGAATAATATCTTTATCTACAGGTGCATCCAGCTTCATCTCCACTCTGTTAAAATAAGACTGATAATCTGCAATATGTGCCTGCTTACAAGCCTCGTAATCCTTTGCGGCTGCCGCATTTAACTGTGCTGCAATCTCTTCCTCAAGCTTTTCCATACGATAGGTCGTGCCAGCTCCCCAGTAAAGATATATCTCGCTTGCATCATCGATCGAAAGCGTCTCCCCCACTACCTCAATCTTACCGTCAGGTGTTACTGCCTTGCACATCATGGCATAGTCCAAGCCATCCTTACCAAGATTACCGCCAAGGATAATCATGTCCTCACCTGACTTTCTTGCATAATCATAGAGATGATGTCTTGTCTGCATCACATCTACATTCATCTTATTCTTGCCCTTTGCAGTCAGATGAATAAAACACGCATCATCCACTGCTGACATAAAGAACTCTCTGGTATAAAGTGTCTCATCTGCCACAAACTCAACATTTGCAATCGCAGTATCAAGGCAGAGACTTCTCTTATAATCCGTTACCTCCACCTGTCCCATATCATAATTAATATCAAAATCGCCAAGCAGCTGATAAATACGCATTCCCTGTGGTGTTCCGCCAATCGCACGCTTACAAAGTCTCTCTGCCTTATGTATCTGTCCATTCAGAATCAAACTTCTAATCTCTGAAAGTTTCTCCTTTGCACTTGGATTATTTCTCTCCATCGGACCGCCATACCATACAGAATCTTCATTTACCTGCATATGCTCTGACTGTACGCCGCCAAATATCATACCGCCGATTCTTCCGTTTCCAATCGGAAGTGCTTCATTCCAATCCCATGTCGGATTCTTATACCATAATGTTGAGTTCATTTGTTGACCTTACCTTTCCACACCCCATAATCTGTCTAAAAAAAGGGTGTACTGAATATTTTCCTTAAAATATTTGTACACCCAAATCACTCTTATTCAAATCATAGTTTATTTTCAAAGTAGTGTCAACCTTTAAATCAGGAGTTCTTCTACCTCATTATTTGCAGATTTCTGTGTTTCCTCCGTTCCTACATCTGCTCCTATCGTATTCACAACAGGCTCTTCATATGGTCTTGCCTGAAAGCTTGCCACTGACATTCTGCACGCCTTAATCTGAAAATGCCACCACTCTGATTTCAATCCTTCAAAGCCGTATGCCGTCATAAGCTCCTGCAACGCATCTGCCGTTGGATTATTGCGGTCTAATACCGACAAAGTACTCAGTTCATGCATTTCTGACTGCATCTGCATTTCCTCTCCTGTATGACAGTTCACCAGGGTAATATCTATAGCCACACCATAATTATGATTCGATGTGCTTTTTGCAAGGAAATTGCTCTGCTTATAAGTTGTACCATTTACAGTCTCAGTCATATAATCCACATACTCAGGATACTTTTTCACAAATGCCGATGTCTTATCGTAAATCTCATTTGTCACAGAATGAGGTCTGTATGCATCATATATCTTGATGGTATAGCCCATCTCCAACGCCCCTGCCTCAGCCTCAAACAACGCCTTAGCAACAGGAACCAAAAGCGGTACCAGATAGTTATCCGTTCCCTGCTTCACATATGGATAAAGCACCTCACCAGTTACATTATCAATATCATCACCGTGTATCCGATAGATACTACTGTAAGAATTCGTAATATCATACTGCATCTCCTGCTGCATAACATCAGGAAGATTAATCATACAGGCATCTGCTGCCACCAGTCCCATCTTGCCATCATAGCTTACCTTGAACAAATCGTACTCATAGGAAAGCACCAGCATCGGCGTACCCGCTGCAATCGTATCCACGACAACAGCCATATTGTCATATACAGGTAAATCCTGCACAGGCCATGCCGTTGCACCAATCGGGTCAAACTCTGTCGTATCTGAAACCACAGGCTCCAAAACCTCAAACTCTGGCCATTCTATTATCTCTTCTGTAGCTTCCTCTGTCATTTCCTCCACAGAAGCCTCCTCAGTCTCTGGCTCTGTTTCCTCGACCTTTGGCTGTTCATCTCTTAAAATAACAGGCTCATCAGATACCATATTATCCGTAATGGCCACCTTTCCCGCATTCTCTACATAGCTTTTAATCGCATAGTACCCCGCAGGAACCAAACATAATATACACACACAAATAAGACAGATTAAGACATACTTCAGTCCACTGCCCTGTCGTCTCCTTCTTCTTCGTCTCTCTCTTGCCATATTAACTTTTACCTCCCAAAGAAAAAAGCCATTTTCCGCAAACGCTTCAAATGACTTTAGTTGACTACTTAAGTCACTGCCTATATACTACCACAATGACTTCAAACAATCCATGTACAATTTATACAAATTTCTGCTTGTCTAACAGCTCACGCAAAGCCTCTTCACTGTCGCTTACCCAAGCATCCTCTTCCTCAGCATTTAAGCCTAAATACTGCGCCAGCGTACACTCCTCATCACTCATGCCCCACTGATAGCTGTATTCGTCAATTTCCTCAAATTCAATCTCTCCAGCCAGATATAATTCCTTAAACTTACGCTCCAAGCGTGTCACCTCCCATTAGCATCGCTCTGCCATAATCACCTTGCAATTATGGCACCTCAATGTCGCCTAAATCTGCAATATTTCTCTCTACAATTTCAATCAATACATAATCGCATTCCGTTTCTTCCACCAAAGACAAATCATATGGTGTAGAACGATTAAATACACACTGGCTAAAGGTTTCTCCCATATATGGAATCATAGCTCTTCCAAAGCTGTCTCGATATACCAGAACGCTTTTACCATTTCCATTCTCGCAATTGGTCTGAATCTTCAGGTCATCCATACTTCTGACTCTACCCTTATAATCAAACTCATTTCCAGCCTCGTAGGCTCTCTGCGCCTCCAGTTCCTCGCTCTGCGGGAAAAGAATCTGATACAAATCAGACTCATGAGTATTCTCTACAGAATAACCCGTAAGCTCGTACTCATCCTCAAGTCCCCACGCCTTATATAATGCATTCATCACCAATCTTGCACCTGTATTATTCCAGTGCGTATCATGATGCAAATATACCTCATCCGTAGCCTTATAGTCAATCAGAACCTTAGCTGCATCCAGATAAGGAACACCTCTCTCCTGCAAAGCCTCATGTAAAAGTGTTCTGTTGCTCACCTCACTCTTATCGCCAAAGCGGTCTGGCATAAGCTCAGGATAAATCGTATTCTTATTCGGTGCAATCATAATCATAGGCTGTTTGCCCTGATTCTCGATATACTCACAGGTTTTCTGTAAGGTATCTGCAATTGCATCAATCTCAGCCTCTGACAAGGTTACTCCTGCATAATCATTCAAGGTCGCATCAAAGAAAAGCCAGTCATCCTTTCCGATAATAACCTGCTCATCACTTGGTGACGCAAACACATGGTACTTCAACGCTCCATCAGCTTCTACAAGCGCACCTCTGAAAGCAAAATGCTCTGCAAGCCAGGTTTCAAATTCATTGAAGAATTCTTCGTTCCACTCTCCATTTTCCAAAGTCCACTCTGGAAAATTCGATAAGCTTCTATTCTCAGAGAGCGTTGATGTATCTGCCCACATCAGCCCTACAGGCAGAATACACACCACAAAGAAGCCGATGATAAATAATAATTTCAAAGTCTTTTTCATAGCCTGCTCCTCCCCTAGAATCTAAAGTAAATAAATGGATTATAGCTGCTGGTTGCAAGACTCATAACACACAAAATAAACAATCCTACTGCTGTTACATATTTTAAAACCTTAGTATTCTTTACATACTTTGATACAGGTGTACTAAGCACGATACCTACAATCAGGCAACACACAGTATATGGCGTTGCAAGCTTTGCCAACAGCATATGCTCACCTGCCTCATAGGTAAAGCCTGTAAACATGGACGCCAATATATGTCCAGCCTGTCCAATTGTATCCGCTCTAAAAATAACAAATCCGCAAATTACTACAAGCATGGTATAAATATGTGCCAATACCTTATTCTTCAAAAATGGTATCCATTTCTTGTACTCCAGCATAATAAACAATCCGTGGAATAAGCCCCACGCAAGGAAGGTCCAGTTTGCACCATGCCAAATACCCGTGCATACGAATACGATAAACTTATTTAACAGGGTACGTCCTTCGCCCTTTCTGTTTCCGCCAAGAGGAATATACAGATACTCCTTAAACCATGTAGAAAGGGAAATGTGCCAGCGTCTCCAAAACTCCTGAATACTGCTTGAGATATACGGATAATTGAAATTCTCAAGGAAATCGAATCCGAACATCTTGCCCAAGCCGATTGCCATATCAGAGTAACCGCTAAAGTCAAAGTAAATCTGTAACACATAGCATATTGCCACTGCCCATGCGGTAAGTGCCATATTCATCTCTGTTTCAAACAAAGTATCTACAACCAATGCCATTGCATTAGAAATCAAAAGCTTTTTAGAAAGACCATAGATAAATCTCACAAGACCTCCCGCTGTCTTGTCGATAGTCATGGTTCTATGTGTCAGTTGTGCTTCCACATCGTGATACTTTACAATTGGTCCCGCAATCAGCTGTGGGAATAAACTGATATACAACATCAGCTTAAAAACGCTCTTCTGTACCGTGTTTTTATCACGATATACATCAATACAGTATGATAACGCCTGAAAGGTATAGAAAGAAATACCTATCGGCAGCGCAATCTGCGGCACTGGGAAATGTAATCCTGTCAGCGCATTACAGCTTGATATAATCAAAGCACTGTATTTGAAAAGTACCAGCATTCCGATATTAAAGATAATCGCAAGCACTACCATCAGCTTAGCATGTTTCTCAGTTGCCGCTATCAGCCTTGCAAATCCATAATTTGCCAAAATGGACAGGAGCATGAGAAAAATATATCCTGGCTCACCAAATGCATAAAACGCAAGACTTGCCACAATCAAAATAGCATTTTTCAGTTTAATACTAGGGATTAATAAATGTAATAAATAGGTTATAGGTAAAAATATAAAAAGAAAAACTGTTGAGCTAAAAACCATAAAACCTTATCCTTCCTAACTATTCTTTGCCATATCAAGCATGGATGCCGATAATTCCTGCACTCTTGCAGAATCATCAATAATCTTCGCCATATTATCCTGATAAATACGAATAACATCCGTGATAGAATCTACAACACTCTGATTCTCCTCCGAGAAAGCTGTCATATCCGTAACCTTATCCTTTAAGTCCTCAAAGATAGCATCTACACTTGTTACATTCTTATTCTGTGCCTCGATATTTCCATAAAGAGAACCAAAGTCCTCTGTCAACTGCTTAAAGCCCTTCTGAAGCTCGCCCAGAGTTTCCAGCGAATGATTTAACGCCTCCGTACTCTCCTCAAACTGGGCTGTTGTCTCTTGTACCTGCGCCTGCATCTGGCTTGCAATATCAGATACACGACCCGAACATGCATTACTGTCTACCGCAAGCTCCTGCACCTTAGAAGCAACTACTGCAAAACCTGCGCCTGCCGTACCTGCTCTTGCAGCCTCAATCGAAGCATTCAAAGCCAGCATCGCCGTACTGTTAGCAATACTGTTAAGCTGCTTGGTCGTATCAAAAATCAAATCCATCTGTTCACTCATCATCTGGAATACCTGACTTGCCTCATTCATAGTTGTCTTAACAGACATCATCTGACGGCTCATCGCATCCATATGCTTATGTGTATCATTCAAGGCACTTTCAAAGGTCTGTACCTCCAAATCCAAAGCACCAATCTGCTGCTCCGTTACCTGAATCTTTTCATGTACATCCTCACACGAATTAGATACCTCACCTGCTCCCTGTGCCAGACTCTCAGAACCCTTCAAAAGCTCGTTTGCGCTCTGTGCTAATCTTTCATTCGCATCCCTCATACTGCTCATTCGGTCTGCAGAATGATTCACATTTACCTGAAGCTCCTCACCAATGGTTGTAAGAGACCCTAATAATGCCTCTGCCTCACGCGCACGCTCATTACTTATCTCTATGAAAGCCCGACCACGCTTAACCGTCTGATAAAATACCGCGCCACCCACGGTCAGAATGGCTGTACACATAATATACTGTGACATGCTCTCTGCCTTTTCAGGATGAATAATATACATAAGAATTAATAAAACATCTATTACAATAATCTGTATGAAGGTAAACCTCGGCTGCATGTATAATCCCGTCAAACCGATTACTGCTAAAAATAACGGGAAATCATCACTATAATAAGAGCCGCTGAATAGCGAAATTGCAAATACCAGCACAGCCAAACTGATGCACACCGCCATTTGTTGTGTCTCTTCTGACGCATTTTTCTTTTTTAATACTAAATTAACGAAAGAAAATGCTGCCAAACTTAAACAAATTACCCCTACAGCAATCCAACTGCCACTAATTAAATTCCTTACACCAAATACTGCCGCAACAACATATGTAATAATTGACATATACTTAAAAATCTTATCGGACGGCATCGGTACCCATTTTTTCTTTTCCTTATTCATTTGAATTCCACCCCATACACGCTTTGAATTAACAGACAATATATCCATTCAATCATAATTGTATCATATTGTGTAATTTTTTCAATATTTTACACTATTTTAGTGTTCAAATTTCATTCCAATCGGGCCACTGGGTCTGATTATCAATTGCTTTCTTGATTCCCTGATAAAATCGAACCTTATGCCTGATATGCAATAAATCACTTTGCATCTTCTCAATCTGCCTAACTGTATCTGCCTCATGCTTCTCCACCAAAGCTATAATTGCATCAATATTGGCTGGTATATCACACTCATAGCGATAAAATTCCTGAATCTGGGCAATCGGTAATCCTGTGTTCTTAAAACAGGTAATCCCATCCATTCTCACTATATGCTCATCCGTATAAATACGCTGATGATTTGCAGTTCGTCCTACATTTACCAATAATCCTATCTCCTCGTAGTAACGAAGAGTAGATGCAGGAATATGATAAAGCTCTGACATTTCTTTTATTGTGTATGTTTTCATAATCTGCCTCCATTTTTTATCTTGAGTTCAAGTATACTTGAAGTGTTACACTATGTAAAGAAAGTAACGAATACTGAAAGGATGTGTATACATATGAATTATCGTAACGTTGGAAAATCAGGATTGAAGGTAAGTGAAATTGCTCTTGGAAGCTGGATGACGGATTTGCGTGGAAGTGAACAGGCGGCTATCGCCGAAGAAACTGTAAGACTGGCTTATGACGCAGGAGTCAATTTCTTTGACTGTGCTGATGCTTATAGCGGCGGAGAAGCTGAACGCTTCTTAGGCAGAGTTTTAAAGGACTATTCCCGTAGCAGTTATGTAGTGTCAAGCAAGGTATTCTTCCCAACTGGAAGAGGCGCAAATGAGTGGGGGTTATCCAGAAAGCATATCTTTGAGAATATAGACAGAAGCCTGCAAAATATGCAAATGGACTACATCGACCTATACTACTGCCATCGTTTTGACCCAACTACACCTATGGAAGAAACTCTTCGTGCGTTAAACGATTTAGTTTGTCAGGGAAAAATCTTATATTATGGTGTCAGTGAGGAATGGGGTGCAGCAAGACTTGAAGAAGCTCAGCGTATTATCAGAGAATATCATCTTCATCCTATGACTGTTATTCAGCCTCAGTATCATATGATGGACCGCTATATCGAGCATGAGATTATAGATGTCTGTGAAAAATACGGTATCGGAATTACACCGTTTTCTCCACTAGCACAGGGCTTACTGACTGGAAAATACAAAAAAGATCAGCCATACCCTGAAGGTTCACGCGCAACTCATCAGGCAGATAAGCAGATTAATAATTTACTTACTGATGAAAATCTGGATAAGGTTGAGAAGCTCTCAAAGATTGCAAACGAGCTTGGTACTACACTTCCTGTATTAGCTCTTGCATGGATTCTTCGCAAACAGATTGTAAGCAGTGTTATTACAGGCGCCAGCAAACCATCACAGCTACAGAGCAACCTTGAAGCCAGCGGCTTTGTAATTCCACAGGACGCCTTAGCAGAGATTGAATCTATTCTTGGATTTACAAGATTCGAGAGACATGTGGGATAAATTGAGAATATGCCTAAGGTAAAGGAGGGGAAACTTATCCCCTCCTTTATTTTTACTCAAGACAGAAAAAAACTTCCAAGATTAATCTTGGAAGTCAAGAGCGCGAGACGGGGATCGAACCCGCGACCCCCTC